>JAEUKJ010000783.1 GCA_016792665.1 Deltaproteobacteria bacterium | reverse complement strand
CCATCCAGTCCCGCGCGGACGCCTTCGTGACCGTGAAGCGCATCGTGCCGCCCGCGCAGCCGTCGTGCTTCAGCTACGCGATCCAGCGCGGCGTGCGCCTCGTGCGCTGACGGGACCCGTTGTTGCCGAGCGTGTCGTCGCGTCGAAGGTTTCGAACATGCCCAAAGCCAACGACGACAAGCTCCTGAAGAAGCCCGCCGGCCGCTCCTCGGCACGTCAGGGGAGCTCGCGGCTCCGGCTCAGTCGCACGTCTCGCGTCTCGCGGCTCCGGCTCAGTCGCGCGCGAGCCGCTCGGCCTGGGACCGCGTCAGCGCGATGAGGACGCGGTCACTCCGCACCTCGACCTCGGCCACACGCAGCCCCAGAGCGGTCGCGCGGCGCTTCACGGCCGCCGCCAGCTTCTTGTCGATCGCCTTGTCCGCCCGCTGCGCAAGTGGCGTGGGTCGGCGTGGGCGCGCCGCCAGGATCTCGCGCACCGGCGTCTCGGACAGCGGCCGGTCGCCCACCAGCGGCTGGTCGAGACGCGCGACCTCGACCGGGTCGATCTCGCCATTCGACGCCGCCGCGAAGGCCACCAGTGCGTGGGCCCGCTCTTGCCCGAGCTTCATCGCTTCCTTCTTGGGCAGTCGTCCGGCGACGGTGATGAGCCGCCACGCCAGCGTCTTCGAGAGCCCGAGCCGCGCCTCGACGAGCTGATCGAAGCGCGAGAAGCCAAGCGCCAGGTGCAGCTTGCGCTCGGCCAGCACGCCCAGCACGCGCCCCAGATCCCAGAAGCTGCTGGTGATGGCCGCCTGCAGCGTGCGCGCCTGCGCGAGCAACGCCTCGGCCTCCTTCGCGGCCGCGCCGTTCACGTTGTGCGCCTCGACGACCAGACTCCCCGCCTGCTCGACCTCTCGCTGCACTCGCCCCATGACCTACCCCCAACGCCCTGCGTGCGACCCCGGCGCCGCGCGCTCGCGCGGGCCAAAGATGGATCTCTCGTGGCGGCCTGACGACGCCAGACCCGCGCGAATGTGATCGTGTCCCGACGGTGCTCGAAAGCCGATATCTTGTAAAGTGAAGCGCCTGATTCGGCCTGGAACAAGGTCGGGAGGGGCGTGTCCCGACGTCGGGACAACCGTGTCCCGACACGAATCAGGCAGAGCCGCGGGGCCGAGATCGGAAATCAACTGCGAACGGCGTTTACTCTCTGCGCGCTGTGCCTCCTGGGTGGCAACCGCCCTACCGTCACTGTCCGTCCTCACGCTGTGTGGGGCGCCATGGGTCCGGGGCAGGTGCACATGGAGAAGTCATGACGATCTCGAAGCAGTCGACCTGGGTGATGGGCGGAGTCGCGAGCCTCGCGCTTGCGCTTGGTGGCATGGCGTGCGGCGAAAAGGGCGCGGCCGGCGGGGGTGGTGGCGACGACGACTTCAGCGCGGCGACGCTCGCGCCCGTCGACGTCGACGTGGAGGGCCAGAAGATCTCGGTCAGCGTCCCGACCGGCTTCACGCTCGACACGAGTGGGTTCATCCGCTTCCAGTCCCCGCTCAAGGACAACTTCAGCCTGCCGTCCTTCACCTTCAACCTCGAGTCCATCCCGCCCAAGACCCTCGACAAAGTGAAGCTCACCTCGGGGACCAAGGACAAGCCGATGGTCGAGACCAAGCGCGTCGAGGTCGCGGGTGGCTTCCTGGTGGCCGGCCACAACTCGACCAAGGGCACGGCCGAGCTGACCTTCATCAAGCCCCTGCCCGGCGGCAAGGCGGTCTCGTGCCGCGGCGTGCAGGCGCGCAGCAAGGGCGTGCCGAACCTCGAGGCCACGCTCGCCATGTTCGAGAAGGCTTGCACCTCGATGCAGTTGAAGTGACCCCGGGACACCCGGGTGCCACGGCCTCGGGCCACGAGTTACCGACCGGGCGCCGGGCGTCCTCGCCTGGACGCCTGCGTTCGGCTATCCAAGAGGGATGAGGGCGCTCGTCAGACTCCGCCTGCCTGACGGTCGACACGTCGACCTTGGACCCGAAGCGATCATCGGTCGCATGGGTGCGGCCAACCTGCGCCTGAACGACCCCTCCATCTCGGAGGCCCATGCGCTCGTCAGCCTGCGCGGCACCCAGTTGAAGCTCCTCTCGTTGCGCGGGCGCTTCAGCGTCGATGGCGCCGCCGTGGCCGAGGTCGCCTTGAGCCGCGGCCAGTCGATCGAGCTCGGGCCGCGCGTGACGCTGAGGGTCGAGGACGTCTCCATCCCGTCCGAGGTCTTCGCCATTCGCGGCGAAGGCGTGCCCTTCCAGGCCCTGGCCCCGGTCGCCTCGATCCTCGCCACCGGCGCCGAGCTCGTCCCTGGCTTCGCCCCGGACGCCGCTGCGACCCTCTGGATCGACGGCGAGGCGGTCTGGATCCGCCGCCCCTCGGACGACGACGCGCGCCTGGCGGTCGGCGAGGCCTTCGACGTCGGCGGTCGCACCTTCGTGCTCGAGCGCATGCAGCTCAGCGAGGCCGGCGCCCTCGCGACCGTGCGCGGCTTCGAGGCGCCGCTCACGCTGAAGCTCCACTTCGACTCGGTCCACATCGCGGTCGGCGGGCGCGTCGTCTCGGTCGACGGCATCCCCGCGCGCATCCTCTGCGAGCTCGCCGAGCTCCGTGCCCCGGTCGAGTGGCGCACGGTCGCGCGCGAGGTCTGGCCGCGCGAGGAAGACGACGTGCTCTTGCGCCGCAACTGGGACGCCGGGCTCGCGCGCCTCCGCCGCGCCCTGCTCGAGCTCGGTATCCGCGGCGACCTCGTCCGCGCCGCGGGACGTGGCAGGCTGAGCCTCTTCCTCGGCCCGAAGGATCGCATCGTCGATCGCCAATGAGCGGCTCCCGCCCCAGCTTCGACGCGAGCCGGCCGGCCTGGTCGTTGCCAGCCCGCGCCGCAGAGACCTCGGCCGAGGTGCCCGCTCCGATCCCTCTCGACCCGGACCGCTTCGAGCCCGGCCCCGACCTCGGCGTCGGCGGCATGGGGCGCGTCCGCTTGATGCGCGATCGCTGGCTCGGCCGGCAGGTCGCCATGAAAGAGCCGGTCACCGAGCAGGACGCCTCGCGCCTCTGGCACGAAGCCCTCGTCACCGCGCGCCTCGAGCACCCGGGCATCGTCGCCGTGCACGACCTCGGCCTGAGCCCCGACGGCGTCCCGTGGTTCGCGATGCGCGTCGTGCGCGGCCGTTCTCTCGCCGAGCTCCTGAGGAGCACGCCCGAGCCGAGCGCGCGCCTCGCCTTCCTGCGCCCGCTCCTGGCCGCGTGCGAGGCCGTCGGCTTCGCGCACCGTGAGGGCGTGGTGCACCGAGATCTGAAGCCCGCCAACCTCATGATCGGCGCCTTCGGCGAGATGCAGGTCATCGACTGGGGCCTCGCCACCGCCCCGGGGCTCGCCGACCACGACCTCGGCTCGGCCGGGACGCTGGGCTACATGAGCCCCGAGCAGGCCCGCGGTGAGCCCGCGCGCGCGACCAGCGACGTCTGGAGTCTCGGGGCCGTGCTCTTCGAGGTCCTCGTCGGGCGCCCGGTGCGCACCCCCGCGGGCGACGACACGTTGCGCCGCGCCGCCGCGAGTGGCGAGGTCCCGCCCCTGCCCGACGACGTCCCGGGCGAGCTCGCCGCCATCGTCCGTCGCGCCATGGCCCCTGCGCCGACCGACCGCTATCCCGACGCGAAGGCCCTCGCCCTCGACCTCGAGCGCTATCTCGATGGGCGCCGCGTCGAGGCCCATCGCTACTCCTCGTTCGAGCTCTTGCGCCGCCTGGTCCGCGCCTGGCGTGTGCCGCTGGCGGTCATCGCGGTGGCCCTGGCGGTGCTGGCGGTCGTGGTCGTGATCGGCGTCGGGCGTGTCGGTGACGAGCGCGACCGTGCCCAGGCGAACCTGTCCCTGACGCTGGTCCGCGAGGCGCAGCGCATGGTCGAGGACCTGCGGCTGGGCGAGGCCGAGCTGCTCGCCGCCGAGGCCCTGGTCCACGCCACGGCGCCGCAGGTGCGCGCCGAGGCCCGTGGCGTCCTGGCCTCGATCGGGCCCGAGCGCCCGACCCGCGCCGTGCTGGCCGATCTACCGTGCGTGCCGGTCGACGTCGCCGGGACGCTCGCGCTCTGTCGCGACGCGACCTCGATTCAGGTCTTCGACCAGGGGACCCTGCGCTTCACGCGCCAGGTCGACCAGAGCTACGCGCGCTTCATCGGCGCTGGACTCGGCGTCGTGACGGCCGGGCTCGCCGTCACGTTCTTCGACGTCGTGAGCGGCGAGGTCCGCTACGAGCTCTCGAATCCCTGCGCCACCGTGCACGGGCTGCGCCTCGACCGCGGCGGCCCGGCACTGCTGGTGAGCTCGCCCCAGTGCGCGGCCGTCGTCACCCTCGATGGGGTCTCGGACCCGGTCCGCGCGCCCTGCGCCCCTGGCGCCTCGCTCCTCACCTCGACGATGCTCGCGCCCGACCGCCTGCTCGGCGCTTGCGACGACGGGCAGCTCACGCTCGTCGACCTCGCGCCGGCGCCCACCCCGCGCCGCTTCGTCGCCGCCGGCTTCGGCACCGTCCAGCGCCCGCCCGTCGTCACGGCCATGACCGCCCTCGGCCCGGACACCCTGCTCGTCGGGCTGGGCGATGGCGGCGTCGAGCGAGTGACCCTCGACGGCCTCGGACCCGACCTCGGCGCGGCCCCTGATCTCGGCGCGCGGCGCGAGCCACTCGGCGCCCAGGCGGGGCTCGTGCGGACGCTCGTGACCTTCGCCGGCGGGCGGCGCGCGCTGGTCCTCGCCGATGCCAGTGCGCCTCTGGTGCTCGACCTCGAGCGTGCCCGACCGGTCCTGCGCCTGCCCCGTCTTCGCGCCAGCGCGGCCGTCGGCGAGGGACAGGAGGCACTCGTCGTGGCGGGTCGTCGCGGCGAAGGCGGCCTCCTCGAGCGCTGGGAGCTCGCCGCGATGTTGCCACGCGCCGAGCCCGCGCCGGGTGGGGTCACGGTCGTTGCCGCGCGTCGGGACGTGCCGGGCTATGCGCTCGGCGATGGACCGACCTTGCTGGTCCTGGACGGCGATCGTCGGCGTGTCGCGGCCCCACGCTGGCAGGACTCGATCGTCAAGACGGCGGCCTTCGATGCGGACGGGGTACTCGTCGCGCATGGGCTCGGGCGGCCGGAGATCCGGCGCTTCCAAGCGGCGGCCGAGCTCCCCGCCTTCCTCGCGCCAAAGACCATCCTGCGGCGCGTGGCGCTGCTCGCCGATGGATCGCTGCTCGCCTCGTCGCACACCCAGCGCCAGTTCCGCATCGACCGCGCCGCGCCGCCACGCGACATCTCGAACCTGGATGTCGTCGACCTCGTCGCGAGCGCCGACGGGCGCCATGTGGCGATCCTCCTCGAGGGTGGCGAGGTCCGGCTCGGCCGCGACTACCCCACCTCCGGGGTCCTGGTGTCGCTCACGCGCGCGCCGGCCGCCCTGGGCCTCGCGCTGGACGGAACGCGCCTCTTCGCGCTCGAACCCGACCGCGTCCGCACCTGGGTCCTCGACGCGGGCGGCGCGCGCGAAGGCGAGACCTACATCGCCACACCGGATGCCGAGCTCGTCTCGCTCGCGGTCACGCGCGGCCGGCTCGCAGCGGGAGCGCGCGATGGGGTGGTGCGGCTCTGGCGCCTCAGGGGCGAGGGCGAGGGCGCGGTCGGCGCGGTCACGCCCGACGCGATCGTCAGGGTCCACCATGGGCGCGTCGACAGCGTGGCATTCGGCGCGGGCCGATGGCGCGAGGGTGGGCCCGACGGCGAGGTGCTGCTCAGCGGCGGGTGGGACCGGGTCGCGAGCTGGATCGATCCCGACCCGCGGCCGCGCACCCCCTCCGAGGTCGGGGCCGCCTGGGGGGTCGCGCTGGACGATGTGTTCCTCGGCGCACGCTGAGCGGCCGCGCGCGGACGAAGTCCCATCCGATTCCCAAGGGGGGTTGTCTCGCGGCGCCGGGCGGTGGCCTTGATGGTGAGCGGCCATCGCAGTTGCGGGATGGTCCAGAGCCCCCTCCCAGGAGAACTCATGTCGACGCTCCGTCTCGTCGTTGCCCCGCTCGCTTGCCTGCCCCTCATCGCGTGTTCGTCCGACTCCGCCCCCACGGGCCCGCGCGTCGCGATCGGCACCTCGCCCTTGACGCTCATCGGCGTCAGCAACGCCTGCTACCGCCTCACGGTCCAGAACGGCGCCGCGCAGACCGTGTGGCAGAAGGCCAATGTCTGCGCCGACGACTACGGCGACGGCCGGGGCGCCATCTCGTATGTCGGGCCCTGCGACGCCCAGCTCGTCGACGGCGACCCGCAGGAGAACACCGTGCGCCTCGAGCTGGAGGACCTCTACGACTCGTCGACCGACTCGCCGGGCGGGCCCATCGATCGCGACACGTACCAGAACCCGTGCGGCCACCTCGACAACGGCAACAACGACGGCGCCGGCCCGTGCGAGCTCGCGTTCGAGTGCCGCGAGAACCAGGACGTCGCGGTCGAGTTCAACGTGACGATCATGCGCTCGGCCAACCAGGGCTTCTTCGACATCGCCGTGAACTTCGAGGACATCTTCTGCTCGGCCAAGCTCGACTGCAGCTACCCCGACGGCAATCCCATCGAGCTCCTCTTCGATCCGTCGACCAACGAGCGCGGCCAGACCGCGGTCGTGGCGCTGGCCTGCACCGCGGGCCCCGACTCGGCCTCCGGCACGGTCCTCCACATGCAGCCCATCGGCGTGAAGTGCGGCGACGTCGAGCTCGAGCTCGACCCGACGGCCGGCCCGGGCAACGTATGGACGGCGTCGAACCCCGACCCCGATCCCGAGGATGCCATCTGGCAGTACGCGGTCTACCGCGACAACGAGCTCCTGCCCTGCGGCGAGGCCTCGTGCCAGAAAGTCTACTGGAACGTGGCCATCGGCTTCGACCCGAGCGCGGACTGCGAGGTGAAGGTCACCGCGACGGCCTCGGGCGCCGACACGATGAACGGCAACTACACCCCCGACAACGCGACCTACCCGGTCATCACCTACTCGGTGCCGCTCAGCACGACCACCACCACCGACAACGGTGCCGTCACCAAGCTCTGCGGCCAGAATCCCTTGAACGGCGAGGGCAGCGGCGTCAGCACCGGCTACACCCCGGTCGGGACCCCCGCCTTCTTCTGCTACACCTTCGACGGCCAGGTCACGACCGCCGCCGAGGACTGCCACCCCGCCGCCCAGTGCGACCCGAACTACCTCAAGTCCGCCTCGGCCCAGCCGACCACCCTCTACAACACGATCATCACCTCCCTCGGGGACGCGACCTGCTCGGAGCTCGCGCCCGAGCAGCAGGCCGATCTCGTGACCTACTCGAGCAGCGTCATCCAGCAGCTGAAGATCCTGCTCGAGTACATCCGCAAGAACTGCGACCTCGAGAGCACCGCCATCGCCGCGCAGGTGACCGACTTCACGGCCATGGTCGTCGACCTCGAGACCATCCTCGGCGACTGCCCCATCGCCGACTGATCAGCGCAGCCTCGCTCCGCGCCGCGGACGGTCCGGCCTCACCTGGCCGCCCGCGGTTCCCGTTGCGCGGTCGCATCGGTGCTCCCGCCGGTAACCCCGGCGGTATTCGTGGCATAGTGGTCCCCATGCTGCGTGCCCTGAAAGCCCTCGTCGTCCTCTCGGTCATGGCACTCGCCTGGCGCGTGACGCTCGACGAGGCCTTTGCCTGAGGCTGCGGGGCGCCCGTCGGTCCGGCGGGCAAGGATCGGCGCGGCGCCAAGTCGCAACACGAGCCCGACTGGCAGCTCTCGGTCTCGGGTGGCTTCTTCGCGACCGACCTCGTCTTCTCCGACGGCGACGCGTCGTTCGACGCCGCCATGCTCGAGGACCTGGTCGCGGTCGGTCTCACGCGCGAGCTCGGCGCCCTGAGCGTCGGTGTTCGCGTCGGCGTGGTGCTCGGCGGGCACGTCGATGCCATGACGACACGCCACACGATCGAGCCGGGCGTCGTCGTCGCGACCTCGCTCGACTGGCGCGTGCTCTCGGCGCCCGTCGATCCGATCTCGCTCACCCTCGGCCTCCAGCTCGGCGTCTCGCACGCGACCGTGCGTGGCGGCGGACGCAGCGACCCTTGGACCGCGCTGGATCTGCGCGCCTCGGTCACCGCCTCGCGCTCGTTCGGCATCGTCACCCCGTACCTGTCGACGCGCCTCTTCGGGGGGCCCGTCTTCTGGCGCGGGGCCACGGGCGGCGACACGAAGCACGTCCAGCTCGCGGCCGGCCTCGGCGTCGAGCTGGCGCGCGGCTGGACCCTCCACCTCGAAGGCGCGGTCCTGGCCGAGCGCGGGGTCTTCGGTGGCCTCGGCGTTTCCTTCTAGAAGGAGGTCGGACCGGGGCCCGCATCGACAGCGGCGCGTGTCATCGCTAGGGTCGTGCCATGTCGAACGCGAACGTCGCCCAGCTCGTCGGTCAGCGAGTCCTCGTCACGGCGCTGGCCGAGAGCGCCGATGCGGCCATCGCGGGGGACACCCTGCGGCTCGAGCCGATGGCCTTCCCCGATCCCGCGACCCTGGCACCCGACGACGTGGTCATCCGCGTCGAGAGCGCCGCGGTCGGCTGGGTCGATCTGATCATGGCGAGCGGCCAGTACCAGCACCTCGTGACCCCGCCCTACACCCCGGGGATCGAGTACGCCGGCACGGCGGCCTGGGTCGGGCCGGCGGCTGCGGGCACCGTGTCGATCGGCGATGCGGTGATCGTCGATGGCCTCCAGGCCGGACCGCGCTCGAAGGGCGCCCACCAACGCTGGGGCGGCTTTGCGACCTGGGCGGTCGCGCCCGCGCGCGCGCTGGTCCCCAAGCCCGCGGCCCTCGACTTCGACCAGGCGAGCAGCGTCTTTGGCAACTACGAGACGGCCTACCACGGGCTCATCACGCGCGGTCGCCTCGCGGCCCCAGACACGGTCGTCATCCACGGGGCCTCGGGCTCGACCGGGCTCGCCGCGGTGCAGATCGCCAAGCGCGTGGGCGCCACCGTCATCGCCACCGGCCGCTCCGACGAGAAGCTCGCGAAGGTCCGCGCCGAGGGCGCCGACCACGTCATCAACATCCGCGACGCGGCCAGCGAGACCGGCGTCCGCCGCTTCCGCGACGACATCAAGGCGCTCACCGGTGGGCGCGGCGCGGACGTGGTCTATGACGGGGTCGGCGGCGCCGTCGGCCAGGAGAGCCTGCGCTGCCTCCGCTTCGGCGGCCGCTACCTCGTCATCGGCTGGGCCTCGACCCCGAACGTCGCCGTCGGGCGCGGCGAGCGCGGCGCCCCGAACGCGAACCAGCTCCCGACCAACCTCATCATGATGAAGTCGCTCGAGGTCCTGGGCTGTCCGGTCGCGCTCGCCACCTTCGAAGACCCGAGCCTCGGGCCGCCGCGCCGCAAACAGATCCTCGCGTGGGTCGAGGCGGGCCTCCTGCGACCGCAGGTATCGCACAGATTCCCCCTGAGCGAGTTCCGCGCCGCCATGCGCGCCAAGTGGCAGGGCGAGGTCGTCGGCGCCTGCGTCCTGACGCCCTCCGGCTGACCCGCGCATCGTGCGCGACCTGGCGACGCGCGTCGACCTCACGCTCCAGGCCCACGCGCGCGACCGCGACGACCCCGAGGCGCTCTTCACCATGTGCCGAGTCGATGCCGGGCTCGCCTCGAGCGGCGGGCCTCAGCGGTAGACTTCCTTCGCGGGGTCGACGGGCGGCCGGATGTCCACGTAGAGGTTCGACCAGTCGTTGACGTACCAGAGACCGGACTGCTCGCTCTGCTTCAGGTAGACCGGGCGCGCGTTGTCGGCGCCGCCCGAGCGCACCCGGATCCGCCAGCCGCGCCCGTCGGGGTCGGACTCGGACTTCTCGATGGCGAGCGCCAGCGGCGTCGGAAGCGCGTACTGGTTGGTGGGCGTGGCGCCGACCGCGTAGCTCCGGAAGATGTAGGGCTTGCCCGTCAGGCGCTCGGCGAAGGTGCCGTTGGAGGACCGGCGCCACCAGGCCTCGACCCCGCGCAGCGGGATGGTCAGCTCGCCCAGCGCGACGAGGTCGGCCTCGTCACCGGACTGGGCGGCGATGGCGCGCTCGATCCAATGGAGGAGGGCGCCCTCGGGGGTCTTGCCGACCTCCGCGTGGCGGCGCGTGGCGAGCTCGGTCGAGGACTCGCGGCACGCGGCCAGGCTGAAGAGGAGGACGAGGCACGAGCAAAGGCCGCGGCGTAGGGTCTGCATGGGTGGCTCTCGCGAAGGGGGTGTGCGGTCCGGGGATGGTAGCGCGAGGCCACTGCTTGCGCGAGTCGCACTTGACGTCGGTGGCGCGGGGTCGAGAGTGCCAGGGCCCGGTTGAGCGGGCAGGGCCGCGCCCCGGCCGAGGAGACTCCATGTTGAAGGTTGGCGATCGCGCCCCGGACTTGAACCTGCCCGACCAGACCGGCACCGCGCGCAAGCTCTCCGAGCTGTGGGCCAAGGGACCGGTCGTGCTGTACTTCTACCCGAAGGACGAGACTGCCGGGTGCACGGCCGAGGCGTGCTCGTTCCGCGATCGCTACGAGACCTTCAAGGACGCGGGTGCCGAGGTCGTCGGGGTCAGCAAGGACGACGTCGCCTCGCACGCGAGCTTCGCGCAGCACCATCGCCTGCCCTACGTCCTCCTCGCGGACACCCAGGGCGTCGCGAGGAAGGCGTATGACGTCAAGAAGACGCTCGGGATCATCGAGGGGCGCGTGACCTACGTCATCGACAAGGCCGGCGTCGTCCGCCACGCCTTCGACTCGCAGATCCGCCCCACCGCGCACATCGGCGAGGCGCTCGAGGTGGTGCGCACGCTCGCGCGCTGATCGATCACGCGCTGAGCGGCCGAGCGATCGGGGGCTGCGCCGAAGGGCTCAGCCGCGTGCGGTCGCGATGAACCAGTGGTTGCCGAAGGGGTCGACGACGCCGCCCGAGCGCTCGCCGTAGGGCATGTCGGAGACCTCGTAGCTCACCGTCGCGCCCGCGGCGACCGCGCGCGTGAAGGTCGCGTCGCAGTCGGGCACGTAGACGTGGAAGGCGCCGGGCATCGCGGGCCAGGTGCCAGGGCGTCCGTCCGAGCCCTCGATGATCGTGTCGCCGAGCTGCACCTTGGCGTGCATGACGCGCTCCCCGTCGCCGTTCTCGTTCGGGGCGAGGTGGCGCTCGATGACCTCGGCGCCGAAGACCTCGC
Source organism: Deltaproteobacteria bacterium (assembly GCA_016792665.1). Taxonomy (GTDB): domain Bacteria; phylum Myxococcota_A; class UBA9042; order PHBI01; family PHBI01; genus WYBB01. The sequence continues at coordinate 11,359 of JAEUKJ010000783.1, read as the reverse complement.
TCAGGAAGACCGTGAACGTATCGAAGGGCGTGCAGATCACGTACGGGTTCACGCTGCGCAGTCCAAACGGGATGTGGCTCGGCGTCTTGGTCATGCGGGCTCCTGCAAAGGGGTGGTCCTCGGTTCTAACCGCTTCGCGTGGCGCTGTCGCGCGCGTTGCGAAGTCCTGCGCCAGACCGGCCTGAGACGCGGCTCATCCGCCGGCGGAGTTCGGTCCTTGACCTGGCGGTGCACCCTGGGCGACGTTGGCGGCTGGTGCCGGTCTGCGGTCGGCCCACGTCACGCCCTTCCGCTCGCGGAGGCCTATGCAGCTCTCGCTCTCGCCGTCGGACCGAAGTGTCCGATCGGTCGGCATCCTCGCCCTGGTGTTCGGCATCGCCGCATGCCAGGCGCGCGCCCCCGCGCCCGATGGTGCCCGCGCGGCCATCAACGTCGCGCCCCTCCAGCTCCCGGGTGTGTCCAAGGCCTGCTGGGACGTGCGCGTCGAAGGGCAGGGGGGCGGCGTCGTGTGGCAGAAGGGCACCCCGGGGCAGGCCCCCGCGGACAAGTGGCCGAGCGACACCGGCGCCCTGTGCTCGGACGCGTACGGCAGCGGTCCGGGCGGCGACATCGCGTACGTCGGCCCGTGCGATGCGAGCCTCGTCGACGACGACAACGACGGTCAGCCCAACGACCCCAACACCAACACCGTGACCTTGTGGCTCGACGGCCTCTACGGCGCCTCGGGCAGCGATCTCGGCGACTGGCGCGACCCGTGTCCCGACGGCTGCCAGGTCGACTTCGACTGCAAGGAGAACGCGGACACCAAGGTCGACCTGAACCTGACGATCATGCGCGCGGCGCAGCAGGGCTTCTTCGACATCGGCGTGAACTTCTCGGACGTGTTCTGCTCGGCCAAGCTCGACTGCAAGGACGCCCTCCTCCACCACGGCGACGTGCGCGACACGACCGTCGTCGTCGCCTTCGCCTGCACCGCCGGGCAGGGCGGCGAGTCGACGAACCTCTACCTCGACGACATCGTCATCACCTGCGACGGCTCGCCCAACGCCGTCCCGCCCGTGCCCCCGCGCACGTACACCGTCACGCCCAGCGCGGCCACGGCCGGCAACCACGGGGCCCTGCCGCCCGGCGTCTTCCAGCACGCGACCTACTTCGGGACCGAGGACTTCCAGGACATCGACAAGTGCTACTGGAACACGGCCATCGGCCTCGACCTCGCCAACCTCGAGCACGGCTGTCGCCTCGAGCTGCGCGGCACCGCCGCAGGTCAGCCCTTCACGACCCCGCCGTTCTTCCACACGCCACCCGACACGGTCTATCCGGTCATCGACTGGACCGTGCCGCTCACCGACGCGGGCGGCGCGCTCATCTGCGGGGCCCATCCCCTCGATGGGGGCAACGGGGTCGCGACCACCTACACCCCGTTCACGGGCGAGACGTTCTTGAACCGCTACCCGTGCGGCGGGACGCCCTCGACCTCGCGCCTCACGTGTGACGGCAAGGTCAGCGGCGTGGGTGACGTCGTCGTCGGCCAGACCGGCGACCACGTCTCGGTCACCGCCCAGGGGCACACGGCCTACTACCCGCCGCTGCCCTCGAACCTCGTCATCGACACCTGCTGCCCTGACGCCTGCTGCCTGGAGGTCACGCCGTGATGCCCTCGACCTCACTCGCTCGTCGTGTCGTGTCGCGCTCGGCGTCGCTCGCGCTGGCGCCGCTCGCGGTGTTGGCGGTCCTCGTGGCGCTGGCCGGTGGCGCGCGCGCGCAGACCGTCACGCTGACCTTCGATGACGCGAACCTCCAGCCGATCAACGACACCTTCAAGGTGAACCTCGACTACAACCTGCCGGCGGCCTACTACCAGAACCTCGAGATCGTCCTGCCGTTGCCCGACCGCGGCGTCTTCCCGGTGACGACCTACGTCTCGCAGAGCGCGCCCGGCACCTTCGCGTTCAGCACCACGACGACCCCGAACGGCCGCCTCCAGACCCTCAAGTGGTCGGCGGGGACCTTGGCCGCGAACGAGGCCATCACCGGACGCATCACCGTGACGGTGAAGTTCGAGTCCTTCGTGCAGTACTACGACGCCGTGTCGGTGCCCGCGAAGTGGCGCGTCTACTCCACCTTGAGCGGCACGCCCTTCCCGTTCGCCGCGACCCTGTCCGGCAGCACGAGCGCCACCGAGGGCGGGGTCTACGCGCCCATCGCCAGCACCAGCAGCGCCACGCGCACGGCCACCGGCGCCCCCACGCTGAACTGGCAGTACACCGGCGCGACCTTCTATGGGTCGTATGCCGCGACCGTCGCGGGGATCCCCGGCGTCGTGCAGCGCTACGACTTCCGCATGTTCGTCTGCGGCAACGCGGGCATCATCGGCTCGGACTTCGGTGACCCGGCCTCGGGCGGCATGGTGTGGACCATCTCGCGACCGGCCGGCTCGGTCGGCCAGTTCCTGCGCGTGTGGGCGGGCGACAACAACGGCGCCTACCCCGAGTCGGAGACCCCGACCTCGCCGAGCTCGCCGACCTTCACCCTGCTCTCGGGGTTGGACGGCGACTCGGTGCAGGTGCGCATGGACTCGGAGCTCGCGGCCTATCCGACCTCGTGCGCCTACTCGCTGAACCTGTTCGTCGACGTCTTCAGCCCTTGCGAGGCCACCGCCGGGCCGACCTACGCCCCGCTCACCGTGACCGCCGGCAACGCCTATCAGCCGGTCTGGGCCGGCGTCGGGCAGCCTCCTGCCCTCGTGCCCCACACCTTGCCCGAGGGCAGCGCGCCCGGGTGGACGCTTCCGGCCTGCGGTACCTTCTACGACGTCGTAAAGTACTGGAATGGGACCTCGGCGCCCGGCAACGAGGTGCAGTGGGCCGTGAGCTTCACGCCGCCGCTCGGCGCGAGTCATGTCGAGGACGTGCTGCTGCTCGATCGGGTGCCGCTCGGGACCTCGTCGGTGCGCGTCTCCGAGGCGAGCTATGGCGCCGACTTCACGACCTACTTCTGCGCGGGTGGCGGCACGGGCTTCTTCGACGTGGCGACCTTCCTCGGCTACCGCAGTGCAGGTCAGTGCGTCGCCTCGGTGAGCGCGCCCGGCGGCTATCGCGTCCCGCCGACGGCCACGCACCCGACGCTCGGGGCCTGGACCCACGTCGCCTACTGGACGCCGGTTTGGGGGGCGGCGCGCGAGGACGCGATGCGCTCGCTGGCCTACACCGTCTTCACGACCGTCGCCGCCGACTACAACTCCGCCGTGCTCGGCCCGTATCGGAACCACGTGCAGCTCCAGGGGACCTACGCAGGGGTCCCCTTCGGCAACGCCCTCTTGGAAGAGCCGGACCCGAGCAACCCCGACATCCTGGAGGCGGTCGCGACGCGCACCATCATCGACTTCTCGTGCGGCGGCGTCACCGCCTCGCCCGACGACGCGCCGAGCTTCCGCGAGCTCGCTCCGGGGCAGTGCGCGAGCTTGCGCTTCCGCAACATCATCGACGGCGACAAGCAGTACCCGGTCAACCCGGTCGTCGACATCACGGTCCCCGATGGGCTCACCGTCCAGCACGTGAACCTCAGCGAGCCGCCGCCGGTCGATGGCATCATGGCGATGTTCGGGTATGGCTGCTCCAACGGCGTCGGCGAGGTGGTCGAGCCCCTGCCGAGCGCGCGCCCCCTGCGCTTCCGCTTCGGCACGCCCGCCGCGCCGTGCCGCGCCCTCTCGTACAGCTACTTCCCGTACGTCGAGTTCTGCCTCGACCCGAGCTACCCGTGGATCGACGGCCAGACCTTCTCGATCGAGGCGAACTACATGGGGGCGCTGAACGATGGGACGCACGGGGACGGGACCACGCAGTGCCCCCTCTCGCAGATGCCGCGTCATCACGCCTTCGAGTTCACCGCCGTGGTGCCGCCCGAGATGCGCTTCACCATCAATCCGATCTGCGTCGATGGGGGCGGGCCCGCCTTCCTCGTGCGCGGCTCGAACAGCGGTGGCCAGAACCTGAGCGGCGTCGAGGCGCGCTTCCAGATCCCGGCCGGCGCCACCTTCGACCGCGTCGACGGCCTCGAGGCCCCGGCCGGCGCCGTGGTCCAGGTCTCCGGCGAGGACGTGCCGACCACCTGGCATCCGGTCGCGGGCTTCGCGGGCACCGTCCGTTGGGTGCGAGTCATCGATCCGAACGCGCCGGGGATCGGCATCGCCGCGCGCACCGGCGCCCCCGTGTCCTTCGTCGTGCACCTCACGACCAGCGCGGCCGGCGGCACCGGCCTCGTCGGGACCGGGCGCATGACCTCGGACCAGCTCGCCGAGCCGGCCACGGCCGAGGGGCAGCCCTACGTCGTCGACAGCTGCCACTACGTGCACGTCACCAAGTTCTGGGACGAGGACCGGGACGGCGTGAAGGACGCGGGCGAGCTCGTGCTCGTGGCGTGGCCCTTCGAGGTCGTCGCGCAGAACGGCGCGATCATCGCCCAGGGCGCGACGCCGGCCGAGGGGTCGCTGGACTTCTACCTGCCCGCGGGCTCCTACAGCGTGCGTGAGAGCCTGCCGGCCGGGGCCGTGACCTGGACCGCGACCACCCCGGGGTCGAGCCCGAGCACGAGCCAGACCGCGGTCATCAGCCCGCAGAGCGGCGACGTGAGCCTCGCCTTCGGCAACGCCTGCGGCTGCCCGAGCGACGATCTCTGCCAGGTCGGGGTCTGCAGCTACGACCCGCGCGGCGAGAACACGGCGACCGCCGAGGCCTTCGCGTGCAGCTTCGAGCCGAAGTGCGAGGCGGCCTCCGCGTGCGGCTCCGCAACCTGCGACCCGCTCACCGGGGCGTGCAACGAGACCTCGACCGCGAGCTGCGACCCGACCGCCTACTACCTGCCGGTGCGCGACAAGAGCGGCGGCCCGACCCGGGCGATCCGTTGCTACGTGGCGCGCGACGGGCAGGCCCCGGTCTGCGACACGAACCCGGACGGGTCACTCAAGCTCTACGATGAGTTCGCCAACGCGTGCGGCGGGACGCTGCCGGCCGACGACGGGAACAAGAATCCGGTCCCGCTGTGATCGATGGGGCAGCCTGGCGGAGCCCGGCCTTCGGCGTCGATCAGCCGCCCCAGCCTCGCAGCTTCGACTCGTCCTTGCGGTAGAGCTCGAGGGCCTCGCGCAAGATCTCCTGGGCGCGCACGGCGCCCTCCATCTGGGCGACCTCGACGTGCTTGCCTTCGAGGGACTTGTAGTCCTCGAAGAAGCGCCGCATCTCCTTGGCGACGTGGCCCGGAAGCTCCGAGATGTCGGTGTAGTCGGAGAAGGCCGGGTCGTTGATGTGGACCGCGACGATCTTGTCGTCGCCCTGGCCTTGATCGACCATGCGCATGACGCCGATGGCGCGCGCCCGCATGATCGCCAGCGGCACGACCGGCTCGTTGCCGAGGACGAGGACGTCCAGGGGATCGCCGTCGTCGCAGTAGCTGCGCGGGATGAATCCGTAGTTGGCCGGGTAGATCACCGAGCTGTAGAGGATGCGGTCGACGCGCAGGAGGCCGGTCGGCTTGTCGAGCTCGTACTTCACGCGCGAGCCCTTGGGGATCTCGATGACCGCGTTGAAGCTCACGGCGGCGGTGTCGGGATTGTTGGGGAGGTCGTGCCAGGGATGCATCTCGTAGCTCCTCGGAAGTAGCGGCGCGTGATCTCGCATCGGCCCTCCGTGGTGACAACGAAATTTAGTCCCGCCGGCAACCTCGCCTCGTGAAGCTTCGGCGGCCGGGCTCAGCGCGGTGGCTGGCCGCGCGTGCGACGACGCCCCGTCACGACGGCCAGCAGCGCGGTCGCGAGCAGCACGCCGCCGGTCGCGCCAGCCCCGCACCCGCCGCCGTCGAGGACGCCGATCGGGGTCTCCTCGGGGTCGCAGGCCGACCCGATCCCGTCATCATCGAGGTCGCGCTGGTCCGCGTTCGGGAGGGTCGGGCAGTTATCGAGCGAGTCGATGATGGCATCATCGTCGCTGTCGCGGCGCAGGGGATCGGTGCCGATCGTGACCTCGCGCCCGTCGAGGAGGCCGTCGTCGTCGGTGTCGGGGTCCAGGGGATCGGTCGAGCGCGCGATCTCGTCGCCGTCCTCGAGCCCGTCCTTGTCGGTGTCCGCGATGTCGGGGCGCGTGCCCAGCGCCGCCTCGCGGTTGTTCGAGAGGCCATCGCCATCGTCGTCGAGCTCGGCGCACCCAAAGCCGCTGGGGTCGATGCCGATCCCCGCACCGCAGGTCCAACCCGGCTCGATCGTGCAGTCGGCGAGGCAGCCGTCCCCGGTGTCTTCGTTGCCGTCGTCACAGGCCTCGGACCCGCCTCGGGCGCCGTCGCCGCAGACCTCGCTCGGCCGGCACTCGCTGCGCGCGCCGCGCCCACCGGTGCACGTCCAGCCGCTCTCGACCGCGCAGTTGGTGCAGCCATCGCCGGCGAGTCCGTTGCCGTCGTCGCAGCCCTCGCCGCCGAGCCAGCGCCCGTCGCCGCAGACCGCAGCGCAGCCGCCCGCGGTGCAGCGCCAGCCGACCTCTTCGGTGCAGGCCGCGTCACACCCGTCGCCCGTCGCGGTGCCGCCGTCGTCGCAATCCTCGAGCCCCGCGACGATGCGATCGCCGCACTGCGCTGCATCGCAGATCGACGGCGCGCCGGCACACGCCCAACCGACCTCGAGCCCGCAGTTGGCATCGCACCCGTCGCCCAGCACCACCGAGCCGTCGTCGCACGCCTCGCCGACCTCGAGGGTGCCGTTGCCGCAGGTCTCGCGGCAGCCATCGGCATCGCAGATCCAACCCGGCTCGATGACGCAGCGGTCGCAGCCATCGAAGCCGATGGCGTTGCCGTCGTCGCAGCGCTCGGCGCCGACGATCAGGCGGTCGCCGCAGATGGGCGTGCAGCCCGTGGCGCCACACGTCCAGCCCCGCTCGACCGCGCACGCGGCGCTGCAGCCGTCGCCACCCACGAGCCCGCCGTCGTCGCAGCCTTCGTACGCGTCGAGGGCGCCGTCGCCACAGGTCTCGGCGCACGCGCTCGCCCCCTCGACCCAGCCGCACACCCAGCCGGCCTCGACGCGGCAGTCCGCGCAGCCGTCGCCGACCTCGAGGTTGTTGTCCTCGCAGCCCTCGCTGCCGACCACGCGCAGGTCGCCGCAGATCGGATCGCAGCGCTCGGCCCCGCAGAACCAACCAGGCTCACGCTGGCAGTTGGCGTCGCAGCCGTCGCCCGTGACGAGGTCTCCGAAGTCGCACTCCTCGCCGAGCTCGACCGCGCCGTTGCCGCAGGTATCGCGGCACCCATCGAGATCGCAGACCCACCCGACCTCGATCTGGCACGCTGCGCAGCCGTCATTGGCGATAGCGTTGCCGTCGTCGCAGTGTTCTTCGCCGGCCGCGATCCCGTCGCCGCAGCGCGCGGCTCGGCACGCGCCGCCCTCGGTCGGGCAGCTCCAGCCGAGCTCGATGCGGCAGTTGCCGTCGCATCCATCGCCGGTCCCGAGGGCGCCGTCGTCGCAGCGTTCGCCGGGGTCGACCTTGCCGTCCCCGCAGCTCTTGCGACACGGGCCGACGCAGACCCAGCCCGGCTCGAGCACGCACGCGTCGCAGCCGTCGCCCTGGATCTCGTTGCCGTCGTCGCAGCCCTCGGCGCCGGCGCGGATCGCGTCGCCACAGCGCAGCGCCACGCACGTCGTCACTGGGCTCGCGGCCTCGTCGCGTGCGCAGGTCCAGCCCGCCTCGACGCCGCAGTTGGCGTTGCACCCGTCGCCGATCTCGCGCCCGCCGTCGTCGCATTGTTCGTGCGTGTCCAGGACGCCGTCGCCGCAGGTGAAGCTGCAGGTGACGCTGTCGCAGACCCAGCCGGGCACCAGCGCGCAGTCGGCGCAGCCGGGCGAGACCAGGTCACAGGCTTCGCCGCCGCGGACGAGGCCGTCGCCGCAGATCGGGGTGCAGCCCGCCGCCGAGCACGTGAAGCCCGGCTCGACACGGCAGCCGATGCTGCAGCCGTCCCCGGGCACGAGGGCACCGTCGTCGCATCCTTCGCCCGGGTCGCGATCGCCGTCGCCGCAGGTCGCGGCGCAGTGGGTGGCACCGCTCACCAGGCACGCCCAGCCGGCCTCCACCCGACAGCCCGCGTCGCAGCCATCGCCGAGCCCGAGCGCGCCGTCGTCGCACTCTTCGTCACCGGCCGTGAGTCCGTCGCCACAGCGCAGCGCGGTGCAGGTCTCGCCCGCGCAGGTCCAACCCGGCTCGACCGCGCAGTTCGCGCTGCAGCCGTCGCCCGAGGTCAGGGCTCCGTCGTCGCAGCCCTCGCCGGGGTCGAGGTCGCCATCGCCGCACGTGCGGGCGCAGCCGGGTCCCGCGACGCCGCAGACCCAACCGGGCTCGAGGGAACAGCCCAGGCAGCCATCGCCAGCGGCACCGTTGCCGTCGTCGCAGCCCTCGCCGGGGTCGGTCACGCGATCGCCGCAGCGCGCCAGCGAGCAGTCGAGGCGGCAGGCGCCGGGGGCGAGGTCGGAGTTGCCGCGCGCCCAGGTCGCGAGCGCGAAGAGGCCGTCGCGCGAGGCGGCCGCGACGAGGTTCGCGCCGTCGGTGCCGAGAGCCCCGGTGGCGGCGAGCACGGCCTGACCAGCGGTTGGCGTGGCGACGCCGAGGCGAGCCCCCGCGGCGGTCCAGCGGAAGAGGAGTCCGCCGTCACCGACCGCGTAGATGGTGCCGTCGTCGGCGAGGGCCAAGGCGCGGAGGAGCCCGGTGCCGAGCTCGGCGCTGGCGTCGGCGAAGACCCCGAGGTCGGCGCCCGCGGCGTCCCAGTGGTGGACCTTGCGACCGCGGATCGTGAACAGGGTGCCGTCGCGCGCGAAGGCGAGATCGGTGTCTCCGCGGGCGGCGCCGAAGGGCCCGATGAGCAGGCCGGTCACCATCGAGATGCGCTGGATCGCGGCGTCGCCCGAAGAGGCCACGTAGAGGAAGTTGCCCTGGGTCGCGAGCGCCTCGGGGTTGGCAAGACCACCGCCCAGCGGGAAGGCCCCGAGGGGGGCGCCGCTCGCGGCGAGGTAGCGCTCGACGCGGTTCGTGCCGAGGGCGGCGACATAGAGGACGCCATCGGCAGCGAGGAGGTCGCGCGGGCCGGTCGTGCCGAGCGTGAGGAAGGTCGTGGCGGTGTCGTCCTCGTAGCGGACCAGGCGCTCGCCGATGGCATCGACGACGAGCCAGCCGAAGGCGACCTTCGCGAGCCCGACGGGCTGACCGAGGGCGGCCGAGAACGGACCGGGGACCATGGGGCCGCCGAGCTCGCCGTGGTCGCAGGCCTCGCCGGGATCGGGCAAGCCGTCGCCACAGCGCGCGGCGGCGGCGTGCGGGGCGAGCGTCAGCAGCGCACCGAGGAGTGCCGTGCAGGCGGCGCGAGCCGGTGCGTGCGGCCGAGTCACGGCGCGACGAACCCGATGAGCGCGGCGACGACGTCGGTGAGGCGGGCGGGGTCGTCGATGACCTCGAGCGGGAAGCCGACGACGACGGACTTGCCGGCCTTGCCGACCGCGGCGGCCATGCCGTTGGCATATTGCAGGACGGTGGTCGCGCCGGTGGACGTCGTCACGACGTCGGGGAAGTCCTCGAGGTAGGGGGCGCCCTGGCCGCCGAAGCCGAAGCTGCCGAGCGCGGACAGGGGGCCGGCGCCCTTGGCGGTGGATTGGTTGGCGCTGTCGGCCTGATAGACGGCGCCGAGGGAGGCGAGCCAGCTCGTGCCGTTGCCGTTCTTGCCGAGGTCGTAGGCGACCTCGCTGCCCGAGATGATGAGGTGGCCGCCGCCGTCGAGGTAGCTCTTCAAGAGGGCCTGCTCGGCAGCGGTGAAGGTGTGGTCGGCCAACGACTCGTCGCCGACCAACCAGATGACGACGGGGTAGTCGGCAAGCCGAAGGTCGCCTTCCAGGACCGCTTCGTTGCTGGCCGCCGAGCCCTTGGCGGCCTGGCCGACGCGGGCCGCGGAGTCGTGGCGGAGGTCGGTCCACGAGCCGCCGAAGATGCGGTCGAAGCCGTCGACGACCAGGACCGCGCGGCTCTCGAGCCAGTAGCTGTCGCTGGGCAGGGCGATCTCGGGCTCGAGGTCGCTGACGATCGGCACGACGCGCACGCGGCGAGGACCGATCAGCGTGAAGGTCGCGCGCTCGGCGTCGGCCGGGGCGGTGGCGACGGTGGTCCACTCGAGGCCGTTGGTCGAGGCCTCGATCGCGAAGCCGGTGGTCCAGTCGTCGTGCGGAGCGCGCCAGGTGATCGTGGCGCTGCCGAGGTTGACGGTGGCCGTGCGGAGCTCGATGCGCGGGCCCCGGCGGGCGTTGGTCGAGCCCCAGCGGAGGGCCTCGGCGAAGGCCTGTTCCCACCACGTGCTGTCGGAGTGGCCGGCGGGCGTGAACCAGATGACGGCGCGGGCGTCGCGGAGGTCGTCGGCCGTCGGCGTGTCGGTGGCGAGGGCGCCGAGTGTCGACAAGAGGGCGAGGTTGTTGGTGCGTGTGCCGCCGCCGGTCGTGTAGTCCGAGCGCAGGAAGCCGCCGGCGCGGGCGAAGCTCTCGTAGGCGGAGGAGTAGCCGTAGAGCCCGTCGAAGAGGTGGGCGGCGAGGACCTGGCCCTGGTCGGTCTGGGCGTCGAGGTTCAGGGCGACGGCCTGGTAGCCGCCGGAGTGTTCGGTCAGGACGAGGTCACCGGTGGTCGGGGTGGCGACGAGGCCATCGCGATAGAGGACCGAGGCGACATCATGGAGGAGGGCTTCGAGGCCGCCGCGGGTCATGAGCTTGCCGAAGTTGCCGCTGGCCGCGTTGACCGGGCCCTGCGGGGTCACGAGGATGGCGTTGGCGCCGCTGGCCCAGACCTGCTCGCGGTACTTGTGGGCGGGGAGGGTCGCGGCGAGGGTCGTGCCGTGGCCGTGGAAGTGAACGACGAAGGGGATCGGCCCGCGGTCGATGAAGCCATCGGGCACGAAGACGTTGACCGAGTCGTCGGTCCAGTTGGCGCCCGGGGCCGGGAAGGGAGCGGTCTTCAAGCGCACGGTGGTGGTCTTGCCGTAGCGGGTCGGGCCGGTCGTGAGGTCGGACCAGGTCGCGGCCGGCAAGGTCGTGTCGCCGGCCACCGCGAAGACGACGGCCTCGTGGGTGGTGGTCGCGTCGCTCACGCGCAGGAGGCCCTCGGCGATGGTCGGGCTCGCGGCGCCGTCGAAGGTGAGGACGAGGGTGGCCTGGCCGTCGACGTCGACGGAGGCGTCGAAGGGCGCGAGGTGGAGGCGCGGGTCCCCAGAGAGCGAGGCTGCGAAGGTGCCGGCGGCGCCGTCGTTGTCGAGGCGGAGGGTCAGCGTGCTGGCGCCGCGACCGGCGCCGATCCCGGGG
>JAEUKJ010000745.1 GCA_016792665.1 Deltaproteobacteria bacterium | reverse complement strand
CAGCAGGCGGCCGAGCTGCCGCGCTGGTTCATGAAGCCCGAGTTCATCGGCTTCGACCCGATCCACCCGAACGCGCAGGGCCACAAAGAGATCGCGCGCGGCATCTGTGATGCGGCGCCGGCCTCGTGGGGCTGCGACTGCGCGCGCCTCGATCACCTGGCCTGGGATCGCCGCAAGAACCAGCCCGCGGCGCTCTGAGGTGGCGCGTGGCCTCGGCCTGGTCCTCGCCCTCGGGCTCGGCGCCTGCGGCAGCGCGGGCCCGATGCGTCCCGACCTCGACGAGCTCGCGCCCGATCGCATCGCTCAGCGCGTGATCGACGCGCGTAGCGGTCGCGTGCTGAGCGCCGATGCGCTGCTCGCGCGGCTCGGCGCCGTCGATGTCCTCGTCGTCGGCGAAGAGCACGGCAACCCGGCATTCCACGCGGTCCAGCGCGAGGTCGTCGAGCTCGCCTACGAGGTCTACGATCACCGTGTCGCCATCGGCGTCGAGTGGCTGCCCGCGTCGATGAACCTCGTGCTGCGCGGCTTCACCCGCCCACCAGCCGCTCGTGACGAGCCGGGTGTAGCGGCGCCGGCCCCTCCCGAGACCCGCCCCGAAGACCTGGACGAGCTGCGCCGCGCGTCGCGATGGGACGAGCTCTGGGGGCACGACTTCGCCGCCTATGCGCCGCTCTGGCGAACCTTTCGTGCGCTCGGCATCGAGGTCTCCGGCTTGAACGCCGAGCCCGGCCTCGCGCGCCTGGTCTCGCGCGGCGGGGTCGACAACGTCCCGCCCGAGCGAAAGGCCGAGCTCCCGCCGCTGGACAGCGGCAACCCGCGCCACAAGACCTGGTTCGTCGAGCGCATGGCCGCGGCCGGCCACCCTCACGCGCTGGGCCCGGACGCCCTCGATCGCATGTACCTCGCGCAGCTCGTCTGGGACGAGACGATGGCCAAGAACACGCGCGCCCTCGCCGAGCACGTCGAGCGTGGCACGCGCCCGAAAGTCATCGTCCTCGCGGGCGCCGGCCACGTCGAGCGCGCCCTCGGCATCCCCGCGCGCCTCGGCCCGCTGCGCCGCCTCGTCATCCTGCCGGTCGAGCACATGTCGGATGCCCTCGACCGCGCTCGCGACGCCGACTTCCCTGATCGCGAGGCCGACCTCTTCTGGCTCCCGCCCGAGCCGCGCCCCTAGGGGCAGGCTGCCAGGCCTTCTCCTGAAGCCTCAGCCTCGGAACGGGAAGACCTCTTCACGGCGATAGACGGCCCCGCTCGGCCTCAGCGTGCTCGACATGAGCACCATCGCGTTGACCTCGAAGGGGCGACTCTTCCAGAGGTTCTGCCCGGCCGCGAACCACTGGAGGCGCGTCTTGGGGGCGTCGTGCAGGCGCGCCAGCGTGACATGCGGGACCCAGCGCTTGCGGTCGTGCTGCATGCCGAGCCGCGTCGCGGTCGTGTCCACGCGCTGGTGCAGATGCTCCAGAGGCTCGGACTTCTCGACCCCCATCCAGAGGACCTCGGTCTCGCCGCGCGGCGGAAAGAAGCCGATGCCCGACAGGGTCAACGTGAACGGCGCCGCCTCGATGCGCCGCAGCGCGGTCGCGAGGTCGCGCGCCTTCACGCCGTCGACCTCGCCGATGAAGCGGATCGTCAGGTGGAGGTTCTCCTCCTCGGTCCAGTGGGCGCCGGGCACGCCGCTCGCGATGAGCATCAGCTCTTCACGGACATCGACGGGCAGCTCGAGGGCGACGAAGAGGCGTCCTTGCAAAGACTCGATCCCCATGTGCGAGAGTGGCGCCCGCGTCGCGGTCGCGGTGACCGTTCAAGGCTGGTTGCGACGGGCCTCGAGGGCCTTCACGTCGTCGCGCAGCTGCTGCGCTTCGACGGTGCGCTTCAATCGATCGAGCGCCATCGCCTTGAACCCCATGACCTTCGTCGTGCGCGAGTCCGAGGCCCCGTATTCGAGCTTCCGAATGGCGATCGCCTCATCGTAGAGCGGCAGGGTCGCCTCGAACTCGTCGGCCCCGAAGAGGGTGTTCGCGTAGCTCGTCAGCGTGTCGGCCACGTTCGGGTGCTGCGGTCCCAGCACCTCGCGCCGCATGGCGAGCGCCTTCTCGAAGAAGGCCTTGGCCTCCTTGTGCAGCGACTGCGAGTAGCAGAGGTCGCCGAGGTTGTGCAGTGCGGTCGCGTGGTCCGCGTTCTTGCCGTTGTTCTCGCCCTTGGCGGCGATCGCCACGGCGCGGTCGAGGAGCTGTCGCGCCTCGGCGTAGCGCTTGGTCTCGCTGTAGACCAGGGCCAGGTTGTTCAGCGACGTCACCATCAGCGGGTGCTCGGGCCCGAGCTCGTTCTCCTTGTCGGCCAGCGCCTGCTTGTGCAGCTCCTCGGCCTTGGCCCACTCCTTCTTGCGCCGGTACAGCTCGCCCAGGTTGCTCACGACGATCGCGATGCTGGCGACGTTCTGTTTGTACTTCTTGCGCTTGATCTGCAGCGACGTGAGGTAGGCCGCCTCGGCTTTGTCGAGGTCGCGCATCTGCTGATACACGATGCCCAGCTTGTTCTGGATCGTCCCGGCTTCCTGCCCCTGGTCGGTCCCGAGCTTCTTGTACGCGGCCAGGACCTGGTCGAAGATCCCAGCGGCCGCCGCCCACTGCCGCGACTCGCGATAGATGTCGCCCAGCAGCTCCAGCGTGTTGATGCGCCGGTCGTCGGTCTCGCCGAACTTCTCGGACTCGTTCAAGGCCTCGATCGCGGCGTTCTCGGCGGCGCGATAGTCCTTGTCCTTCAGCGCCTGTTGCCCGGTCTGGTAGTTCGTCTTCCACTCGGCCAGCGCGGGCGTCACCATGAGTGCCGACGCCAGCGCGAAGCACGCCACGCGCACGGCGAATCGGTGCGTGGCCTGACTCCGCCAGGCGGACGGCGAATGCGTTTGGGTTCGGGGACGGCGCATGGGTGATCCTGGGTCCGAGCAGGACGGGGGCGCTCGGCACGGCCACAACCCTACCGGCACACACGTCGATTCCAATCGGCTCGATGGCTGAGAGTTACACGAGCGGCCCGGCGCGTACAGTTCTCCGCGGCTCGGGGCGCGCTCGAGGCCTCGCTGCGCCGTGTCGCCGACCGTCTTACGCCGATCTTCTGGGCGCTCTCACATCTCGAGGCGGGTCCCCGCCAACCACGCCCCGCCGTCGACCACGAAGACCGAGCCGGTCACGTAGCTCGCCGCATCCGACACCAGGAACAGCGCCATCTGCGCGATCTCGTCGGCCTGCCCGAAGCGTCCGAGCGGGATCTGTTTTTCGAGCTTGGCCTTCAACCCACCCGGGGCGAGGCGCTTCATGCCCTCGGTGTCGTCGATCGGACCGGGCGCGATGGCGTTGACGCGCACCTTGGCCGGGCCCCACTCGACGGCGAGGTGCTTGGTCATCGCGTCGATCGCCGCCTTGGCGCTGCCCGCGTGCACCTGGAAGGGCACGCCGGTGTAGTGCAGGGTGGCAGAGATGTTGAGGATCGTCCCGCCGTGGCGCCCCAGCCACTTCGCGAAGGCGGCCTTCGAGACGTTGAAGGTGCCGAGGGTGTCGATGCCGTGGACCGTCGCGAAGCCCTTGTAGGAAAGGGCCGCGGCCGGGGCGAGGAAGTTGCCGGCGGCGTTGTTCACGACGATGTCCATGCGACCGAAGGTGCCGATGGCCTGGTCCATGGCGGCCTCGATCTGGTCGGGTTCGCGCACGTCGGCCTGCACCGCGACGCAGCGCCGCCCGTGCTGGGCCGAGAGCTCGGCAGCCGCGGCCTCGAGGCGCTCCTTGTTGCGGCTGGCGATGACGCACTCGGCCCCGTGCTCGAGGAAGCGCGACACGATGGCCTTGCCGATGCCGCTGCCGCCGCCCGTGACGAAGGCGACCTTGCCGGCGAGGAGGTCACTGCGGAAAAAGGTCATGGTCGGTCTCCATCTGGCGAGGTGGGCGATTCTACTTTGCGAGTGATTCGCTTATGCTGCCCGCGATCGTCAAGTGGCGCCGCGGCGCGGGGGAGGTCCGAGAGCTCATGAAGATCCTGGTCGTCGAGGATGATGCGGTGTCGCGCTTCATGACCGTGAAGGCGCTGGAGCAGCTCGGCTTCGGGTGCACGGCCACGAGCGACGGCCAGGAAGCCTGGGAGCGGCTCAGCACCACCCGCTATGATCTGGTCATCAGCGACTGGATGATGCCGCACGTCGACGGCATCGAGCTCTGCCGCCGCATCCGCGCCGAGGAGCACCGCGGCTACACCTACTTCGTCATCCTGACGGCCCTGGCCGAGCGCGAGTTCCGGCTGACCGGCATGCGCGCCGGCGCCGACGACTACCTCGCCAAGCCGCTCGATCGCGAGGAGCTCCTCCTGCGTCTCATCGCCGCTGAGCGCGTGACCCGCCTCCATCGCAAGCTCGAGGACCAGGCCCTCGAGCTCGAGCGCCTGAACCGCGAGTTCTTCGAGTCCGGGCGAAAGGATCCCCTGACCGGTGTCGCCAATCGTCGCCGCATGCAGGAAGACCTCGCGGCCTTCGAGCTCGCACTGCGCGACGCCCCGCGCGGCGTCGACGGCCACGCACTCAGCGTGGCGCTCTTCGATATCGACCACTTCAAGCGCTACAACGACACCTACCTGCACACCTCGGGGGACGAGGTCCTGCGCCGCGTCGCCAGCGTGCTGAGCCGCCACATCGGCGACCACGAGGGCTTCTACCGCTACGGCGGCGAAGAGTTCCTCGCCGTCATCCGCGCCCCGCACACCCTCGCCATCGCCAAGGCCGACCTCATGCGTCGCGACGTCGAGAGCTGCGCCATCCCGCACGAGGCCAACCCCGACACGCGCTTCATCACCATCTCGGCCGGTGTCGCCCCCATCGACGCGAGCGGCGAGGTCTCCTTCCTCGAGGCCATCCGCGCCGCCGACGAGGCCCTCCTGCGCGCCAAGCGCGAAGGTCGGAACCGCATCGTGGCCGCCGCCTTCGATGCCCCTCCCGCCGCCGGCACCGTCAGGCACTGAGGCGTGGAATCGACCCTCGTCATCGCCGCGATCATCATCGTCCAACTGGTGATCGTGTTCGGTTTCGTGATGCTCGAGCGCCGCGAACCGCACGCGACCCTGGCGTGGATCCTCGGGGTGGTGATGGTCCCGGTCATCGGTGTCGTCGTCTATCTCCTCTTCGGGTTGCGTCGCACCGTCTATCGCCACAAGCGCGCCGAGCGCGTCGCGCTGCGCATGCGCCACGTCTACCACCAGTGGCAGGTCGCGCGGAAAGCGCGCGGCGCCGGCACGGCCCGACTGCCCGTGCGCACCCGCCACCTGGTCGAGCTCGGCGTCCGCACCGCGGGCTCCTACGCGAGCCCCGACAACCAGGTCTCGGTCCTCATCAACGGCGGCGACACCTACCGCGCGATCCGCGACGCCATCGAGGCCGCCGTCGACCACGTCCACGTCCAGTTCTACATCATCCAGCCCGACGAGTCGGGCGAAGGTCTCCGCGCCCACCTCATCGCGAAGGCCCGCGCCGGGGTCACCGTCCGCGTCCTCTGCGACGCGCTCGGCAGCATGCGCCTCCCCAAGGACTTCTGGGACCCGCTCATCGCCGCTGGCGGCCGTGCGGCCTACTACTCGCCGATCCGCCTGGCCCCGATGTTCCGCCACCGCGACCACGTGAACTTCCGGAACCACCGCAAGATCGTCGTCGTCGACGGCAAGGTGGGGCTCACCGGCGGCATCAACATCGGTCGCGAGTACCTCGGCCTCGACCCCACGATCGGCGCGTGGCGCGACACCCACGTGCGCATCGAGGGGGCGGCCGTCCTCACCCTCCAGAAGACCTTCGTCGAGGACTGGCTCGTCAGCACCGAAGAGCTCCTGGACAACGAGCGCTACTTCCCCGAGCCCCCGGCGACCGCACCCGGGACCGCGACGGTGCAGGCCCTCGCCTCCGGTCCCGACCGCCCCTGGGCCGTCATCCACCACATCCACTTCCTCGCCGTCGCCCAGGCGAACCATCGCGTCTGGCTGACGACGCCCTACTTCGTGCCCGATCGCGTCATCCAGACGGCGCTGGTCACGGCCGCGCTGCGCGGCGTCGACGTGCGTCTGCTGGTGCCCCTCCGCTCGGACTCGCGTCTGGTCGACTGGGCCTCGCGCTTCTACTTCCCCGAGCTGCTCGAGGCCGGCGTCCGCATCTACCAATACGATGCGGGCTTCCTGCACGCCAAGACGATGGTCGTCGACGACTGGCTCGCCGCCATCGGCTCCTCGAACATGGACATCCGCAGCTTCCAGCTCAACTACGAGCTCACCGCGTTCATCTACGACGAGGCGACGACCCAGAGCCTGGCCGATCAGTACAGGACCGACCTCGAGCAGGCCCGCGAGCTCTCGCCGAAGTGGCCGCGCTCGCTCTCCTATCCGCGCCGCGTCCTCTACGCCTTCGCAGGCCTGCTCTCCCCGCTCCTCTGAGCCTCGCCATGTCCATCGACGCCTCTGAAACCCCGCGCTCGGACTCCGAGCGTCGCGCCCGCGCCGCCCTCGACTTCTATGGCCCCCTGGCCGAGGCCCGTGACCCGGCGCGCCGTGTCGGCTGGGAGTCGGCCGCCATCCAGCGGGTCCGCCTGGAGGCCCTGGCCCGCGCGATCGGCCCCTTGGATCGCCGGGCGTCCGTGCTCGACGCGGGCTGTGGCGAGGGCGCGCTCTTGCCGATCCTGCGCCGCCGCGGCTTCACCGGAACGTATCGCGGCGAGGATCTCCTCGCCGGCCCGATCGCCCACGCCGTCGGCCTGGCCACGTCGGACCTCGTGCCAGGTCACAGCCCCGCCATGCCGGTCCTCGTGCCAGGTGGCCCGGCCGATCCGAAGGCCACCTTCGCCGTGGCAGACTGCTTCGCGGCGGGCCCGGTGGCGGCCGCCGTCGTGTGCT
>JAEUKJ010000713.1 GCA_016792665.1 Deltaproteobacteria bacterium | reverse complement strand
GCGGCGGCGTGTGCGTGCGCGGCGGGCTACGCGGGTGCCAATTGCGGTTCGTGCGCGGCGGGCTATCAGGACAATGACAGCAACGGGACGTGCGTCGCGAATTGCGCGACCTCGGGTCTCAACTGCGGTGCCAACGGCACGTGCACCGACACCTCGGGCGCTGCGGCGTGTGCGTGCGCAGCGGGCTATGCCGGGGCGACGTGCGGCTCGTGCGCGGCAGGCTATCAGGACAATGACACGAACGGGACCTGCGTCGCGGATTGTGCGACCTCGGGTCTGAGCTGCGGCGCCAACGGCACGTGCACCGACACCTCGGGCGCGGCGGCGTGTGCGTGCGCGGCGGGCTATGCGGGTGCCAATTGCGGTTCGTGCGCGGCGGGCTATCAGGACAATGACAACGACGGAACGTGCGTCGCGGATTGCGCAACCTCGGCCCTCGACTGCGGTGACCACGGGGCGTGCAGCGACACCGCCGGCACCGCGAGCTGCCGCTGCGACCTCGACTATCGATTGGTCGCCGGCCGCTGCCTGCCGGACTCGGCGCTGCTCGCTCTCTACCGCTTCGATGGGGCCTCGGCCGGCTCGGACGCGGGCGGGCGTGGGCTGGATCTCGTCGTCCAGGGGGAGGCGCAGATCACCTCGGAAGGCGCTCACGGCAAGGGTCTCTATCTCGACGGCAGCGGCGACTACCTCAGCGCGGACAGCGGCGCTACGGCCGGACTCCCGGGCCTCCCCAGCGGCGACTCCAGCTACGCCATCGCGGCCTGGTTCAAGCCCGTCAACGGTGGCGGACGCGGCATCGTCGGCTGGGGCGCCTACGGCAGCACGAACCAGGTGACCGCGATCCGTACGGCCTCCGGCTCGAGCTTCGCGCACTATTGGTGGGGGCGAGACCAGGCCCCGAACGTCACCTCCTTCCTCGATGGCCAGTTCCATCACGTCGTCGCGATGTACGACGCCACGACGGGCGTGCGCTCCGTCGTCTACGACGGCGTCGAGGTCGCCTCCGACATGCCGGGCCCGCACGACGCGATCAATACCTCCTTCGCGGTCGGCAAGACGTTCTCGTCCGAGTTCTTCTACGGCACCCTCGACGACGTCGCGATCTTCAATCGCGCGTTGAGCGCGGACGAGATCACCGCGGTCATGAGCGGCGACTTCTCGGCCTTCCAGCCCGAGTGTGACGCGGGCCGTGCCGGCCCCACGTGCGAGCTCTGCGCCGACGGATATCGACACATCGGGGCCGACTGCGTGCTGGCCTCGGCGCGCTGCACGAGCCTCACGAGCTGCGTCCTCGAGGTCGTCGAAGCCAGCGACTTCTCGCTCCGCCAGGTCGAGCTCGCCGACGCGTCGCTGTCGCTCGTCGCCAATGTCGCGGGCTTCGATACCTCGGGATCGTTCGTCGTGCCCGACGGCGTCACCAGCCTCGAGGTCTACGCTCTCGGCGCGGGTGGCGGCGGGCAGAACGACTTCGGCGCGCCGAGCACCGGAGGCAGCGCCGCGAAGTCGATCTTCGCGGTCACCCCGGGCGACCTCATCACCTTCACGGTCGGCGAGGGCGGCCTCGGCGGGACGTCTCCCAGCGCGGGCGGCGACACCATCGTCAACGTCGGGGCCGCGCAGGTCATCGGCGGCGGCGGCTCGGGCCAGGGCAATCGACCCAGCACGGGCGACGTCGTCGTCCCTGGCGGTGGTGCCAACAGCGCAGGCGCCAACGTCGATGGTGTGTGCTCGGCCGGTGGCGGCGCGCGCTCGGTCGACGAAGGGCCCGACAACCATCGGGTCGGCGGGGGCGGCGGTTGCTTCCCGGCCGGCTCGGGCGGCGCGGGCGCCTCGCAGTATGGCGCGGTCGTGACCCCGGGCGGGAGCGGCCCGAACTGGTACGTCACGCAGCCCGGCGGCGATGGTGGCAGCTACGGTGGTGGTGGCGGCGCGGGCGGCAACTACAACGGACTCGGCGGCGATGGCGCCAGCGGCTATGTGCAGTTCCGGTGGAGCGCGACGCCGGCCGCGTACCCGACCCAGACGATGGGCGTCGCGGTGACGGTCGGGGCGCAGTTCGACACGTCGGCGTGGGCGGGGATCGGGGCGGTCATGCCGGACGCCGAGACGACCGCGGGCGAGATTGCCTATGCGGTGTCGTTCGACAATCGCCAGTCATTTTCTGTCAATTCCGGACTCGGCTGGCGACGCATCGTGCGCAGCCTCGGGACCGATCAGCGTCCGCTCGCCGCGGACAACACCCAGTGGCAGGTGAACGCCGCGCCGGACTTCGGGGACGAGGCGTGGTTCGACTGCTCGAGCAACGCGCTGGAGGCCTGCCTGGAGGACGCCTTCGGCCTGGGCGGGGCGAACGCGATGACCGATCTGCAGGGCGTCAGCCCGGCCGCGTGGGAGGTCGCCTTCGTGCCCGGGACGCTCGACTTCGCGTTCGGCCTGCGCGCCGATGCGAGCAGCGCCAGCCCGCGCGTGCGCCGCCTCGACGTGATCCGGCGCGGGCCGATCGTCGGCCTCGTCCACTGCTGGGCCGGTGACGGCAATGGCGACGACCTCTACGGTGGCAATAACGCGACGGTGTACTCCGATGTCACTTTCGCCGCAGGGGTCTCCGGTCAGGCGTTCCAGTGCAACGGTGTGTCCGGGGCCCAGGCCGGCGTCGCGGCCGGTGAGGCGCCGGACGTCTCGCCGCTCGGGCCGTGGACCTACGATCTCTGGATCAAGTACAGCGCGGGCGACGGAGGCTGGATCTTCGACCGCGTCGTGCCGGGCAGTCCGCTCGTGTCGCTGACGGTGAGCACGTCGGGCGAGGCCTCGTGGTACCTGCGCGCGGACGATGGTGGCGGGCCGCTCCTCGGCGGCTTCACGTTGACGGACACCTGGACGCACCTCGCGATCACGCGCGGTGATGGGGTGTACACGGCCTACAAGGACGGCGTGCAGGTCGCGACCGCGGTCGACCCCGGAAGTGCGCTCACCCCCGACCCGCCGAAGTGGTGCTCCCACTCCAGCAGCGGCAACCAGGGCATGAACGGCCTCTTCGACACGGTGCGCATCTGGGACCGCGCGCTGACCCCCGAGGAGATCGACGCTGCAGCCCATGGCGACGGCTCGTGTGAGGCCCACTGAGACATCGGGCTCGGCGTGGGCTACATTGCGCCCATGACCGAGCTCACCCAAGGCGTTCCGAACGGCGTGGTCGACGAGAGCGGGCACCCGAGGTTCGGGGCCTATCGCGGTGCCTTTGATGCCGTTCGCTGGGAGGGGCTCGCGGCTCCGTGGAAGGTCGGGGTGTTGGCGCGAATGGCGCGCGCCAAGAAATGGCAATATGCCTCGATCGCCAATGACCGGGTGCTCGTCGCGTGTTGCATCGTGCGGCTGGGCTACGCGAGCAATGCCTTCGTGTACGTGTTCGATCGACATGAGCGGCGCTTCGGGGCCGACCTCGCCTGGACCGGCGAGCCCGGGGCGGCGAAAGTCTCGGACCGGCCTCGGGGCGGCGCGACCTTTCGCACGCGGAAGGTCGAGGTCGACCTCGGCCCCGACGCGGTGGGCGAGGGCTGGCGCGTGAAGGTCCGGGCCGCGGGCGTCGCGATCGACGCGCACCTCGAAGGGAGCGGTGCGCCGACCGGACTGTGCGCCGTGACGGATCTCGGCGCCGGCCGCGTCAACGCCACGCACAAGTCGGTGGGGCTCGTGGCGGTGGGCGAGGCGCGGGTCGATGGGCGGCGCTGGGATCTGGCCGGCTCGGCCGCGCTCGATCACACCTCCGGCCTCCTGCACCGCGAGACGCGCTGGAAGTGGGCCTCGGCCACCGGGCCGGGATTCGGGCTCAATATCGTCAGCGGCTTCAATGGACCGGTCGAGAACATCGCGTGGATCGGCGAGCGCCTGTGGTCGCTCGGGCCGATATCGGTCGACTATGACGGCGGCGATCCGATGCGGACGTGGCACTTTCGATCGGCGTCAGGGGCCGCGGTCGAGGTCGACCTGCGCTTCGAGCCCGAGGGCGCGCGCCGCGCGAACACGAACCTGCTCATCGCCAAGAGCATTTATGTCCAGCCGATCGGCGCGTTCTACGGCGTGATCCGCACGCCCGAGGGCGTGCACACGGTCGACGGCGTGCCGGGCGTCACCGAGGACCACGTGGCACTCTGGTGAGCGCGCGCCGGTGCGTGCGTCTTCGCGGAGCGCCGGTCACGAGGAGCGGGTGGCTCAACCGCCGGCGGGCTGCCAGAGCTCGAGCTTGTTGCCGTCGGGATCGATGATCCAGGCGAAGGTGCCGTTGTCGTCGGAGTCCGGCCCCTTGTGGATCGGGACACCATTTTCGGCGAGCTGAGCCAGGAGCCCGGCGAGGTCATCGACGCGGTAGTTGATCATGAACGGAGCGTGGCTCGGACTGAACCACGTGCTGTCAGCAGCAGCGACGTGCCACGCCGTGACACCGCCATCGAGCGCGCGGTCCTCGGGCCACTTCAGGACAGCACCACCCCAGGGTTCGAGGGTGATCCCGAGGTTCTTCTCGTACCAGGCCGCGAGGTCTTTGTGATTGCCGGCTGCCTTGAAGAACACGCCGCCGATGCCAGTGACTCTCGCCATGTTGCTTCCTGGTCGTGTGGTCGCGCCGCGGGGAGCTGCTCCAGCGACGTCGACCTGAGAAGACGCGTTCGCGCGGTGACTGTCAACGGCTGTCGCCCGCAGCCTCGCTGGCGAGCGGGGTGGGCTTGGGGGTGACGACCTCGGAGGTGGTCCGGACGGACGTGTCTGCCGTGTCGGGCGGGGTGCCGGTGTCGGTTGTCGAGAGTGGGGCCGATTTTCGTTCTGCGACTATGACGTCGGGGTCGTCACAGGCGATGGTATGGATGCAAGCCGGGTTTCGGATTGGGGGCGCTCGTTTGCAGGAGCCTGCAAGGTCTCATCCTTCGTGACGATTGGCTGAGGCGCTCTCAGCGGCCAAGCAGGCAACGATTGCCCCCCTTCAAAGTCGCATCAAGCTGTTGATTGGCTCTCTCCACATCGTTAACTCCGTGCTCCCCAAGTAGACACAGGGCTACACAACGCAGGGAGTCGGGTCAAACGCAGGGCCAATAGCTCTTCGAAGAGAACGAGATTCGTAGAAAAAGTGAAGCGGCCGCTCCCCAGACTTTCCGGAAGAGACGACCGCTTCGGCTGATGCTCGCAGAAGGCGGTATGGAGAGGCGGGGAATCAGCGCTTGCGGGGGTAGCCGCCAGCGCCGAACTCGCTCTCGTTCGAGGCGAACGGGTTCGGACGCTTGCGCACGCCGGTCACGTCCGAGAGCGAGCGACCCCCGGTCTCCCACGGGCGCTGCGGCTGGGCCGGCGCGGGGCGCAACGAGGGGCGCGAGTCCGCGAACGTCGAGCCGATCTCGTTGAAGCGATTGCCGCCACGCTGGCCGACCTGCACGAAGGGCTCGTCGTCGAAGACCGGGAGCGGCGGCGGG
>JAEUKJ010000664.1 GCA_016792665.1 Deltaproteobacteria bacterium | reverse complement strand
CTCAAAGCCTCTGCGGCGCGAGGTCGCGTTCGACCAGGATGCTCGCGATGAGAGACGGATCGCCGTTGGGGCCCATGCCGAGATGCTCCCGCCCAAAGTTCCGGAGCCACGACGGGCTGATGTGGTCCGCCACCACCACGGTCCCTCCCGTCCCGAAGTACGCCGTCCTCATCGCGTCGACCGCCGTCCCATGCTCTTCCCCCTCGATGTGGTCTTGGATGAGCGCTTCCCCCGAAGCGCAGCCCGAACCATACACAGAGCGCAGCTTTCGGACAAGAAAGGGGCGGGCTGGTCGAGACGAGGTGACGTCCTGCCGATCGGCTGATAGAGGAACCTCCCGCGTCGGCTCACCCAACCCCGACGCAGGACGAGGACCTCATGGCGGAAGATATCGACGATCTCTCGGTGAACTGGGACGAGGGCGGCACGGTCGTTGTCGAGCAGCTCGACAAGGTCATCCTCTCGCGCGGTGGCTGGGCCACCATCCTCTTCAAGTACCGCGAGCAGAACAAGCGGACCGAGGTCTGGAGCAAGACCAAGTTCACGATTCGCCGCTACCAGAAGAAGAGTGGCGTCTTCCGCCAGCAGAGCAAGTTCAACATCTCGTCGATCGCGCAGGCCAAGTCGCTCTGCGCGGCGCTCGAGAACTGGGTCAAAGAGGCCGAAGAGCAGGGCGAGACCTCGAGCGACGACGGCGGCGGCGAGGATTGATCCGAGGGCAGCCTCGCTCGGCGAGGCCTTCGGCGGCGATCAGCTACGCAACGCGATGAGACGCGCCTCGACCTCGGGGCGCTTCTCGTCGTCTTTGGCCACGCCGAGCCAGCCTTCGAGGGCCTCGACGAGGCCCGCGCGATCACCACGTGCATCGCGCGCTTCGCCGAGGTTCCACCAGGTCTCGGCCTCGAACGGGTTCGCACTGAGGCTCTCGCGGTAGGCGCCTTCGGCTTCGGCGTAGTGGCCGGCGTCAAAAAACGCGTTGCCGAGCAGATAGAGTGCCTCCCACTGGTGCGGCTCGACCTCGAGCACCTTCTTCAGCGCGCGCGCGGCCTCGGCAGGGCGCCCGTCTTCGAGGCGCAGGTCGGCCAGCTCGAGCACGAGGTCGCGACGGGCCTCCAGCAGATCCGCGCTCGCAGCGTTGTTCGAGCGCTTCCACGCGTCGACCAACACGGCCTCGGCCTCGGCGATGCGCCCACGCTCGCGGATGACCTGGGCCAGCAACCTCGCGACCTCCAGGTCATCGCGGTGCACCTTGTAGAGGCGCGCCAGGCGGTCCTCGGCGAGCGGCCAGTTGCCGCGGCTGACGGCCGTCTTGGCCTGCGACAGCGTGAGCGCCACCGCATCGTGCGCGGGCTCGTACCCGGGCACACCGCCATTGCCAGATCCGGACGAATCGACCATCACCATCTCGATGCGAGACTCACGCGACCCACGCTCGGAGGACACCATCACCGCCATCGCGACCGCGGCCGGCGGCGGCGTCGGCATCATACGGGTTTCCGGTCCCGACGCCATTTCCACGGCCGTTCGCGTCTTTCGCGCGCGCACCATCGACTGGTACCGCCACCCGCGCGTCATGATGCTCGGGCGCCTGGTCGACCCGGCCGTGCCCTCCGACCACCCCGACCACGTCCTCGACGAGGCGCTGGCCGTCGCCTTCCACGAGCCCAAGAGCATGACCGGCGAGGACGTCGTCGAGCTGCACGTCCACGGCGGCGCCCTGCACCTGCGACGCTGCCTGGACCTCATCATCCGCTGCGGCGCACGTCTGGCCGACCCGGGCGAGTTCACGCGCCGCGCCTTCTTGAACGGACGCCTGGACCTCACCCGCGCCGAGGCCGTCTCCGACCTCGTGTCCGCCAAGACCGACCAGGCCCTGCGCCAGGCGCGCGCCCAGCTCCGCGGCGCCCTGCACGACAAGGTGATGGAGCTGCGCCTGCGCCTCCTCGACCTGCGCGCGCGGCTCGAGGTCAACCTGGACTTCCCCGACGAGGACATCCCGCCCGCCGACCTCGCCGTGCTCGCGGCGGCCGCCCGCACGCTGGGCGACGACCTCCTGGCGTTGGCCGGCACCTATCGGCGCGGACGCCTACTGCGTGAAGGTGCGCGCGTCGTGCTCGCCGGCCCGCCCAACGCCGGCAAGTCGAGCCTCTTCAACGCGCTCGTCGCGCACGACCGCGCCATCGTGACCGCCATCCCGGGCACCACGCGCGACACGCTCGAAGAGACGATCGACGTCTTGGGGATCCCGGTCGTCCTCATCGATACGGCCGGCCTCCGCGACGCGGGCGACCCCATCGAGGCCCTCGGCATCCAGCGCACCGAGGACGCTATCGCCGCGGCCGACCTGGTCCTCTGCCTGGTGCCACCGGGCGAGGATGCCCCCGACCTCGGCGCGGCCCAGGCCCACGCGCTGGTCGTGCACTCGAAGGCCGACCTCCGCGACCCCACCGACGAACGCGCGACGCTCTTGGTCTCGGCCGCGACCGGGCATGGCATGGACGCGCTGCGCGAAGCGATCGCGCGCCACCTCGACGCGGGCCGCGAGGCGGACCAGGGCGGCCTCGTCATCGTGCACGAGCGCCAGTTCCAGGCCTTGTCGAACGCCGGCGAGGCGGCCCTGCGCGCGGCCTCGCTGCTCGCTCCGAGCGAGCACGCCCAGCCCCCCGAGCTCGCTGCCGTCGACCTGCAGGAGGTCATGGACGAGCTCCACGCGCTCGTCGGTCAGACGACGATCGAGGACGTCCTGGATCGCCTCTTCTCGAGCTTCTGCATCGGAAAGTGATAGCTTCTATCATAAACGCCCGCGCGACGCACCGCGGTCACCGCCACCCCCCGAAGCGGAAGTCGATGGAATCCTATCAGGACACGCGTCGCCGCCGACGGAACGCGCCCGAACGTGCGACGACCAGCGCAAGCGAGGCGAGCCACCCGAGCCCTGCCATCGGACCCGCCACGCCGCACCCCGACGTCTCGGCGACCTCGCGCGGAGACCAGCCCGAGAACTGACCCAGGACGTCGATGGCGCCGAGCCGAAACGGCGCCTTGTCGTGCGCATCGAAGTCCCAGGTCGACTCGCAGGCCGCGCGACCGAGCACCAACGAGACGCGCCCCGACGCAGGCACGGCGCGCACCGCGCGGATCGCCCCGCCATTCGCGGCGACCTCGGCGAGGGTGGTGGCGTCGTCGACCTTCGGGCCGTCGACCTGCAAGAGGACGAGGGTCCCTGGGTCGGCCGCGACCTCCATCGTGAAGAACGCCGTCTCGCCGCAGCTCGAGCTACCACCAAAGAGGCTGTCCCGGTGCTCGCTCCAGCGCTCGGACACGAGGGTCGGGACCGCGGGCCGCGCCTCTATCGCCGAGGCTCCGGTGCGAATCGTGCGCGCTTCGCAAGGGCCGCCGAAGTCGCAGATCGCGCCTTCCTCGAAGGTGACCTGGTGGTCGCTCTCGGCGCTCAGGGCGAGCGGTCCCCACTGGCGCAAGAGTCCGATTTCGAACTGGAAGGCCGCGCTCGCACGGACCTCGAAGCCGTCGACGAAGAGGCGGTCGATGCCTGCTTCGCCGAGCGTCCACAGCGACAGCGCGGTCGGGAGCGAGGTCGCGCCGTCGATGGGCAGGAGGAACCCCTGGTTGGGCGGGCTGCACTCGCAGGCGCGGGCACGTGCGGAGAGCGCGCCGTGCACCAACGCGAGCGCAATGAGGATCGCGAGCGCGACGCTGCCGAGGCGGGAACGGGTGGGCGCGGACATGCCGCGAGGGTAGCCGATCCGAGGCGACCTCGCACGGCCTCGGCGTTGCCTCGCCCAGGCGAACTGTCTATGGTCGGCCGGACGCGGGGATGCGTGCGAGGGGGACCCAATGGCGACGTCGTTCACGGACTATCTGGCGCAGGTGAAGACGAAGATCCGCGAGGTCTCGGTGCACGAGCTCGCCGAGATGCACAAGGCGCAGGCCGCGGGGTTCACGCTCGTCGACGTGCGCGAGCCCGACGAGCACGACAACGGGGTCATCGCGGGCGCGAAGCTCGTGCCGCGCGGCTTCCTCGAGATGCGCATCGAGGCGCTCCAGCCCGACCGCGCCGCACCCATCGCGCTCTACTGCGCGGGCGGCAACCGCTCGGCCCTGGCGGCTGCGAACCTGCAGGCCCTCGGCTACGAACACGTCGTCAGCGTCGCGGGTGGAATCGGCGCATGGAGCCGCGCGGGCTACCCACTCGACCACCCCAAGCGCCTCACGCGTGAGCAGTCGGCGCGTTATGCGCGCCAGACGATCTTGTCGCAGATCGGCGAGGCGGGGCAGACCAAGCTCTTGAACGCCAAGGTGCTCATCGTCGGGGCGGGCGGGCTCGGCTCGCCGACGGCCCTCTACCTGGCCGCGGCAGGGGTGGGGACCCTCGGCATCGTCGACAACGACAAGGCCGACAAGTCGAACCTCCAGCGCCAGATCTTGCACGACGAGACGACCGTCGGGACCCCGAAGGTCGAGTCCGCGCGCCAGCGTCTCTCGCGCCTGAACTCGGACGTCGAGATCCGGACCTATGACACGCGCCTCGACGCCAGCAACGTCATGGACATCTTCAAGGACTACGACGTCATCGTCGACGGCACCGACAACTTCCCAACGCGCTACCTCATCAACGACGCCTGCGTCTTCCTCGGCAAGCCGAACGTGCACGGCTCGATCTTCCACTTCGATGGTCAGGTCACCGTCTTCAACCACGCCGGCGGCCCCTGCTATCGCTGCCTCTACCCCGAGCCGCCGCCACCGGAGATGGCGCCGAGCTGTGCCGAAGCGGGCGTCATCGGCGCCATCTGCGGCGTCATCGGGTCCTATCAGGCGGTCGAGACGCTGAAGGTCCTGCTCGGCTTCGGTGACTCCCTGAGCGGCCGCATCCTGTCGGTCGATCTCCTCCACCAGCACGTGCGCGAGCTCAAGATCCGACGCGACCCGACCTGCCTCGTCTGCAGCGAACACCCGCAGATCACCGAGCTCATCGACTACGAGCAGTTCTGTGCCGTGACCATGTGAGCAACCGGTCGAGCCTCGCCTCGACATCGAGGAAAGCCTCAGGTCGAGCTCGCCTCAACATCGAGGAAGCCCGACGTCGAGCCTCGCCTCAACATCGAGGAAGCCCGACGTCGAGCCTCGCCTCAACATCGAGGAAAGCCTCAGGTCGAGCCTCGCCGACGACCGCAGAGCATGGCGCAACCAAGCTCGAGGGACGCCTGAGGTCGGGATGACGCGACGACCTCG
>JAEUKJ010000653.1 GCA_016792665.1 Deltaproteobacteria bacterium | reverse complement strand
GGCTCGACGACCGGAGCAGGAGGCTCGACGACCGGAGCAGGCGGCGCGGGCTCGACGACCGGAGCAGGAGGCTCGACGACCGGGGCAGGCGCCTCGACGACCGGCACAGGCGCAGGCTCGACGACCGGAGCAGGCGCCTCGACGACCGGCGCGGGTGCAGGCGCCTCGATGACCACCGGAGGAGCAGCCACGACCGGCGCAGCGAGCTCGGCGGGCGCAAGCGTCTTCACCCCGGCCCCGGTCGGGACCGGGGTCTCAGCTTTTGGGCGCAGGGTCCCGGGCGGTGTCGCCGCGATCGGAGGCAGCGGCGTGCCGGACTCGAGGCGACGCTCGAGCGCTTCGAGCCGCTGGATGAGCGCGTCGATCGGCTGCAGCGGGCGCAGCCGGCACATGCGGATCACCGCCATCTCGACCTCGAGACGCGGGAAGCTCGCTTGCACGAGCCGCTCGGCGGTCTCGGTCCAGAGGCGCACGAGGCGCTGCAGGTCCTCGGGCTGGAAGCGCTTTCCGACCTCGGTGAGAGCGTCCCTCTCGTCCTTGGACAGATCGGTCGGGGCCTGGTCGCCCGCGACCTGCAGGATCGCCGCGTCGCGCAGGTGGTGCACGATGTCGCTCGCGAACTTCTTCAGGTCGAGCCCGTACTCGAAGGCCTCGCCCACGACCGACAACGCGGCCGGGATGTTGCGGTCGATCGCCGCCTGGACGAGCCCGTTCAGCCAGGCGCGATCGGCCACGCCGAGCACGCTCGCGACGGTCTCGTACGTGGCCTCGGTGCCGGCAAAGCTGATGACGCGGTCGAGCAACGAGAGCGCGTCACGCATCGAGCCTTCGCTCTCACGCGCGACCAACCGGAGCCCCGCCGGGTCCATGTTGACGCCTTCGGAGGCGAGGATCTCGGAGAGGCGCTGCGCCATCACCGCGAGCGGGATGCGCTTGAAGTCGAAGCGCTGGCAGCGCGACAGGATCGTCACCGGGATCTTGTGCGGCTCGGTCGTCGCGAAGATGAACTTCACGTGGGCCGGCGGCTCCTCGAGGGTCTTCAACAGCGCGTTGAAGGCCTCGGTCGTGAGCATGTGCACTTCGTCGATGATGTAGATCTTGTAGCGGTCACGCTGCGGCGCGTACGCGACGCCGTCGCGCAGCTCGCGGATCTCGCCGATACCGCGGTTGGAGGCGCCGTCGATCTCGAAGACGTCGACCGCCGTGCCCGCCGTGATCTCGATACACGCCGAGCACTCGCCGCAGGGGTCGGTCGTCGGCCCATCGCCCTTGCGACAGTTCAGCGCCCGCGCGAACACGCGCGCGGCCGAGGTCTTGCCGACCCCGCGAGCCCCGCAGAACAAGAACGCGTGATGCACCCGGTTCTGGGTGATCGCGTTCTTCAGCGTGCGGGTGACGTGCTCTTGTCCCGTGATGGCGTCGAAGCCGCGCGGCCGCCACTTTCGAGCCAGGACGAGATACGCCACGCCAAGCCTCCGTGAGGGATAAAGAGCAACGACGTTTCAGGGATGTAGGGAGGTCGGGACCCGCGCATGGAAGACCAACTACCGTTGCTTCCTCCCGGACCTGGCGGGGTTCGCTGATCCCCCATCGCAGGTCCCGACACAAACGGATCACTCTCGCGATCCGGGGTGACGGTCAGACGAGCTGACCATCGCTAACGTCGATGCTCTGGAAAGCACCGTGAGAATGGCTGGCGGAGAGAGAGGGATTCGAACCCTCGGTAGAGCTTTTGACCCTACACACGATTTCCAGTCGTGCACCTTCAACCACTCGGTCATCTCTCCATTGAGGAGCTGAGATCGCGCGGCAGCGGCCGCTGCGAGCCGACCGCCGCATGTATGGGAGTCGCAGGCCTTGCGACGAAAACAGGACCCTGCCCGGTAATCCCGGGCAGGGCCCATGGCGGAGAGGGAGGGATTCGAACCCCCGGTACGGTTCGCGTACACTTGATTTCGAGTCAAGCGCCTTAAACCAACTCGGCCACCTCTCCATTCAACGCGCACCGACCTCGTCGGCGCGCTATCCGGCCCCGCGCTTACGCAGCGAGGCGAAGAATCCTGTGAGCAGGGCCTGCGAGCTCGCGGCCTCCTGCGGGTCATGAATGACCTCTATCGGCTGGCCTTCGAAGGCCCGATGGACGCTCTGGTGGGCGCCGGTCTTGGGCTCGGTCAGCGCATAGACCACGCGTCCGACACGCGCTTGCACGATGGCATGTGCGCACATCGCGCAGGGCTCGAGGGTGACGACCAGAGTCGCTTGTTCGAGCCTCCAACTGCCGAGTCGCTGACCTGCGGCAGACAGGGCCAGGATCTCGGCGTGAGCCGTCGGGTCTTGCAGCGTCTCGCGGAGGTTGCCCGCCTTGGCGACCACCTTGCCGTCGACCAGGATCACCGCGCCGACCGGGACGTTGCCGCCCTCGGCCACCTGTGCGGCGATTGCCAGGGCTGCTCTCATCGCCTCGCGCTCTGCGGAGGCGTCCGCGGTCTCGCTCACGACCACGACCTCATTGCCATGCCAAGGAAGGCCACGCCCATGGACGCCCCCCTGAGGAGGGCGTCTGAGTGTAGGTTTGCACTGGAAAGGACTCGAACCTTTAACCTCCGGCTTCGTAGGCCGATGCTCTATCCAATTGAGCTACCAATGCGACGCGGGGCGGACCTTATTGGCGGTGGGCCATGCTGTCAATCTCGATTTTCGACCTTCGCAGCAGATTCTCGCGCCCTTCGATTTGCACTCTCCATCGGCCTGGCGGCGCCAGACGTCTTTCGAGCGACCCTCTCGGGGCGCGAGGTGCTGGCGGAGACAGAGGGATTTGAACCCTCGATAGAGCTTTTGACCCTATACACGCTTAGCAGGCGTGCGCCTTCAGCCGCTCGGCCATGTCTCCATCTCGTGGTGCCGGGTGCTGGACGGCTTCCCGTCTTGCACTTTGGCACGTGGGACCCGGTCAGCGATGTCCCCGTGGGGACCCTCGACCGAGTCGTTTCATCGTTGCTCTTCAGCTTTCAAAGCTCGCACCGACAGACCGGTGCGGAAGGGACGGAGGAGGAGGGATTCGAACCCCCGAGACTCTCGTCTCGCGGTTTTCAAGACCGCTGCCTTCAACCACTCGGCCACTCCTCCATCAAGACCTGCCCCCGAAGCACGGTGGCGAGCGCCTCGACGGCCTACCTGGCCGGCCGCAGCCGTATCCGGCCAAACGGCGGGCGGACCCTATATCACGACCGCGGGGAACGCAAGCACCACGGCGCCGGGTGCTGAAAAACGCCCCGCCACGGCGTCGTTCGCAGGTACCGCGCGGGGAGGAGGCGTCGCTCCCCCCGCGCCGGACCCCACCCTACTCCTCGTC
>JAEUKJ010000777.1 GCA_016792665.1 Deltaproteobacteria bacterium | reverse complement strand
CCCCGGGCAAGAGCCCTTCCAAGCGCGCGCGGCGTGTGCCGAGCGGCTCGCCCAACAGATCGACCCCGTCGGCCCTCAAGAGGTCGAACCAGAAGGTCGTGAGCGGCAGCTCGTCGCGCAGCGCGTCGATGTCCAGGCGCCGGCCGAAGCGCCGCATCGTGGTCTGGAAAGGGTGGGGGCGCCCGTCGGGTCGGAGCGCGATGACCTCGCCGTCGAGGATCGCGTCGGACACCGGCAGCGCCGCGAGCTGCGCCACGACCTCGGGCACGGCGATGGTGACGTCGTTGCCTGCGCGCGAGAAGACCCGCACCTCGCCGCCCCGCTTGTGGGCTTGCACGCGCGCACCGTCGAGCTTGGCCTCGACGAGCTGGGGCACGTCGACCTCGGCCACCGCCGCGACATCTTCGGCGGTCTCGGCCAGCATCGGCTGGACCGCGCGAAAGACCTCGAGCTGGAAGCGCCCCAGCGCCTCGCGTCCCCCGCTGGCCAGCGCGTCGGCCACCGTCGCGAGGCGACCGGCCAGCATCACGGCGCGCCGCACGTCCGCGTCCGGGGCCCCGAACGCCTTCGCGAGGGCCTGCGTGAGCACCCCATCGAGGGCGCCCTGGCGCATCTCGCCGAGGAACAGGCCCGCCAGGAAGGCCCGCTCGCTCGCCGTCGCGCGGGCGAAGAGCCCTTCGAGGAGGCGCTGTCTCAGGGCGTTCACGCCGGCGCCCGAGGCCGAGGCCAGGGCGGTGATGGTCGCCTGGACCTCGCTCACGGTGAGATCCGCGTCGGTGGGGTGGGTCGGCCCCAGCGCCTCGAAGACCTTCTTCACGGTCTGGTAGCCGAGGCCGATCTTGCCTTCGGGTAGCTCGCCCGTGAGCCAGGCCGTGA
The DNA here is from genome assembly GCA_016792665.1 of Deltaproteobacteria bacterium. Taxonomy (GTDB): domain Bacteria; phylum Myxococcota_A; class UBA9042; order PHBI01; family PHBI01; genus WYBB01. The sequence continues at coordinate 6,296 of JAEUKJ010000777.1, read as the reverse complement.
TGCGCCCCGCCTCCTGGTTCGGCGGCGTCGCGGCCCGCGTGAGCAGCTCTGCCGCGAGCGCGACCTTGGCGTTCCGACTGCGCGTCGCCGCCATCCCGTCCGACACCTGGGCGACCTCGGCCAGGCGCAGCCCACGCTCGGTCCCTGTCTCTGCCTCCGACATCCCTCTTCCTCCCCGCGACTTGCGTGTGCTATCCCCCTACAAAAGCACCAGTGGCAAGCCAATTGCAGCCAAGCCGCGCGCCGACCGCGCGATGGGGACAGTCGACCCCAGCGCGCCTCCAGCCCTCGAGGTTCATCATGCGTCCCTTCTCCTTTGCACACCTCTCATGCCTGCTGGCGACCGTCGTGGTCGCGCCGCTCGGCGCCTGCGACTCCAGCGAGACCGAGGTCGAGCCGACGGGCGAGATCGATCAGGACTACGGCAAGCCCCTCATCGGGGTCGATGACTCGGCGGCCGGCAAGGCCGACAGCTTCGATGGCGCGGGCGGGCCGGCGACCGCGGGTCTCTCGTCCTCGACCGAGGTCTGGAAGGCGACGCGTCGTTGGTACGAGACCGACGCGGCCGCGGGCATCGCGTGGCCGGCCAGCTCGCCGATGACCTGGGACGAGAAGTACGCCGCGTGGGTCGATAGCCTGCCCAAGGTCGAGAAGGGCTGGTACCGCACCTACAAGCTGCGCACCCCGTGGGGCAAGGAGCTCGAGTCGCCGCGCCTCGAGTGCGCCGAGACCGCGATGTTTTTGCGCGCGACCTTCGCGAGCTGGTACGGGCTGCCCTTCTACCTGACCGCTTCGGGCGCGTCGGGCACGATGTACTTCGGCCACTTCGGCATCGTCACGAGCTCGGGCGCCAACGCCTCCGGGTTCCCGAAGTTCGGCACCGCGTACAAGGACTTCACCTCGCAGTTCGCCAACAAGACCAACGCGCAGATCGTCGCCGCGTGGCCCCAGGACAGCGTGCTGCGCACCAAGTTCCTGACGACCGCGAAGGACGACGACAACTCCGAGATCCTCGGGGCCGGGGCCTACGCGGGCGCCTACTTCGACGAGATCTACCTCAACAAGCGCGTCGGCCACTTCATGTTGCGGCTCCTGACCTACTTCGGGTCGATCCACCTCGCGAGCACGCAGAACACGTTCAACGTCAAGCCCGAGTCGGTCCGCGCCGGCGACACCCTGCTCGAGCGTTGGCAGAAGAAGGGCATCGGCCACACGATCGTGGTGAAGCACATCGAGAAGCTGCCCAGCGGCAAGCTGTCGATCGACACCATGTTCGGCTCGATGCCGCGCATCCAGGCCCTCTGGTACGACACCAACCTCAGCAAGCCCTACTTCACCTCGGAGCTCACGGGCGGCACGGGCTCGAACTACGAAGGCGACAAGTACGCGGCGCTGGGCGGCGGCCTCAAGCGCTGGCGCACGGGCGTCGTCAAGAACGGCAAGTGGTACAACATCGTGCCGCAGGCCGACCGCGCCAACTTCGTCGACGGCGCGGATCTCGCTGCCATCGGCGCGCGCCCCGGCAAGTTCCGCGACCTCATGGGGACGCTCAGCGCGGACGAGCAGCTCGACGTGCTCCTCCAGCGTATCGACGTCGCGCGTACCTCGCTGCGCAGCCGCCCGGCCTCGTGCTCGAACCGCCAGCGCCGCGAGGAGGCCTTCACCGAGCTCTACAAGCTCGCCAAGGACAGCTTCGGCATGACCGCGCGCGAGGTCGACGAGCAGTACCGCATCCTCGATGACTACGTCCTGCCCGAGCTCGAGTACGCCCAGAGCAAGACCTGCTGCTGGAACAGCACCACTTCGGACATGTACCTCATCGTCATGCGCATGAACGAGGAGAAGATCGGCGACGGCCTCGCCCCGCAGTGCGTCGAGCCGGTCGTGTTCAAGAACAACAACGGCTACTCGGTCTTCGCGAACTACGCGAACAGCATCGGCATGGGCAGCCAGTGGAAGGCCTGGACCGAGGACGAGCCCTGCGCCCAGCGCGCGGTGGCCGTCGACACCGAGACGACCCACGCGTGGGCGCCGTTCTGCTCGGTCGACGCCGCGGTGGTTTCGAACGACTGAGTCCCGGGTCGGGCACTCCGGAGAGGGGTTGGGTACCGCGAGGTCCCAGCCCCTCTTTCGTTTGTGGCTCGCGCCGCGCGGCGACGGTCAGGCGCGGATCAACGCCGAAGGCCTGGCGGAGCCAGGCTGCCCGCGGCGCGGATCAACGCCGAAGGCCTGGCGGAGCCAGGCTGCCCGCGGCGCGGACCTGGATGACGAGCTTGCCGCGGGCGCGGCCGGAGTCCGAGTGTCGGTGGGCCTCGGCGATTTGTTCCAGCGGGTAGACGGTGTCGATCACGGGGCGGATGACGCCGCGCTCGCACAGGTCGGCGAGGTGGTCGAGCTGGCTGCCGTCGGGCTTGCGGGTGATGTACCAGCTCGGGTGGCCGCGCAGACGCGAGCCGAGCATGGCGCAGCCCATGGCGATGCCGGTGCCGGCGAGGCCCAGGACGGGGCCGGCCTTGGCGACGCGCTCGGGCAGGCCGGTCGAGATCCCGACGATGCGGCCGCCCTTGTTCATGACCTTGTAGGCGCGGCGGGCTTCGGGCAGGCCGAGGGCGTCCAGCACCACGTCGATGTGTTGGGCCACTGCGTCCCACTGGACTTCGCGGTAGTCGATGACGTCGTCGGCGCCCAGCGAGCGGACGAGGTCGGCGTTCTTGGCCGAGCAGGTCGTGAGCACGTGGGCGCCGAGGTGCTTCCCGATCTGGATCGCGACGGTGCCGACCCCGCCCGCGCCGGCCTGGACCAGGAGGCGCTCGCCGGCCTTCAGCTTGGCTTTGTCGACCAGCGCTTGCCACGCGGTGAGGAAGACCAGCGGGAGGCTCGCGGCCTCGGCATGCGTGAGGTTCTTGGGCTTTCTGCCGAGCTCGGCGTCGTCGACGACGGACTGCTCGGCGTAGGTGCCCGGGGTCTTCGGGTTGGGTGAGGCGATGACCTCGTCGCCGACCTTCCAGCGGGTGACGCCCTCGCCGACCGCGGCGACCACGCCCGAGAGATCCATGCCGAGGGTGCGCGGCAGGTCGTAGCGCAGCCCGGCGCGCAGGACGCCTTTCCGGATCTTGCAGTCGATCGGGTTCACGCTGGACGCGAAGACATCGACCAGGACCTGCCCCTTGCCCGCGACCGGAGCGGGTGCGTCGTCGACCTGCAGGACATCGGGGTCACCGTAGGCGTGGATTCGTGCGGCTTTCATGCGGGGCTCCAGAGGCGGGGACCAAGGCGTGTCCGTGTGCCTTCTTCGGCTGCTTGCCTCGTGGGTGCAAGCGTCGCACGCCTGACGCCGGTCGCGACCGCCCGGCTCACGAGGGGATCGTGGTGTCGCCGCGTCGGTCGGGACCGGCACGTCGAGGTCCTCCCCCGTGCCCGGGTCGACGTCGTGATGTTCAGCTCGTCGCTTTGGCGATCGCCAAGGCGCGGGCAATGACGCTGGGAGAGAGCCACATGCCGGCAGTCTCGAGCTCAGCGAGCACGCGTGCGGGATCGTCGACAAGCCCCCGGCGGTGCGCCGCGACCACGACGCCCAGAGTCCTCCATGGCCGCCCCGCTTGTCCCGATCAGCTCCAGCCGATGCGCGAGCGCGCACTTGCGACCCGCGAGATCGTCCACCACGAGCCGCACTCGTGGAGTCGCAAGGCCCGCCGCGATGACCTGCTCCTCGCCAGGGTCTAGACCCCAGCGGGCGAGCGCCGTCGGGATCTCGAGGGGCTGGATCGCCTCGATCCATGTCGCAGCTTCGACCGCAGAGCTCGCGCGATCGCGGTGGGAGGACGAGATCACCTCGTGGAGAACGACGCTCGGGACCGCGATTCGCCCCCCGCCCAGCTCACGCAGGAGCTCGAGTCGACCCGCGTTCCCGAGAAAGACCAGCGGGGACGCATTCACGACGAGGTTCATCGGTTCAGACACTCTCGAGCTCCCGCTCGAGGTCTTCCTCGTCGACGACGAACACGTCGATCCTGCGACGTGCCAGCTCGGCCAGGAACCGGGGCCGATCCATCCCGGCCGTCTCCGCGGCCCGCCCCATGGAGATCAAGCCCTGTTGGTACCAATGGATGGCCGCCGCGATGCGCAGCTCCTTCACGAGCTCGTGCGGAGACTTGCGCAGGTTACCGAACAGGTTGTCGGGGACACTCACTGCGAGCTCGGTCACGGCCACCTCCTAGACGGCGCGGTCGGTGCGACCGGCGCGACGATGGTGCCACCGTATCACGAGCCATCCCACGCCGCAGTCTTGGTGACGCCTGACGTGGGCCGAGCTTGGGCGTAGAGTCCGCCCATGACAGCACCGACGCAGATCGTCATCCTCGGGGCCAGTGGCGACCTCACCCTCAAGAAGTTGATGCCGGCGCTCACCCGGCTCGCGGCTGCGGGGCGCCCGAGCGACGGGTTCCACGTCATCGGCGTGGCGCGGCGGCCGCTGACCGACGAGGCGTTTCGCGCGCAGATCCGGGCCCTGCTGCCGGACGATCTGCACGCAGCCTTCGACGCGTTCGCGCCGCGTATCGGCTACCAGGCCGCGGACGTCTCGGATCCGGTCGCGATGAAGGCGCTCGAGGCGAGGCTCGACGCGCTGCCCGGAGGGGCCCAGGCCGGTCGCCTCTTCTATCTCGCGCTGAAGCCCGAGCTCTTCGGGCCGACCGTGCAAGAGCTCTCGGCCAGTGGCCTCGTGACCATGCGGGTCGGCGAGATGCCGGCCTTCCGCCGCGTCGTCATCGAGAAGCCGTTCGGCCACGACCTCGCCAGCGCCAAGGCGCTCAACTCGCAGATGCACGGGCTCCTGCGCGAGGACCAGATCTACCGCATCGACCACTACCTCGGTAAGGAGACTGTCCAGAACCTGCTCGGCTTCCGCTTCCACAACGCCATCTTCGAGCCGCTCTGGAACCGCCACCACGTCGAGCTGGTCCAGATCACCGTCGCCGAAGACATCGGCGTCGAGCTCGGTCGCGCCGGCTACTACGACACCACCGGCGCGCTGCGCGACATGCTGCAGAACCACATGCTGCAGGTCCTGTCGCTGGTCGCGATGGAGCCGCCGGTGTCGCTGGACCCCGAGGCGATCCGCGATCAGAAGGTGAACCTGCTCCGCGCGCTGCACGCGCCCGACCCGGCCGAGGTCGCGACCAACTCGGTGCGGGCCCGCTATGTGGCCGGGCAGGTCAATGGCGTCGCGGTGCCGGGCTACCGCGCCGAAGAGGGCGTGCCGCCCAGGTCGGACACCGAGACCTATGTCGCCATCCGCGCCGAGATCGACACCTGGCGCTGGCACGGCGTGCCGTTCCTCCTGCGCCACGGCAAGCGACTCGAGAAGCGCTTCACCGAGGTGAAGGTGCAATTCCGGATGCCGCCGCTCCAGCTCTTCAATCGCCCCGAGGGCATGGCGCCCAACGACTTCCGGAGGGCGCTCCACGACGGGAGCCTGTGCCAGATCCGACCCAACGTGCTGACCTTGAGCATCCAGCCGCGCGAAGCGATTACGCTCGCCTTCGGCGTGAAGCGGCCGGGCGCCGAGATGGTGATGGCGCCCGCGGCGATGGCCTTCGACTACCGCGACGCCTTCGATGCGCCGAGTGCCGCGGCCTACGAGCGCCTCTTGCTCGACGCCATCCGCGGCGACGCGACGCTGTTTCTGCGGGCCGACGAGATCGAGGCGAGCTGGCGCTTCGCCGACGAGGTGCTCGGCGGCTGGGCCCAGGGTCGGGCGCCGCTCGGCGAATATGCCGCGGGGAGCTGGGGGCCCGAGGCGGCCGACGACCTCTTCCACGGCTGCGAGGGAGGTTGGTCGCGCGGGTAGGGGCGGGCCGCGGTGCGGTGGCCTTCGCCGGGGAGTGCGGCTATTTTGCGGTCTCGATGCAGGAGGACGCGATGGGCGATGAGGCTGCGAAGGCGACGATGGCTGACACCCTCTTCAGGTTGCGTGGGCGCACGGCCCGCGAGCTCATGACCCCGAGCCCGGTCATGGTCTTCGAGACCGACCCGCTCGAGGCCGCGGCCGAGCTGCTCGCGCGCTACTCGGCGGTGCCGGTGGTGGACCTCGACCGATGTGTGGTCGGGGTGCTGTCGCGGACCGATCTCGCCCGCATCTACGGGCTCAAGCGCGCGGTCGCGAGCGCGGCCCTCACGCTCGAGGGGCGTGACGGCGAGGGACTCGACTCGGGGATCGAGTGGCGGCCGCCGCAAAAGCGCGTGGGCGAGGTCATGACGCCGCACGTGGTCACCGCGCAGGAGACGGCGCTGGCCAG
>JAEUKJ010000529.1 GCA_016792665.1 Deltaproteobacteria bacterium | reverse complement strand
CCTAGCGCTCTCGCGCTTCCAGCTGAAGACCGACCTCGCCCGTCGCGAGCAGCGCGAGCTCGCCCGCGCCCGCCAGGTCCATCAGGCCTTCCTCGCTGGCACCCGTCCCGACGGCCCCCTCGTGCCCCGTTTCGAGCGCCTCGTCGCCAAGCACCTCATTCGCCCCGATGCACCCACGCACCCCGCCTCGTCGAGCTCATCGGCAGGCGCGCCAGCCAACGCCGCCCTCGACACCGAGCCCACGCGCGATCCGGGCACCCTCGACCTCGCACTTGCCGATCTCGAGCGCGAGATCCGCCGCGAGGCCAAGCAGGACCTCCGCCTCTGGGCCCCGCTCCTCTTTGCCCCGGGCGGCAAGCGCGACGACGTGAATGTCGTTCACATCTCCGCGATGGTCTTCGACTTCGACCGCGGCATGACCCCCGAGCGCCTCGCAGCGACGTTCGCGCACCTCGCCCACCTCGCTCACACGACCTGGTCCCACACGCCATCGTCCCCCAAGCTGCGCCTCGTGCTCCCGCTCTCCGCCCCGATCGCGCCCGCCGACTTCGACCGCGTCTGGCACGCCCTCGACGAGGTCACCGGCCACCTCGCCGACCCCACCGGCCGAGCCCTGGCCCGCGCCTGGGCCCTGCCTGCCGTCCCCGCCCGCGACACGCCACGCCTCGCCTGGGCGCACACCGGACCGCTCTTCGACCCGTTCCAGGCCGGCCTCGCCAGCGCGCCCTCGCCCGCGCCCGTGCCCGCACCGACGGGCCGCTCGCTCATGCGCCCCGACCCCGACGAGACCTTCCTGGACGCGCCGACTCTCACCGTCCCGAAGGCCTCGGCGACGCCGGACGCGGCCACGCCGGCATTCCCGACCTTCGACCCCTGGGACGGTGGAGCCGCCCTCCCTCGCCCGCTCGCACCACGACCCGGACCGTCCGCCCAATCGGTGACGTCGCCACCCACGCCTCCCGCGGCCGGCGCCGAGGACCCGGTCCAGGCCCGCATCGCCGCCCTCGAGGCGCGCGTGGCCGCCCTCGAGCGCCTGCTCGCCGACTACGTCTGAGGCCCACGCGAGCGGTCCCAACCGATCCCTGCCTTTGCCTCGACTCTTCTGATATGGTCCCGCCCTCACCGCGCGGCCCTGCCGGCGTGCCCACGCCCGCAGCGCATCCCCGCCGCCCCGCCGATGGAGCGCCTCACATGGCACGCACCTCGCCCCAAGCCCCTCGCGATATCGCCCCCCGCCTGGCCGCGCTTCGCGCTGAGCTCGCCGCCGACGGCTACGACTTCTTCCTCGTCCCGTCCTCGGACGCCCATCAAAGCGAGTACCTCCCCGATGCCTGGCAACGCAGGGCCTGGGTCAGTGGCTTCACCGGCTCGGCCGGCAACGCGGTCGTCGGTCGCGACGGCGCCTGGCTCTGGGCGGACAGCCGCTACTGGCTCCAGGCCGAGCGCGAGCTCGACCCCGCGGCCGTGACGCTCATGCGCATGGGCGAGCACGACGTGCCCTCGCTCGCGCGCTTCCTGGCCAGCGTGGCCGCCAATCGTGTCGTGGCCTACGACCCCTTCCTCCACTCCCCGGCGGAGATCAAAGAGCTCAGCGACGCCCTCGCCGACACCGGCGCGCGCCTGGTCGCGACTTCCGACAACCTCGTCGACCGCGTGTGGCGCGACCGCCCTGCCCTCCCCGACGCCCCGGTCGAGCCCTGGCCGGCGCAGTACTCGGGACGCTCGACGGCCGAGAAGCTCACGGCGCTCCGCACCGACATGGTCCGCCTCGGGGTCGAGCACGTGGTCGTGACGACGCTCGACGAGATCGCCTGGCTCTACGACCTCCGCGGCCAGGACGTCGACTTCAACCCCGTCGCGGTCGCCTGGGCCCTGGTCTCCCTGGACAGCGCCACCCTCTTCATCGACCCGAAGAAGCTCGGCCCCGACGCCCACGCCCACCTCGCCGCCGCCAACGTCCGAGACCTCCCCTACGGCGCCTTCGGTGACGCCCTCGCCGCGCTCTCGGGCCGCGTGCTGGTCGACCGGGACAACGCCAACCAGTGGGTCGTCCAGACCCTCGCACGCGCGCCGGCAGCCCGCACGACGCTCGCGCGCAGCCCCGTTCAGCTCGCGCGCGCCAAGAAGTCCAGCGCCGAAGCCGACGGCATGCGCCGCGCCCACACCCGCGACGGTGTCGCCGTGTCGCGCTTCCTGACCTGGCTCGACACCCACTGGCGGGGCATGGACGAGGTCACCGCCGCCGACCGCCTCGCCGCCTTCCGCGCCGACAACGCGCTGTTCCGCGGCCTCTCCTTCGACACCATCTGCGGCTACGCGGACCACGGCGCCATCGTGCACTACCGCGCCCAGCCCGAGTCCGCACACGCCCTCGGCGACCAGGCCATCCTGCTCCTCGACTCGGGCGCCCAGTACCTCGACGGCACCACCGACATCACGCGCACCATCCACCTCGGCACCCCGACCGCGGCCGAGCGCGAGCACTACACGCGCGTCCTGAAGGGCCACCTCGCGCTGCGCCACCAACGCTTCCCGCGCGGCACGACCGGCACCCACCTCGACGGCTTCGCTCGCGCCCCGCTCTGGAACGTGGGCCTGAACTACGGCCACGGCACCGGCCACGGCGTTGGCTGCTACCTGTCGGTCCACCAGGGTCCGCACCGCGTCTCCCCCGGCCTCAACGACGTCGCGCTCGAGCCTGGCATGGTGCTCTCGAACGAGCCCGGCCTCTACCTCGCCGGCCACTACGGTATCCGCATCGAGAACCTCTGCGTCGTGACCGAGGTCCTGCCTCGTAGCGAAGCGCACCCGTACGGTCCGTTCTACGAGCTCGACGACCTGACCCTCGTCCCCTACTGCCGGAAGCTCATCGACCCGAGCCTCCTCTCACCGACCGAGCTCGCCTGGATCGACGGCTACCACGCGCGCGTCCTCGACGCGCTCCTCCCCGGCCTCGCTGCCTTCCCCGACCACGACGCGACCCGCGCTTGGCTCCTGGCCGAGGCCGCGCCGCTCGCCGGAGCCTCCGCATGACGCGACGGACCTTCACCTCGCGCGCGTCGCACCGCACCGCGGGCACATGCATCACCCTCGCGGCGCTGCTCGCGGCGACCGCGTGCGACTCGGATCCCGCCGCCGGCACGGGCGACACCGCCGACACCGTGCTGGACACCACCGCCCCGGACGCCAGCGACACCGCCGACACCGTGGTCGCGACCTATTGCGAGGGGACCACGACCTTCGCGTGGTCCGCCACGCCGACCGACCACCTCGCGGCCTTCCCCGACGACGTGCTCACGGTCGCCGACGCCGCGACGCTGACCGGCCGGCGCGTCCACTTCGGCACGGCCGCGTGGCTCGACGCCGAGCCGGAGCTCTTCCAGTCCCTCTGGCGCGACCTCGAAAAGCTCGACGGCTTCGGCATCTCGGCCGGCGTCTCGCTCCGCTTCTCGGGTCCGATCAAAGCAGCCCCCTCGGGCTCCATCGACTCGGTCACCAACGACGCGCTGATCCTCGTCGACCTCGGCACCGAGCCGCCGACCCGCATCCCCTACGAAACCGAGCTCATCGAGGGCGGCACGAACCTCCTCGTGTGGCCGATGCGCCCGCTGCGCGAAGGCACACGTCACGCTGTCATCGCGACCACGGCGCTGCTCGCCGAGGGTGACGGCTGCATCGCCCCGTCCCAGGCGCTCCAGGACGCCCTGGACGGACCCGCCCCGAGCGCGGTCGAGGCTGGCTTCGCCGCGCTCCGGAACGGCCTCTCCCTCCTCAAGACCCCGCACACCAGCGTCTCTGCGGCGACCGTCTTCACGACCCAGACCTTCAGCGCCGCGACGTTGAAGCAGCGCACCCACCTCCGCGCCCAGACCTACGCGTTCGCGGCGCGCCCCTCGTGCACGACCAAGAACGACATCACGGCGTGCGACGCGGCATTCACGGCCTACGACTATCGCATCGAGGGCGCCCTCGACCCGGCTCTGGACGATACCTTCACGCCCAAGACCTACCGCTTGCCGGTGCACGTCTGGATGCCCAAGACCCGCACGGGTCCGGTGCCGGTCCTGGTCTTCGGGCACGGCCTCGGCGGAAGCGCGGACGACGCCAAGGAGATCGGCACGCTCGCCGCGCCGCTCGGCCTCGCAACGGTCGCCATCAGCGCCCCGCGCCACGGCGATCACCCGACCTCGAAGGCCGGCGCCGACTACCAGTCGGTCTTCACCGACTTCTTCGGCGTGAACCTCCAGACGTTCTCGATCGAGGGCTTCGTCTTCCGCGAGAACGTCCGCCAGGCCGCCTTCGACAAGCTCCAGGTGCTCGAGCTCTTGCGCGCCCACCCCGACCTCGATGGCGACGACACCCCTGACCTCGACCTCGACAAGGTCGCCTACTGGGGCATCTCGCTGGGCGGCATCCTCGGGCCGAACTTCGTCGCGCAGAGCAACGTCGGCGCGGCCATCTTCTCGGTCCCGGGCGCGCGCCTCATCTCGGTCATCTCGGACGCGGCCGACTTCTCGGCCCTCTTCGACCTGCTCGCCTCGGTGGTCGGCGATCGCGACCTGGTGCTGCGTCAGGCCCCGATCGCGCAGACCCTCATCGACGGCGGCGACCCGATCGGCTGGGCCAACCACCTCGTCACCGACACGGTGTCGGGCCGTCCCCCGGCGCACATCCTCATCCAGATGGTGATGGGCGACACGACCGTCCCCAACATCGCGACCCGCTCGCTGGCTCGCGCCATCGGTACCCCGCAGGTCCCGACGATCATCACGCCGATCGATCTCCTGCCCGCCGCCGCGAGCGCCCCCGTCACCGCGAACCTCAGCACGGCAGCGTCCGGTGATACGGCTCTCCCCAGCGTCGTGACGGCGGGCCTCTACCAGTTCGATCGCGCGAGCCGCTCGCCCGGCGCCAACCCGGTCAAGGCGACCCACGGCGGTGTCTTCTCGGGCATCGAGTCCATCGGTCAGGTGACCGGCTTCCTGACCACCTGGCTCTCGTCTCCGACCGGGACGCCGACCATCACCGACCCCTACTCGGACTACGGCACCCCGCCGCTGCGCTGAGGAACGGCCCCGAGCCCAAACCGCATCGGCCCATCGCGCGCGCATCCCCAGCGCCGCGCGGTGCGCGCGAAGCGGTCGACCTCCGAAGGACCGCGAGGCATGGTTCACCATGCCTCGGTCACGGCTCTAGCCGCGGCTCAGGACCGGCTTGCCCTGGTCGTTCTTCTTCCACGAGCGCGGCGCCTCGGCCGTGGTCTTGCCGTTCGTGTCGAGCTTGGCCTTGCCGGTCTCGTCACGCACGACCGCGTTCGGGTTCACGCGGATCGGCTTGCCGTTCTTGTCCTTGGTCCACTCGCTCGGATCGTGCTGGCGCGCCTCGGCGCCGCCGCCCTCACGGATGTTGCGCACGAGCATGGCCGCGAGCTTGCTCTGCTTGCCACCGCCACCGATGCCGCCGCTCTTGGCCAGGAGCTCGGCCGCGGCCGAACCGGGCGACGGCAGGCCGCTCTTGGTGTAGGCCGTGTCGACCTCTTCCCCGGGGTCGTCGCCGCGCTCGCTCGGGCCCATGAACACGTTGGCGGGCGACCAGCAGATCTTGGGCACCGCGTGGTTCAGAACCTCGGCGAACTCGTAGTTGCGATCGGCGGGTGCCTTGGCGAGCTCGACCCAGAACGTCGAGGGGACCTTCACGTCCCCGAAGACGAAGAGTTTCTCGAGCGCCCCGCGGTTCTTCGCGCCGAGCGCCGCGTTGAGGTCGGCCTCGATCTTGTTCCAAGGGTACAGGTGGTGGGCCGTGAGGCTCGCCCCCGTCGCCTTGTCGGTGCCCTTGATCGACGGAATGCTGTCGGGCTTCTCGGGCCGCCCGGTGGTCCAGAGCCCGGTCTTGGGGTCATAGCCCGCGTCGGGAGCCTTGCCCCCTCCGCCACCCTTCCCGGCCTTGGTCGCGGCAAGGTCGGTCGCCGCCTTGGCGGCCTTCTTCTCGTCCTCGACGGCCTTGTCCCAAGCGAGCTTCGCGGCCGCGACCTTCTGGGTCAGGATCGGCTCGTTCAGCGTCAGCTCGGTCACCGTCTTGTTGATGTCCTCGAGCTCCTTCTCGAGCTTGGCCAGCGCCTCCTCGAGCTTCTTCAGGTCCTTGGGCGCCATCGGAGGCTGCTGGGTCTTCGCGGTCGCGAGCGCCTGCTTCGCCTTGCCGATCGCCGCCGGCTTGGCCGCCTGCCCCTTCTTCTTGCCGACCAGGTTCGACTGCGCCTGCTTCAGGCTCTTGTTCGCCTCCTCCCAGGCCGCCTTCTTCTCCTTCGTGACCTTCTTCGACGACTCGGCCCGCGCCTCGACGTCGTGCTCCTTGCCGCCCACGTCCGACGGCTTGGCGTAGCTGTCGCTCGGCGCCTCGTTGTTGGCGTAGGCGGTCTGGAGGTTCCAGCCGACCCGCTTGCCCTTCTCGTTGTAGGACGGGTCCAGGACCACGGTCGCGTTCATCTGGCCGTCGGTCCGCTTGATCGACTTGAAGCGCGCGTCGACCTCGCCCTTGGACAGCGTGGCGCCCTTCTTCTGGCCCGAGACGCCGGTCGCCTCGACGTTGTAGCCCAGGTCACGCCCGTCGCCCTTCACCGTGGTCGCGAGGCGCTGCTGGTCGACGTCCGCCGACTTGTCGCCGCCCTTGCGCTGCCCCTCGGCGTACCTGTCGACCATGTCGGCCTGCGCGAACGCCTCGCCCACCACGTGCAGCATCCCGAGGTTGGTCGTGAAGGCGCCCGACGTGTTGCTCGGGTCCTCGCCCACGGTCGTGTAGTCAGGCGTCGCCGTGTCGCCGATCCCGTGCGTGTTGCCGGTCAGCGTCTTTGCCGACGGCTTGTTCTTGTCGGCCGCGAGCTCGTCGGCGCGACGCCCGTGCACGAGGCGCCCGATCTGGTCGCTGCCCTTGCCGTGCCCGGAGACCGCGTGCGTCAGCGGTCGTGACTCTTTCTTCCGCTTGTTGGTCTTGTCCTGGTTCTCGCGCGTGGCGCTCTCCATGCCGGCCAACACCTTGCCCGACCCGACCTCGGCCTTGGCGTCGGCCTCCTTGGTGCGCTTGCCGCCGAGCGTGCCCTTCTTGGCGCCGAGCTCGTTGCTGCGACCGCTCGCCACGAGGTGCTGTGAGAGCACGGCCTGGGTCACGACCTTCTTGGTCACGACCGCCTCGAGCGCCTTCTTGACCTCGTCGTCGCCGGTCGCGTTCTCGGCCGCCAGCCCCTGCGCCACCCCCTCGACCGTCTTGCCGTACGTCGCGACGATCCGACCCGCCGTCTCCTCGGCCGGGGTCTTGGGGGCGATCGGGGCGACCGGGGCGACCGGCGGCTGAGGCGCGCTCGGCGGCGCCGACGGCTTCAACAGGGCCTCGCCCTCACTGAACCCGAGCCCGCGCAACGCCTGCTTGACCGGCCCACCCTCACTGGCCGAGCCCTTGTTGGCGTCCTTCATCCCGGGGAGCTTGTCGTAGGCGGAGGGCTTCTGCGTGCTCTGGACCATGGCGTTCATCTCGCAGTGTTCGAGGCGTCGTGGAGACCGGCGGGAAACCATCCTCTACACGGCCTGCTTCCCTCGACCTAGACCCTTTCGCACACGCGATCCGCTGAACCGACGGACAATCGCAGCCCTTCAAGACTCGGTGTAGTCGAGGTCCTTTCCGAAGGTCTCTTCGAGCCGCCAGAGCGAGAGCCCGGCCAACGAAAAGCAGATCACGCCGACCGTCAGGACCGACCCGATCGTGCCCAGCGCCGCCTCGAAGGCGAGGTAGAGGAGGCTCACCGGGATGACCGCGCCGCGCACGAAGTTCGGGACCGTCGTCGTGACCGTGGCGCGCACGTCGGTGCCGAACTGCTCGGATGCGATGGTCACGAACAGGGCCCAGTATCCGGCCGCGATCCCGACGAGCACGCACGCGGCGTAGAACACCGTCATCGAGATCCCACCGAGCGCGAAGTAGAGCCCGACCGCGACGCCCAGGAGCCCCATGAAGAGGCCGACCGCCTTCTTGCGCGAGCGGATCGCCTGGCTCACGAGGCCGCTCGCCAGGTCGCCGATGGCGAGTCCGACATAGGCCCACATGATGGCGGTCCCCGGGCTCGCGGGCTCTTTGTAGCCGAGCGCCAGGCTCATCTCCTTCGAGAGCAGGACGAGGAGACCGATCGCGTACCAGATCGGGAGGCCGATCCCCACGCAAGCGAGGTACTTCGACGCCGAGGACCAGCGACCGAGCAACGCCCTCAGCGAAGGCCGGCGCCCGCCCGCCTTGGCATGCGTGAACATGCCGGACTCGAAGGTCGAGAAGCGGAGCAGCAACAGCGCCAGACCGAGCCCGCCACCGACGAAGTAGGCCGAGCGCCAGGGCAGGCTGTCGCCGACCAGCGACGCGACCACGGCGCCGAGCACGCCGAAGCTCGCGACCAGCGTCGTGCCCCAGCCACGTGCCTCGCGGTGCATCGTCTCAGAGACCAGCGTCACTCCGGCGCCGAGCTCGCCCGCGAGCCCGAGCCCCGCGATGAAGCGCAGCACGGCATAGGTGTCGATGTCCTGGACAAAGCCGTTGGCGATGTTGGCGACGCTATAGGTGATGATCGACCCGAACAGCACCGTGAGGCGGCCGCGCACGTCGCCGAGCCAACCCCAGAGGATCCCGCCCACGAGCAGCCCGGCCATCTGCCAGTTGATGAGCATGACCCCGACGGTCTTGATCTCGACCGGCCCCAGGCCGAGGTCGCGCAGGCTCTCGTTGCGCACGATCCCGAAGAGGAGGAGGTCATAGATGTCGACGAAGTAGCCCAGCGCCGCGACCACGACGATCACGTTGAAGGGGCTCTTCGTGAGCACGCGCGGCTCACTCCCAGGCGATGCTGACGACTTGGCGCTCACGGTTCACTCCTCGACTCATGCCGCGAAGCGCATTCATTGGCATGAATCGGATCGCCTGAAAACTCGCCCTCGCGCGACCGCGGTGAGGTTCGAGGCCACCTCGCGGACCCGAGGCCAGGGGAACCACCTCGGCAGGAGGCGCTCGCACGGCAGCGAACGAGATACGTATCCGACGCGCGTGGGGATCCGAACGGGCCTTCGCGTCCGGCGGCGAGCGACCGACGGAGGGGACGCACGAGGAGGCGGTGAAGGCCGGGCGTGATCGTTGCCAGTCAAGGGCGCCGCGGCCTTTTGCGAACTGCGCTCACGCCGATTTGTGCGCGCACACTTTCGCACCGAAACGCAAAATCTCACGGTGGATCTCGACGTTGTGTAGGCTCGACTTCGATTCGCTGAGAAGTCGTCCGTCTCTGTCGTCGGGACCACGATGCAGACCCACGAGCCCCCCGCACCTCCGACTTCGCGCGCACCGCCAGAGGCCAACGGCCCCACTGACGGGGACGGCCATGCTGCCGCCTCCGCCGAGACCGCCGCACTCCGCGCCGAGCTGGCCGACTGCCGCCGCCGCCTGGCCCTCCTCACCAACCTCTCGTCGACCATCGTCTACATCTTCGACGTCGAGCGGCGCGCGGCCGAGTGGGTCTCGCGCGATGTCCGCCGCGAGCTCGGCTACACGCCGGAAGAGCTCGCCGACATGGGCGCCGCGGTCGTCCCGTTCATCATCCACAGCGACGATCTCGCGGTCGTGAACGCGCGCCTCGCT
>JAEUKJ010000527.1 GCA_016792665.1 Deltaproteobacteria bacterium | reverse complement strand
AGCTCGAGCAGCGTGTTCTGGAGCGGGGTCGCCGTAAGCAGGAGCTTCTTGGCCGGGCGGATGGCGTCGACGATGCCCTCGGCGGTCTTGGTGCCCTTGTAGATGCTGCGGAGACGATGGGCTTCATCGATGACGACGAGGTCCCAGCTCACCTGTTGGACCAGCGCCCGCTTGGCGAAGACGAACTGATAGGAGGCGATGACGATCTTGTCGTCGACCTCGAAGGGGTTCGCGATGCCCTTTTTCGCGAGGAGGTTCGCGGCGCGGGCTTCGAGGATGACGGAAGGAAGGAAGAACTTGTCTTCGAGCTCGACCTGCCACTGCTTGCGGAGGGTCGCGGGCACGATGAGCAGGATCCTGCGGCGACGCTCGGCCCACTTCTGGGCCAGGATGAGCGAGGCTTCGATGGTCTTGCCGAGGCCGACCTCGTCGGCGAGCAAGACCCCCTTCGAATAGGGCGAGCGCAGCGCGAAGAGCGCGGCGTCGACCTGGTGTGGATTCAAGTCGACGCGGGCGTTGCCAATCGAACGCGAAAGGGCCTCGACGCCGTCATGGGGGTGAGCAAGGCGTAGGTTGTGGGCCCAGAACTTCGCATGAAATGGCGTTGTCACAAGCTGTCTCCTGGTGAGGCAAGATCGCGGGTTCGGCGTCCGGACGCTGGCGTTCCTCACAGTCAGGCGAGCTTGCCCGTCGGGCGCAACCTACGTCACAGAGGGACCGACCGCAACGCGGCCGGCCGCCCTCGGTCGCGGGTCGGTCGGTGGCTGGGGGCTCGCGGCGTGATCGGAGTCGCAGGCGCAGTCCAGTTCGACGTGATGACGGGTCTTTGGAGGGCGCGAGACTGTGAAGGGGGCGGTCGATGTGCGGTCGTCAGGGGGCTGGGGACAGGCCTGGTGCGCGACAATCGTTCATCATTGGCGTCGTAGGGACAGGGCGCAATGGGCTGATTGCCGCGGGTTCACGCGGGATGGGCAGGGGATGCGCGCGTAAACGACGCATCGGGCGTGGCGGGTGGTGCGGTTGACACTCGTTCAGGGTCGCTGGAAGAATGGGCCGCCCCCCCGAAATCCGCGCCGGCTTGCCGGCGCCAAACACCCTGGAGAGATCTATGCGCCTTCCCCAGAAGTCTGCGTCCGTGTCCCTGCGCCTGAGCTACGGCCGATATGTCGCCCGAAGGCTCCGTCGCGCCAAGCTGTCCCCCGAAGAGACCGAGGTCCGCACCCTGAGCGACCAGCTGCGTGCGGCCGAGCAGGCCGAGAGCGCCCTCGAGGAGGAGCTCTCGTCGCTGCTCGCCGACCGCGACGCCGCCGACGATGACCTCGACGACATCACCAAGCGCCACCGCCAGGCCATCGAGGGCCGGTCCACCAACGCCAACAAGGAGCACCCCTACACCGACATCTACCCCGACGGCGTCGCCTGGTACACGGCGAGCCCACTGGCCGAGCAGGCGTCTCGCTACGAGCTGCTCGCCCGCCGCTACGGCGAGTTCCTGCCGGACGGTGACCCGGTCCGCGCCGAGGCCGGGCTCATCACCCAGGGCCTCGCCGCGTGGAAGGACGCCGCGGCGGCCATCGACAAGGCCGAGCTCGACATCGCGATGGCGCGGGCCAAGACCCGGAAAGCCGTCGACGCTTGGGAGGAGGGGCTCACCCGCCTCTACTTCCGGCTGGGCGAGCGCTTCGGCAAGGCCCAGGCCGAGCGCTACTTCCCGAAGGCCGCCCGAGGTCGCCGCGCGGGCGAGGTCGACGCGCCCGAGCCGGGCGAGCCCGTGACCTGAACGAGGGGTGGGGGCGAGGTACGCCTCGCCCCGCAAAGGGCGGTCGGCGATCTCACGCTGAATGGATCGTGAATCGAGATCGCCGCAGGAGAGCGCGAGCGACCGACGCCGCGGCCGCTCGGCGCAGCCGCGCGTGCTTTAGAACTTCGACCAGAGGTACTGGTTGGTGACCTCGTGATGGAACTGAATCTCGGGGATCTTGATCATCGAGCCCAGCGCCTTCGCGTTGCGGTCCGCCGAGGCCTGCTTCAGCTCGGCGTACTTGCCGGCCACGACCTCACCGAGCAGCGCCTTCGTGTAGCTCGAGCCCGTGAACAGGTTGATGGCGTCGCCGATGTTGTCGGGCAGCGTCGTCGCGTTCGCCTTGGCCTGCTCCGGCGTGGTCGTCGTCGTGGGCTCGAGCGCCGTGCGCGCGAGCGTGTAGAAGACCATGTACGGGTTGGCGTCGGGGGCGACCGAGCGGACCTCGATGCGCGCCGAGCGCTCGTTGCCGGTCGGGATGCGGACCATGGCGCCGCGGTTGTTCGGCGAGGCCTTGATCTGGTTCGGCGCCTCGTAGTGCGGGTCGAGGCGGCGGTACGCGTTCACCGACGGATTGAGCACCAGGCAGAGGTCGAGCGCCTTGTCGAGGATACGCCCGATCGACTCCCAGCCCGCGGCCGACAGGCCGTCGATGCCGGTCGGATCCCAGTAGAGGTTCTTGCCGTTCTTCGCGAACGACATGTTGGTGTGCATGCCGTTGCCGTTGATGCCGGTCACCGGCTTCGGCAGGAAGCTCGCGGTCATGTCGAGCTTGGCCGCGACCTGACGGCAGAGCAGCTTGTAGAGCTGCACCTGGTCGGCCGTGATGAGCACCTCGCTGTACGAGAAGTTCATCTCGAACTGGCTCGGCGCCACCTCGGGGTGGTCCTTCTCGTTCTGGAAGCCCATCGCCCGCTGCACCTCGGCCGCGGTGTCGATGAACGTGCGCAGCGCGTCGCCCGGCAGCGAGTGGTAGTAGCCGCCGGTCGAGACGTACTCGAAGTGGCCGGTCTCGTGGTAGCGGCGCTCGGCGTCGCGGCCCTTGAAGATGAAGCCCTCGATCTCGGGCGCCACGTGGCAGACGGTCTGCTGCTGGGCCCAGAGGTTCTCGGTGTAGCGCTTCAACTGCGCGCGCAGATCCGACGGGTAGGGCTGGCCGTCACGGCCCAGCACCTCGGCGAAGACCAGCACCTTGCCGGGGCCGAACACGTCCGACGGCAGCCAGTAGAAGGCCGCCCAGTCGATCGACAGGCGCAGGTCGGACTCGAACTGCGCCGAGAAGCCGCGCACCGAGCTGCCGTCGAAGGTCAGGTTGTCCGCGCTCTTCAGCAGGAACTTCTTGTCGTAGTCGAGCATGTGCAGCCGACCCTCGAGGTCGGTGAAGCACACGGTCACGGCCTTGATGCGCTTCTCGTCGGCGAGGTAGCTGACGCGCTCCTCGCGCAGGACGTCGGCAGGCTTCCGGTCCGTGCGGGCCTGCTTCACGGCGAGGTTCATCTCCTCGAGCTGGTCGTAGGGGATCTCGAGGAAGTCGCGAAGTGGGGTCGTCATCGTCGTCTCCTTGGGGCCGCGTCGAAGGCTCCCGAAGGCTCGGCCATCGCACGTTTCCCAGAGGGCGCCAAGCACCGGCCGACGTGGCTCACGGCCGCATGGCTGCTTGGAAACAAGCGCGAAACAAAGCCCCGACCCCGCCCCGCGGGCACCGTCAACCCTTCGCGCCGGACCCTGTCGCCGACATCTGCACCACCAGCTCGCGCAGCGCCCCGAGCAGCGCGTCGATCGCCACCCTGAGCGGCTCGAGATGAGCGCTGGCGAGGTCGAGCTGGCCGGTCCGCCCGAGCTCCTCGACCTCGGCCGCGAGCGCGCGCGCCGCCTCGGCGCCGAAGTTGCCGATCGATCCCTTGAGCTGGTGCGCCGCGCGAAAGACCGCGTTGCCGTCGCCCGCGGCGATGCCCGCCTCGATCTGCTCGATCTGCCGCGGCGCCGTCGCCCCGAAGAGCTCGACCAGGCTCGCCACGAAGCCCACGTCACCCGCGGCGAACTCGAGCACGCGCTTGCGATCGAAGATCTCGCTCGTCGCGTCTTCGGCCACGGCGTCGCGCGGTCGCAACGTGGCCACGACCTCCTCGATGGTGCGCAGCAGCTCGGCGTCCGCGACCGGCTTGGGCAGGTACGCGTCCATGCCCGCGGCCAGGCAGCGCTCGCGCTCACCCTGCATCGCGTGCGCGGTCACCGCGATGATCGGCAGCCGCGGCCGACGGCTCTGAGCCTCGCGCAGGCGGATCACCGAGGTCGCTTCGTAGCCGTCCATGACCGGCATCTTGATGTCCATCAACACCACGTCGAAGCCGTCGGGATTCTCGGTCAGGCGGTCGACGAGATCGGCGCCGTTCTGCGCCAGCACCACCGAGTGGTGGCGCCGCTCGAGCATCTTCACGAGGAGCGCCTGGTTGACCGGATCGTCCTCGGCGACGAGCACCGACCAGCCGCCCTCGGTGCGCGCGCGCGGCGTGACCTCGGCGGGTCGCTGCACGATGAGCGCGGTCAGGACCTCGATGAGCTCGAGCGGCGACGGCGGGCGCGGCGTCCTCCGGACCTCGACCCCCGGCGCGTTCGCGAGGCTCGGCGGCAAGGGCAGGGCCAGGGCCTCGACCCCCTCCAGGAGGACCAGGTTGGCGCGCCCGCTGGCGGCGCGAAAGGACTCGATGGTGGCGCCGATCGCCGCGTAGAGCCCCTCGCTCTCGACCTCGTCCGCCACGACGATCACGACGTCGAAGGGCCGGTCCGCGAGCCGCGCGACGCGCGTGGCCTCGCGCGCCTCCTCGAAGCTCGCCGCGGCGGTCGGCAAGAGTCGCCACCCGGCCAAGAGCTCGCAGATCGACGCGCGCCCCAACGGCCGCGAGTCGATGACCAGCGCCGTCCGATCCGACAGCGCCCCGAGCCCATACAACGTCGTCCCGGTGAGTCGCTTGTAGCGCAATACCGGCATTTGGAACCCGACCCGCCGCCCACACGCGCTCGCCAGGACCCGCCCGCCGTCGCCCGTCGCCGCCCCGAGCAGCTGCCCCAGGCCGCGCAGGGCCAGCGTCGCGTCCTGCGCATCCAGCGGCGCGAGTGGCGCACGCATGGCGCCCCCACCATCGGCCGACACGATGACCCGCACGATCGATCGGGCCGGCGTCGTCTCGTCCTGCTCGGCCTCGACCAGGAGCTCGCGCGCGCTCTCGCCGCGCGCCTCGGCCGCCTCGACGGCCGCGTGGAAGACCGTGGCCAACGCGAGCCGGAGGGCCGCGCGGTCGGCCAGGGCGTGCGCCGGAAAGTTCGGCGCGAAGCGCAAGACGACCTCACGCCCGACCTCGTAGCCCAGCGCACGCGCCCCGAAGGCGAGGTCCTCGCGCAGCGGGAAGGGCTCGCGCAGGGTCGGCATGGTGGGCGCCAGCGGGCCGTGATGGCGCAGCCGCGCCAACGTCTCCTGCGCGCGGATGGTCGCGCCGTGTCCGATCCCCAGGAGCGGCCTCAACCCCGGAGCCTGGTCCAGGGCCTCGCCCGCCCGCTCGAGGGCCAGCGTCGCCTGCCTCAACATCGGGGCGAGTGCCGCGCCATAGAGGGCCTCCCACGCGCGCCGGTCCGCATCCGCATCGCCGGTCGCCGGGGTTCCCGCGATGGCTCGGCGGCCTTGCGCGGGTGGCACGCTCGCCGCGCTCTCACGCGCGGGGCCGACGCTCGCGAGGGTCACCGTCGACGGGTCGGGCAGACCCGTCTGCGGCACGGTTCGACCCAGCCTCGCGAGGACCCACCCGAGGAGGCCCGGCGCCCCGAGGCCGACCGCGAAGCCGGCCCAACCGCCCAGCGCGCGCCCGACCCCCAGGGCCACAGCGGCGCCGAGGAAGGCCGTCGCGGCGGAGCGGAAGATGGATCGTGTTTTCGAGGCGGGCGAAGGATTACGGTCGAGCACGGACGAGACATAGCCCGCCGTGCTCGCAATCGTAAACAGGGACTACTCGAAGGTCGCGACCACCTTCGAGAGGCTGGCGCCATCACCCTTATTGTGCAGTGCAAAGGTCCAGGTGCCGGCCTCGGGCGGCGACTCCTCGGACCCGAAGGACACCTTGCCGCTGGTCACGGGCAGGGTCAGCGCGGCGTCGTTGATCGCCGAGCCGGCCGTGAACCCGTAGCTGTAGCGGATGGGCTTCACGCCCGGCTTCAGCGCGGCCTCGAGGTTGAGCGATCCGCCACCGCCAAAGCCGCCGCCCGCCGCCGCCGTCACGGTGA
The DNA here is from genome assembly GCA_016792665.1 of Deltaproteobacteria bacterium. Lineage (GTDB taxonomy): Bacteria > Myxococcota_A > UBA9042 > PHBI01 > PHBI01 > WYBB01. Next base: position 3,629 of record JAEUKJ010000527.1, on the reverse strand, counting down.
GGGTCACCTTCTTCGTGCCCTCGGGCACGACGAAGCTGTACTGCAGGTAGCCCGGCGCGTAGCCCGGGTAGGGGTTGACCTGGAAGCTGCTCGGCGACTCCAGCGTCACGTCGAGCCCGCGGACGCCGATGCGCTCGATGGGCAGGACGCGCTCGCAGTCGATGAGCCCGCGGTCGGCCATGGCCTTTTCGACCTTGGCCTTGGCCTCGGCCCCGAAGAGCTCCTCGGCGGCGTCGATCGTCGCAGCCGCGGCGATCTGGAAGTCCGAGGTGTCGGTGAGCGTGAGGACCGCCTGCAGGACGACCTTGTCGGCGTCGGTGGCACCGAGATCTTTGCGAATCTGCCACAGCGCGCTCGAGAACATCTCGGAGTCGGCGTGGACCTCGGCCGTCAGGTCGCCCGGGCAGCTACGGAAGTTCTCGAGATCACGGGCGAGATTGCCGCCGCCGCCCATCTCGAAGCCGCAGATCTTCATGCCCTCGAAGTCGTTCAGCGCGAAATTGCCAATGGCACTCTGGTTGGTGATCGTCGCGGCGAAATAGTCCGCGTACGCCTCGTTCAGCGCGCCCGGCAGGTTGTTGAGGCCCTCTTTGTCGGGGAAGACGCCCGAGAGCCGCGTCGCCCCGAGCATCGCGTGGGTGTACTCGTGGTAGATCACCGCCGCGTCGAGCGAGAAGTTCCGCTTGCTCGAGCCCGAGAAGATGATCGAGTCGCCCTCGATGCCGAAGTCCAGCCCGAGGCCGAGCTGCTCGAAGCTGCCGGCCGGGAAGAAGGCGGCGTTGGCGATCATCGTCCAGGCGTTGCAGACGTTGATCTGGACGTTGGTCACCGCTTCGAGGGGCTGGTCGCGATCGGTGAGGCCGAAGTTGTCCTTGAAGTAGTCATGCACCACCTGCATGTGGTGGTACATCATGACCTCGGCGAAGCGGCCGTCGTCGGTCGCGAGCGAGGCGGCCGGCGCGATGTCGCGGTAGGTCCCGTCGGCGCCCGGGAAGGCCTTGGCCTCGGGCACGCACGAGGTGATCTCCAGCGGGATGCCGATGTTCAGCGTCACCTTCTGGCCGCGCTCGGCGTCCGGCGTACAGCTGCGCACGTTCGCGTAGCTGCCGCGGAGGCTGCCGTCGGTGGAGGTCAGGTGCTCGAGCTCGACCTCTTCCAGGTTCGGCGTGATGAGCGGGTCGACGCGATAGATCTTGGCCAGCGGCTGCACCGGCACGGCCGTGTCGGGCTGGTCGCTGTCGACCTCGGTGGCGTCGTCGGCGTCCGACACGTCGGTGCTCGTGTCGGTGTCGGTGGTGTCGGTGGTGGTGCCCTTGGTGTCGTCACCGCAGGCCGCGGCCGGCAGGAGGAGCGAGACCGCGAGGACGCGGGAGTGGCGCAGCATCATCGCGAGGTCTCCTTCACGGGCAGGGTGCGCATCGGCTGGTCCTTGCCGCTGGCGCTCGAACGCAGGATGTCACCGGTCTCGGCATCGACCCACACGTCGAAGTGGGCAGCCAGCGGGATGACCGCGGTCGGCACGCGCCACGCGATACGCGCCAGGCCCGGGGCCGGGACGAGGACGACCTGACGCGGGGTGCCGGTGGCCGCGACCGCGAAGCGCGCGTGCACGGCGGCCTGGGCCTGGGCCGCGTCGATGAGGGCTTTCGGGCGCTGGAGGTCGAAGGGGACCAGATCCGAGTTGATGCCGGTCACGCGCCCCGCGGCGTCGAGCTTCACGGCGAGGGTGCGCCCCTCGACCTCGAGGTCGCCGACCCGCTGGGCGAAGCGGACGACCTCGCCGACGGGCAGCTTCTCGGTGCGGACCACGGCGAGCTCGGCGTGCTCGAGCCCGAGCACGGTCTTGCGCTCGGCGAGGAAGCGGCTCGCGCGGTCGGCGGAGTCGAGGCCGTGGGTCGCGATCGCGAGGCCGCGAACCGAACGCGGTTGCCCGCTGACGTCATCCATGAGGACGCGCACGTTCGCGCCGAAGGCGCCGCGCAGACGGCTGACGGTGTTGCCTCCGGCGGCCGAGGGGTCGGCCGGAGCCGCCAGGGCTGACCCGCCGAGGGCGAGGGTCAGGAGGAGAGGTGCGAAGATTTTCAACGGATCCCCCGAGTGTGTTCGAGCTGGAGGCCGCATCACGCGGCCGAGCTCCGACTTCGGGGGCGCGTTCGGGCGCGTCCCCATCGGAGCGCGCGGACGGTAGCAACGGGTCGGGGTCGAGTCACGCCCTTCTCACGCGTGCACCGCCCGTCGCTCAGGCCGCGCGCGTCACAGCGTCCAGGGTCGCGATCTTCGAACCGCCGCACCGGTCACGGCGAGGTCTGCACGTCCGGGCGAATCGGTTTCTCGAGGAAGTCGAGGGCCCGGAACTCGCTGTCGGCCGGCAGCGGCAGCTTCCCGAGCTGCATGTCGTAGAGCATGTACTTCAAGCGTGTCTTGGGCTTCTCGGGGGTGCCGGCGTTGATGAGCTCCCAATACTTCACGCGGTCGAAGGGGAAGGGGTGGCGCGCATCGGCGACGGGCGGCACCTGCAGGACGACCGGGATCGGGCGCGGGGCGCCGAAGACGTAGGCGGCGAGCTCGGCCAGGTCTTCCGTGCGGAGGCGCATGCAGCCGTGCGAGAAGAAGCCGCGCTCGAAGCCCTTGTCCTGCCAGATGTGGAACGCGATGTTGGACTCGGTGTAGCCCTTCCAGAACGATCCGTCGGCGCGCTTCCAGGTCCGCCCGACGCTGATCGGCAGGTAGGGCTTGTTGCGGAAGTACCAGGGGCTGTTGAGGTTTCGCCACGCGTAGGTCTTCTCGAGGAGGCCATCCTCGGTCGTCGGGGTGAGCGACGAGATGACGCCCGGGTTGCGCACGCCGCGGTCGACGCCGCCCCCGCCCAGCGGCCATACGCGGCGAAAGCCGGTCGTCGCGTCGCTGACCAGGCCGACCCACTCGGTCGTGCTGACGCGATAGCGCAGGTCGAGCTCGGTCAGCGAGCGCTCCCACACGAGCTCGGGCTCGCCGACGTCGCAGATGCCGGACTGGCTTGCGACCGGGACCTGCACGCGCATCACGCCGATCCGGCCGAGCTTGTTCTTCTGGCTGTCGGTGTCCTGGAAGCGCGGCGCGCGCCCCACCACGTCGACGATGACGCGGTCCTGGCGCATCGACACGACCGAGGTCGACAGCACCTCGCCGAGGTCGAGGACGCCCTTGTGTCGGAGGTGCCGCGCCACCATCGAAGCATCGTCGGCGAGCTCTTGCCAGGCCGGGCTCTTCATCGCCTCGCTGTCGAGGCGCAGGTCGTCCAGCGACACGCCGACCAGGTCGGGCGCGATGAGCTCGACGAGCTCGGCGGGCTCGGGGCGGGTCTCGGCGCTGCACTCGGCATGCGCCGGCTCGAAGGCGCTGTCGGCCGCGGCCGCCGGCAGGCACAGCATCATCAGCAGGGCGCCGACGGCGTGCCCGGCCCGGCGATGGTGCGTTGGTGCTCGGCGTAGGGTCGACATGCCATCTCCTCGGTGTAGACCTACAAGCGGTCGAATCTACGACGAAGATAGGCGCGCGTCGGGCAGGGCGCCAAGTTTTCGACACGCCGGCCCCAGGAGGGCGCGCGGAGGCAGAGGCCGATCCGTCAGTAGGGGATCCCGAGCTTCCAG
>JAEUKJ010000464.1 GCA_016792665.1 Deltaproteobacteria bacterium | reverse complement strand
TTGCCCGCCGGGACCAGGCGGCCACCGAGCTCTACCAATTCGTGACCTCGGTGCGCGCCGCCTACACCGACCGCTTCGGCGTCGAGTTCGGTGCCGCGCTCGGCGTGAAGGGCACGACGCCGGTCGATGCGCAGTCGCTCTTTCAGTTCTCGGGCAACCTCACGCGCGCCGTCGAGGAGGTCGTCGCCCAGAACCCAGCCAGCTCGCGTAGCTTCGTCACCCTCGACCACGCACTGGCACTCTCGACGCTGCGCCAGCTCCGCCAGACGCTGGGCGCGGCGCTGGACGACGCGGCGCGCGAACGCCGGGAGAACGAGACCAGCCAGATCGCCAAGGACCGCGCCATCGCGACCTACGACGACGCTTTCCGCTTCGTCGCGAGCTTCGCGGAGCTCGCCTTGAACCTCGCGGGCGAGTCGAAGCTCGCGAGCCGGGTCCGCCCCTCGCGCCGCCCCGGCATCACCGCCGGCGTCGCCGACACCCCGGTCACCCCGGCCGAGCCCGCCGCCGACCCCGCCAGCCCGGCCGACCCGAGCACCCCGGTCTAGTCGACAGCGGGTCACCGCACGCGCCAACGCGACGCGTGCCCTCGCGACGAGGGTGCGCGTCCGTCCGCGGGCGAAACCACCCAGTTATGGCAACGACGCAACGCCGCGAGTCGTGACAGACGCGTCCCCATCCGACGAGATCCGCGATTCCGTTCCGAACCTCGCGTCCTCATCCGACGAGATCCGCGCTCCCGCTCCGACCCTCGCGTCCTCATCCGACGAGATCCGCGCTCCCGCTCCGAACCTCGCGTCCACATCCGACGATATCCGCACTTTCGCTCCGAACCTCGCGTCCTCATCCGACGAGATCCGCGCTTTCGCTCTGAACCTCGCGTCCACATCGGACGAGATCCGCGCTTTCGCTCCGAACCTCGCGTCCTCATCCGACCGAACTACCCCGTCGCGGGTCTCGGCCGGCCGTGCTGACCGGTCCGGCGGCACATCGCGCAAGCACCTCACTGCCGGAAGCCTCGCCCGACTGCCGACCGCAACGCTCCCGCGCGGGCCGGTCGGATGACGGTACGACCTGCAAGTGAGCTTCGGCATCGAGCGAGTTTCGCCCGCTCAGCGCCAGAGCCCGCCCTGGGACTCGAGCCCGAGCGCGTGCAAGAGGCTCACGACGATCTGCCCCGTCACGCCCCAGATCGGAGACGGCGTCGACACCCAGAAGTGGAGACGGAAGTCCGCCGCACGCCCGCCCACCCCGCCGCGCATCGTGCGCCGCACGGACGGGTCCGCGAGCTCGGAGAGGCGCACCCGGAAGTGGCTCGCGACCTCGTGCGGTGACGGGACGAGCACCACCTCGCGCGGCACCGCCGCCACAATGGGCGTCACGTGGAAGCCGGTGTGCGTCGCGAAGGCCGGCAGTCGGCCCAGCGGCGTCGGCACCGCGCGCGGGATGCCGAGCTCTTCCTCCGCCTCGCGCAGCGCGGCCGCCGTCGCGTCCACGTCCTCGGGGTCGATGACGCCTCCCGGGAAGGCCACCTGCCCCGAGTGGCTCGACAACGTCAGCGGACGCACGATGAAGAGCAGCTCGGGGTCGCGCACGGCCTCGACCCCGTCCTCCCAGAGAACCGGCACCAGCACCGCCGCGCGCCGTGCACCTGAGCTTCGCCCATCGGTGGCTGCCGCCGCACCTGAGCTTCGCCCATCGGAGGCGGGCGCACCTGAGCTTCGCCCATCGGCTGCCGTCGCACCTGAGCTTCGCCCATCGGAGGCGGGCGCGGGCTCGCTCGGCGGCACACGCCCTTCGTCGCCCGCCGGCCGCCCCCCGGCGATCGGCGCGAGCACCCGCGCGAGCTCTGACTGCGTGAGCGTGAAGCGAGCGCCGCGCCCTTCGCCCATCGTCAGAAGTCGAGCTTCGGGTCGTAGCCGTCGGGCTTCACGGTGAGCACATCACACGGGGCGCGACGCACCACGCGCTCGGCCTGCGACCCCATGAAGAGGTGCTTGAAGCCGGTGTTGCCGTGCGTGCCCATGACGATGAGGTCGACGTTGCCCTCGAGGGCGAAGCGCAGGATCTCCTCGAAGGGCTTGCCGTTGCGCGTCTCGAGGGCGATGCGATCGCGCTCTTCACGCGTGACCTGGCCTTCCTCCTGGAGGAGGTCGAGGCGCGTCACGAGCCCTTCGCGCAGGAGCTCGAGCGTCTCACGCCCGCTGGAGATGTCGTCGTAGAACGTGACCGGCCCACCTTCACGCACCGACAGCACGGTGAGCTTGGCGCCGAAGAGCTGGCAGTAGCCGACGGCCCGATAGAAGGCCTTGGTGCTGCAGTCGCTGAAGTCGACCGGGCAGAGGATGTTCTTGTAGGTCACGATGTTCGGGGGAATGGCTTCCATGAGTGCACCTCAGAGGGGGATATTGCCATGCTTGCGCGGCGGATTCGACTGGCGCTTGTTGGCGAGCATGGCGAGTGATTCGCAGATTCGGGCGCGCGTGTCTTCGGGCAGGATGACCGCGTCGATGTAGCCCAGCCGCGCGACGCGCAGCGGGTTCGAGAACTTGTCGCGATAGTCTTCGACCAGACGCGCCCGCTCGGCAAGGACCGCCTCGGCCCCGTCGGCGTGGCGCGCCGCGAGCTCGTTCCGGAAGATGATGTTGACCGCGCCCTCGGGGCCCATGACGGCGACCTCGGCCGTGGGCCAGGCGTAGTTCACGTCGGCGCGCACGTGCTTGGACCCCATGACGTCGTAGGCGCCGCCATAGGCCTTGCGCACGATGAGGGTCACCTTCGGGACGGTCGCCTCGACATACGCGTAGAGCAGCTTCGCCCCGTGGTTGATGATGCCGCCGTGCTCCTGCTCGACCCCGGGCAGGAAGCCGGGCACGTCGACCAGGGTCAGGATGGGGACGTTGAAGGCGTCGCAGGTGCGGACGAAGCGCGCCCCCTTGATGGACGCGTCGATGTCGAGGCACCCGGCCAACACCGCCGGCTGGTTCGCGACGATGCCGACCGAGCGGCCATCCATGCGGGCGAAGCCGACCACGATGTTCTTCGCGTAGTCCGCGTGGATCTCGAAGAACGAGTCGCGGTCGACGATGCGCGCGATGACGTCCTTGATGTCGTAGGGCTTGTTGGCCTGCTCGGGCACCAGCGCCGCGAGGTCTTTGTCCTTGCGATCGGGGGGGTCCCCGGTCGGCACGTGGGGCGGCGAGCCGAGGTTGTTGTCGGGGAGGTACGAGAGCAGCTTGCGGATGGACGCGAGCGCGGCCTTCTCGTCGGCGGCCGCGATGTGCGCGACGCCGGACTTCGAGGCGTGCGCCATGGCGCCGCCCAGGGCTTCCTTGCTGACCTCTTCGTGGGTGACGGCTTTGATGACGTCGGGCCCCGTGATGAACATGTACGAGGTCTCGCGCGCCATGACGACGAAGTCGGTCATGGCCGGCGAGTACACCGCGCCACCGGCGCACGGCCCGAGGATGGCCGAGATCTGCGGGATGACGCCCGAGGCCAGGACGTTCCGCGTGAAGATGTCGGCATAGCCGGCCAGCGCCACGACCCCTTCCTGGATGCGCGCGCCGCCCGAGTCGTTGAGCCCGATGATCGGGGCCCCGACCTTCATCGCGAGGTCCATGACCTTGGTGATCTTGGTCGCGTGCGCGCCGCCCAGCGACCCGCCGAGCACCGTGAAGTCCTGCGCGAACACGAACACCACGCGCCCATCGATGCGGCCATGCCCCGTGACGACGCCGTCGCCCGGGACCTCGTGCTCGTCCATGCCGAAGTCGCGGCACTGGTGGACGACGAGCTTGTCGAGCTCGACGAAGGTGCCCGGATCGAGGAGGACCAGGAGCCGCTCGCGCGCGGTGAGCTTCTTTTCCTTGTGCTGCCGGGCGATGCGGTCAGGCCCGCCGCCGAGCTCGGCCTGGCGCTCGAGGGACTGAAGGCGTTCGGTGATGGAGGTCATCGCGCAGGTCTCCGCGGCGAGGGCATCGGGTTCTGACTCGCATCATCCCCCCAAAGGGCGGCGAGCCGCGCGCGACTACCACGGATCGCCGTGCCGGTCAGCACGTTTGAAAGATCCCCGCGGGTCATGCTAACCCCCAGCTCTCATGCGGGGGTTCTCGATGCTGCTTCGACATGTCCACACCTCGGCCGCGCTCGGCCGCGCGCTGTCCCGGTCCCTCACCACCCTCGCGGTGGCCTCGGCCCTCACCGTCGCCGGGGCCTGCGCGAAAGCGCCCGCACCGCCTCCCGCCACCCCGGCCGACGTGGCGAGCCCTGCCCCCGCGCCAGCCCCCGCCGCGAACCCGACCGCGCCCGCCGCCCCCGCTGCGAACCCGACCGTCGCACCCGCGCCCCAGCCGACCGCGCCCGCCCCGGTCGCGTCTCCGGCCGAGCCCGACGACAAGACGCTCGAGCGCACGCCCGGCCTGACCCCGCCGCACGCGACCGTCATCGCCAAGGCCCCGGTCGCCAAGGCCGGCCTGGCCGGGACCCCGGGCGACTCGCCCGCCATGGGAGCCACGGACGAGGCGGCCCTGGTCAAGGTCTTCGTGTTCTCGGACTTCCAGTGCCCGGTCTGCCGCCGCGCCGTCGAACCTCTGAAGAAGCTCGTCCGCGCCCACCCCGAGGTGCAGGTCGTCTTCAAGCAGCACCCCCTCGCCATGCACGCGCGCGCCATGCCGGCCGCCCGCGCCGCGATGGCAGCGTTCACGCTCGGCAAGTTCTGGGAGATGCACGACCGCCTCTTCGATGCGCAGGGCCAGCTCGACGACGCCACCTTCGAGGCCCACGCCCAGGCCATCGGCTTCGATCTCGCCGCCTTCAAGGCGGCGCTCGGCGAGGACCCGGTCAACGGTGCCATCGCCAAGCGCATCGCTTACGACACGGCCCAGGCCGACGCCCTCGAGCTCGGCGGCACCCCCGCCTTCGTCATCAACGGCGAAAAGAACATGGGCTGGGGCAGCTACCTCGGGATCGAGTCGCAGGTCGTGCGCGCCCT
>JAEUKJ010000274.1 GCA_016792665.1 Deltaproteobacteria bacterium | reverse complement strand
GGCGATCCCGTGCGGCCGGGCGAGCCGGCGACTCCGCCGCCAGACGGTGAGAAGCCGGGCGAGCTCGCCGACTACCTGGGCCGCAAGCTCCGGGCGGAGGCCCGCGGGCCGGCGGGCTCGGACCACCACCTCTTCGAGCTCAAGGCGACGGGCTTCTTCTCGTGGCAGATCTCCGCCCACGACGGGGTCTCGCGCAAGCGCGCCGGTCGGTGGAAGCTCGGACCGACCCAGACCCTGGACCTCGTGTATCGCGAGACCACCGAGACGCCGGACCCGGCTGGCGGCCCGCCGCGGGTGGAGCTCGCGGAGGGACTCAAGCGGAGCGTGCCGTTCAGGGTCGACCCCGGTGGGCTGGTCATCGACGGCCTCGGCTTTCGCTGAGGGCGGCCGCCGCCAGCATGCGGCGGTATCCACTCGAATCCGAATCGTTGACGCGCCGCGTCATCGCTCGGTAGGGTCCGCGGCATGACCGGTACCGCTCCCCGCCCCCGCCGTGCCCTGCGTGACCCCATCGCGGCTCGCCGCGCCGATCTCGAGGCCGCGCGCGCTGGCGTCGACGTGGTCTTCGTCGGCGGCGGCATCACCGGCACCGGCGCGGCGCGCGACGCGACCATGCGCGGCCTGAAGGTGGCCCTGGTCGAAAAGGGGGACTGGGCCAGCGGCACCTCGAGCAAGAGCTCGAAGCTCGTCCACGGCGGCCTGCGCTACCTCGAGAACATGCAGTTCGGGCTCGTGATGGAGGGCACGCGCGAGCGCTATCGCCAGCAGGTCTTGAACCCCCACCTCGTGACCCCGCTGCGCTTCGCGATGCCGGTCTACAAGCCGGGTCGGCACAGCCTCTTCAAGATCAACATCGGTCTCTGGCTCTACGACCTGCTCTCGCTCTTTCGCACGCCGCGCATCCACAAGAAGCTCGGGCACGACAAGACCCGGGCCGCGATCCCGGTGCTGCGCGACCAGGGCCTCGCTGGCAGCATCATCTACTACGACTGCGCGACCGACGACGCGCGCCTCACCCTCGCCAACGCGCTCGACGCGCGACGGCGCGGCGCGCTGGCGTTCTCGCGGATGCGCTACCTCGGGCCGGTCGAGCGCGACGGGCGTGTGGTCGCCGCGCGGATGCGGGACGAGGTCCCGGGCGAAGGGGCGATCGAGATCGAGGTCCCGTGCCGACACATCGTGCATGCGACCGGTCCCTGGACCGACGACACCGGTGCGCTGGTCGGCGACGCGGCGCGCCTGCGCCCGACCAAGGGCGTGCACATCGTGGTCGCGCGCGAGCGGCTGCCCCTGGACCTCGCGGTCGCGATGAGCTCGGTCGACGACGGCCGCGTCGTCTTCGCCATCCCCTTTGGCAACACGACCTACATCGGAACGACCGATACCGACTACCCCGGGCGCGCCGACGAAGTCGTCGCGACCCCCGAGGACGTGACCTACATCCTCAGGACGGCCAACCACTTCTTTCCGGGCTCGGGGCTCGTGCCGAGCGACGTGCGCAGCACCTGGGCCGGCCTCCGCCCGCTCATCCGCAGCGACGCGGCAACGGCCTACAAGACCTCGCGCGAACACGAGATCTACAGCGACCCGCGCGGCATCACGACCATCGCCGGCGGCAAGCTCACGACGTATCGCGCCATGGCCGAAGAGCTGGTCGATCAGGTCGTGAAGGACCTGAAGCACGACGCGAAGCGACGGGGTGAAGCCGCTCCGAAGCTGGCGCGCTGCAAGACACACAAGGCCCCCCTGGACGCGATCGCCGCGGCGGCCGTCGCGAGCCACACCAGCGCGGACGGCACCGAGCCGGCTCCCGCGGTGCGCGACGCCCTCGAGACCTGCCTCTGGCACACCCATGGGAGCCTGGCCGACGCGGTTCGCGACCGCATGGAAAGCCATCCGGGCGAGGCGGCGCGCATCTCCCCCGACCTGCCCTACGTGCTGGCTCAGGTGGCGATCGCGGCGCGCGAGGAGGACGCCTGGGACCTCGAGGATCTCCTGGTCCGGCGACTCCAGGTGTTCTACCGCGCGAGCGACGCGGGGCTCGCGGCGGCCGAGCCGGCGGCGCGCATCCTGGCCCGCGAGCTCGGGCGCGACGACGCGTGGGTCGCCAGCGAGGTGAGGCGCTACCAGCGCTATGTCCGGGACCAGCTCGCGTGCGCGCGGGTCGCGGACGCGAGTGCCGCGCACGCGACGCCGTTCGAAGCGGCTTCGGAGCCTCCTCTCATCGAGGCGGTGGGGGAGACCGCAGCCGCTCTGGCGGGAACGGCGTAGGCGCGCTATCGTCGGCGCGAGCCTGGAGGCCTCGACCCGTCGAGCCTCGATGCCGAGACGATTGCCAGGGCGCATGCGCGGCGGTCGTCGTGGCTCCGCGCCAAGCGCGCGATCTCTCTGCGGAGCGCTCATGCCCAAGGTCCTCTCCATCGTCATCGGCTTCGCCGCGACCCTCTTCGTCGCCTGCGACAACCCGTGCGAGAAGCTCCAGAAGAAGGTCTGCGAGGACCCGGTCTACCTCAAGCAGAACAAGCGTCACTGCGAGCTCTTGAGCGACCCGGAGCGCTTCGAGGCGCTGCCGAAAGAGTCCTGCACGAGTATCCTCGACTACCTGACGAAGCGCTGACGGTAGGCCTTGGAAGACCCTCGTCTCGAGCGCCAGATCGATCTCCTGTTGGCGGGTGGCGCGGCTGTCATCGGGCTGCTGATGGTGGCCTACGCCTGGCAGGTCCCAGGGGCGGCCCCCAAAGTCGACCCGGCCGACGTGCGCGCCATCGAGCTCCGCGGCCTCGTCCAGGAAGCCTCGGAGGCCTTGCCCGCCGACACGCGGAGCGCCATCGGCCTCGAAGGACAGCCGCTCGCGACCCGCAAGGGCGTCCTCGACGACGTGAAAGGGCAGCTCGCGGCCGCCCCGTGGGTGACCGAGCTGCGCATCGTCTGGACCGCGATGGCGGTCGGCTGGCGCGAGGACGCCGCGGCGCGATCGGAGATCGCCGAGCTGGCGAGCGACCCCAAGCGGCTCGAGGCGCACCGCGCGGTCCTCGATGATCTCCTGAGGCTGAGCAACGGCGAACCCGCAAAGGACTACGCCGGGCTCGCGGGCCCAGGCGGGGTGCTGGCCAAGTTCGGCGCCTCGCGCTGGCTGCTGGGCCGGCTGGAAGTCCGCCAGCTCGAGGCCTCGGGCGAGGGAGCGCGGGCCGCCCAGCTCGCGGCCGATCTGAACGAGGTCGCCGAGAGCGCGGTGGCGCGCAAGATGTGGGCCTTTGGGCTCGAGCTCGGGCTCGTGTCGCTGGGGCTCCTGGTGCTCATCGCGATGAGCTGGTTCCTGCGCCCCTGGCTCGTCCGCCGGACCCTCGCCAACGACCTGGCGGGCTCTCCCTTCCGCCTCGACCGCACGCGCCGCGTCCTCCTGGCGTGGTTCATCGGCGCGCAGGTGATCGGCTTCGCCGTCGGCATCGTGCTCTCGAGCCTCGGGCTCGGGGTCGTCGGCGCCGCCCTCTCGGTCGGCATCCAGGGCCTGGCCCACGGCGCGCTGGCCATCGCGGTCATCCAGCTCTGGGGCCGCGAGGAGCGCGACGCGCGCAGCCCGTGGACCGCGCTCGGGCTCACGGGTCCCGGGCACGCGAAGAAGGTCCTGGTCTGGATCGTGCCGGCCCTGGCGCTGTGCGCGTTCATCGTCCAGGTCGCGAGCTACCTGAACCTCCTCATCTTGCGGCGCGCGCCCGACACCCAGAGCGCGGTCGAGCTCGTCGCCAACCAGGGCGGGCTGGCGGTGACCTTGCTCATCGGCGCAGGCGCCGTGCTGGTCGCGCCCGTGGTCGAGGAGCTCCTCTTCCGCGGCTTCCTCTTCCGGAACCTGCGCGACAGCATCGGGCGCGGGCCGGCGATGTTCCTGTCCGGGGCCATCTTCGGCGCGGTCCACCTCCAGCCGACCCTCATCCTGCCGCTGGGCGGGCTCGGCGTAGCCCTGGCCCTGCTCTACGAATGGAGCGGGTCGATCTGGGTGCCGATCGCGGCACACGCGGCGTGGAACGCGTTGATGTTGGTGCAGATCGAGGCGGTATGGCGGATCTGAGCACGGGCGGATTCCAGCGCGTCATCAGCGGCACCGGCAGCCTCGTCCTGAGCCATGCAGCGAGCACGGCGCACGAGCTGCACGCGTGGCTGTTGCTGGTCGATCCCAGCGGACTCGAGCCGCTGGACCTCCACCCCGAGGCCCTCCTGCGCGAGCTGATCCGCGTGCCCCTGGAGCCCGCCGCCGGTGGCACGACCCTGTACGTCCCGGTCGGACGGCCGATGGGCGTCCTCCTCATGGCGCGCGACGCGAACGGCCAGATGGCGGAGCCCCCGGCCTTCGAAGTGCGTGAGGGCGGCCCGGTAGCGCGATCGCGGTCCCGACCCGCGGGTGAGCCCGACGTGACCCGCGACGGCGTCGCACCGGCGCGCGCGGAGGGCCCGGCCGCGACGGGACCCCGAGTGAGCCTCTCGCCGACTGGACCGCGCGAGGCGCCAGCCGAGGCGATGATCACGCGCGCTGGCCCGATCCGCACCTCGCGACAGGGTCGCGAAATCCCCCTCGTTTTTGCCCAAGCAGGACAAGGCCCCCTGCCCGACCTGTCCTCGTTGGCGCAGCGCGTGGCGACGCGCGCCGGGGCGGTCGCACCTGAGCTCCGCCCATCGAGGGCGGTCGGATCTGAGCTCCGCCCATCGAGGGCGGTCGCACCTGAGCTCCGCCCATCGGGGGCGGTCGCACCTGAGCTTCGCCCATCGGGGGCGGTCGGACCTGAGCTCCGCCCATCGGGGGGGACTTCAGAGCCTCCGCCGACGAGCGCGCCTGCGAGCGCCGAAGCACAGAGCCAGGCACGCGCCGCGAGGCCCACGGCGGGCTTTGGAGCGCGGCAGCGTTGGACGCTCACGCGCTTCGGGTTCGAGACCTCCGACCTGCCGCGCGCGCTGGTCCTGCGCCCGACCTTCATCGACGAAGCGACCCTCGCCTCGTTCCAGGCCGCGCTGCCGGCGGACGCGGTGCCGGTGCCCATCGGCGCCGACGGGCTCGTCGACGCGGTGAGCGACGACGACGCGATGATGTTCTATGCCCTCCTCGAGGGGCCGGCCCCGTGGCGACCGGTGCCGCTGCGCCCGCTGTCTCCGCCCTTCGAAGAGAGCCTTCGCCCCTTCGTGCTCGGCGATGCGGCCGCACGGCTCGAGCCGTACCTGTCCCAGCCGCCGCGCTCGGAGACCCATGCGGCCCTGCTGGCCGACGTGGCACGAGTGCTCGAGACGCCCCCCAAGGACCGACCATGACCGCTCGTCCCTTCGAGGTGGTGCTGCCGCCGACGCGCAGCCTCGGCACCGCCATCTCCGCGATCGGCGCGGCGATCGTCGTGCTGATCTTCGCGGTCGCCCTGTTCGCCGATCCGGCCGTGTCGCCGAGCCAGCGCGTGGGGATCGGCCTCATGGGCGGCCTCTTCGCGGTGACCCTCACGGCCGTCGGCCTCACCCTGTCACGCGGCCACGGCGCGCTCTTGCTGGATGCGGCCGGGCGACGCCTCGGCCTCGGCGTGACGGGGCAGGACGACGTCTGGTGGCTGGCGCTCGGCGACGTCCGCGGGCTCCGCGTCGTGCCGATCGCGGGAGGCGACGGGACCACCATCGAGCGCTGGGTGCTGGTCATCGCGCTCGACGGGCGCCCCGACGTGGTGCTGGCCGAGAGCGACGACCGCGCCGCCATCCTCGGGATCGGCGAGCGCCTCTCGACCCACCTCGGCGTGGCCGATCTCGCCGAGCACGAGCCGGCGCAGGCGCCGCTGCCTTTCGTGACCGGCGACCAGCGCTTCGCGGTGTCACGCGGGGCGGCGATTCAAGGGCTGCTGGCCGTGTTCGGATCGAGCCTGCTCGCGTTCGGGATCCTGGCCTTCGCCGAGGTCGACAAGGAGCCGGTGGTCGGCTTCATCTTTGCGCCGATCCTCATCGTCATGGGCCTCACCATGCTGGCCGTCCCGCTGGTCAAGCGCTACGCGCAGGAGGCGCTGAGCTTCGACGGCCAGCGCTGGAGCCACCACTACGAGATCGGCCGCTTCCGTTGGGGCCATCGCGTCGTCACGGCCCCGACCCCGACCTTCCGGATCCGGCTCATCGGCGTGCGCGGCGCTCTGCTCGAGCTCCTGGGCAGCGACGGCTCGCTGGTCATCGCGGCCGGCGCCAGCTCGAAGAGCCGCCTCGACGTCGAGGCCGTCTCGCGCATCCCGGCGCGCTTCCGCGCCTCCCCTGCTGCTGCCCCGGAGCCCTGAACCATGGCGAAGACCCCGTCGACGATGGTCCCCCTCGGCACGCTCGCCCCGGACTTCGCGCTGCCCGACACGGCCGCGACGCGCGCGCCAGACGGCTCCTGGCCGCTCGTGCGGCGCGACGACTTCGCCGCGGCCCCGGCCCTGTTGGTCGCCTTCCTGTGCAACCACTGCCCCTACGTCGTGCATGTGCGCGACCGGCTGAGCGAGCTCGTGCGTCAGTGGCAGGCGCGCGGCGTGGCGGTGGTCGCCATCTCGAGCAACGACCCGCTGGGCTATCCGGCGGACGCCCCGGACGCCATGGCCGAGGCGGCGCGGCGCTTCGCCCTGCCCTATCCGTACCTCTTCGACGCGAGCCAGGAGGTCGCTCTCCACTATCGCGCGGCCTGTACGCCGGACTTCTTCCTGTACGACGGCGCGCGGCGCCTCGCGTACCGCGGGCAGTTGGATGGAAGCCGTCCAGGCAATGGCGTCGAGGTCTCGGGCGCCGACCTGGGCGCGGCCATCGACGCGGTGCTGTCGGGTAGGCCCGCGGCGGAAGAGCAGCGCGCGAGCCTGGGCTGCAACATCAAGTGGCGCGAGGAGAACCTGGTCGCGGGCCTGCCCGCCTAC
The DNA here is from genome assembly GCA_016792665.1 of Deltaproteobacteria bacterium. Classification (GTDB taxonomy): domain Bacteria; phylum Myxococcota_A; class UBA9042; order PHBI01; family PHBI01; genus WYBB01. Next base: position 1,430 of record JAEUKJ010000274.1, on the reverse strand, counting down.
CGCGGCGAGTGAGCCGGCGAGGCGCGCGGCCTACTGGATCTGCATGAACGCCGCTTCGAGCGGCGTGACCTGCGCGGCCTCGGCGATGCGCAGGAGCTCACGAACGCGCGGGCCGATCGACGCGATGGCGGCATCGATGAGTGGCTCGGGGTTGGTCCCGGGCGGGGTCACCTGGCGCAGCACGCCTTCGATGACGGCGCCTGAATTGACCGTGAAGTCGGGCACGTACAGGATTCCGCGCTCGGCCAGCTCGTGGGCCAGGGCCTCGTCGCCGAGCTGATGGTTGGCGGCGCCGCAGATGACCTTGACCTTGAAGCGGGCGAGCGTCTCGGCCGTGATGATCGGGCCCAGCGCACATGGGGCGAGGAGATAGGCGTCGGCCGCGAGCGCCTCGGCCGCGAGCACGGTGCCCGCCGCGAGCTCGTCGGCGACCATGCCCGCGCGGCTCGCGTCGAGATCCGAGACGACGAGATCGAGCCCCAGCGACGCGAGCCCGCGCGCGACGATGCTGCCGACCTGGCCCACGCCGGCGACGATGGCTTTCAGCGCGCGCGGGCGTGGCGAGGCGCCGACAAAGGCCAGGGCCTCACGGCACGCGGCCAGGACGCCGTCCGCGGTGCGCTGCGCAGGGTTGGCGGTGAGGTGGCTCACAAAGCGCGAGGTGTTGCGCACGGCGGCGAGCTCGAGCTCGCTCGTGCCGACATCGGGTCCCGCGAAGTAGGTCCCGCCCAGGGTCTCGATGGCGCGGCCGAGGCTTTCGTAGACGGCCTCGAGCCGGGTCTGGCGGCGGTCGAGGATGACGGCCTTGGCCCCGCCCGCCGGGAGGCCCGCGAAGGCGGTCTTGAGCGTCATCTGCTCGGCCAGGCCGACGACCTCGCGCACCGCGGCGCGCACGCTCGGGTAGTGGCGGCGCCGGATCCCGCCGTAGCCCGGGCCGCGCGAGAGGTCGTGGAGGGCGATGAAAGCGTGGAGCCCGACGGCCTCGTCGCGCACCTCGTAGAGCGCGTCGCAGTGAGCCGCTTCGGGATAGTGCTGGGCGACGTCGCGGAGCTCGGGCATGCGTGGGCCTCGGCCAGACGCTAGCACGGCGACGTCACGCGAGCGACCGATGCGCGAATGAATGGCGGTTCAGCGGGGCTTCGGGCCCAGCGCGGCCAGGACCTCGCGGCGGATCCACGCGTCGCCGATGGCGTTGGCGACCGTGACGGCGCGGGTGTGCTCGCCGCGTGCCGAGAGCAGCGATGCCAGGTGGGCGCGGGCTTCGTCGTCGCGGGACGCGAGCTCGGTCAGGACGCGCTCGGCCTGGGCCTTCTGGCCGAGGCGCCAGAGAAGCGGGGCCTGGGCGAGGCGGGCGCGGGCCTCGAACAGCGGGTGCGCTGCGGCGGTATCAAGGGCTGCGAGTGCCTCCGTGGGGCGCTGGAGGGCGCCGA
>JAEUKJ010000262.1 GCA_016792665.1 Deltaproteobacteria bacterium | reverse complement strand
CCGACAAAATCTGGGTGGGCGTGGCGAGCATCGTTCGCTTGGCGAGCATCGTTCGTTTGGCGAGCATCGTTGGCTTTGGGCTTGGGGGCTTGGCGCTCGGGGGCGTAGCGGGCGACGCTCGCGCCGCGCCGGGCGAGACGTGTGATGAGGCGGTGTTCGGGTCGATCCCGGCTCGGGTCGCGGCGTCGACGGCGGGGCTCACGACGGGGCAGGCGCCGTCGCCGTGCGCGGTCGAGGACGAGCTCGCGCTGTGGTTCGCGTTCGAGGTGCCCGAGGTCGCGCGCGAGCAGGCGATGGTCTTTACGGTGGAGAGCGCGTTCGACACGACGCTGGCGCTGTATGGGGCGTGTGGCGAGTTGATCGCGTGCGTGGACGACCAGCCGCATGACCTGGCGCCGAAGCTGGACCGGTGGTTGGAGCCGGGGCAGATCGTGCGCGTGCGGGTCGGCGGCTGGGGCGGCACCCGCGGTGACTTCGTCCTGCGCGTCGAGCCGGCGAACGAGGCGGGGCGACCGCCCAACGATCGGTGTGAGGACGCGGTGGAGGTGACGCAGGAGCGGCCGGCGCACGCGGCGACCTGGAACGCGAGCGGCGAGGACCTCTCGTCGTGTGGGCCCGAGGACGCGGTCGACGTGTGGTACCGCTTCGTGGCGCCGAGCGCGGGCGAGTACCAGTTCGCCATCCGCGAGAACCTCATTTCGGCGCACTACATCACGGTGTTCTCGGGGTGCGCGGCGACCGAAGAGCTGGCGTGCGGGTTCGGTGGAGCGAGCGCGACGCTGGCGGCGGGGCAGGAGGTGGTGCTGCGCGTGGGCACGAACCCGAGCGTCGCGGACTGGTTCAATGTGGTGGCGCTGCCGGCGCCGCCCGCGGTGGTGCCGCCGAACGACTCGTGGCTGGGCGCGATCGAGGTCGGCGTGCCGTCGACGACGACCGCGACGACGCGCGGCGCGACGCGTGAGGCGTTCAACTGGGGCCCCGATTGCGGGCCGTATGTGCAGAGCGCGATCTGGTACGCGTTCGAGGCGCCCACCAGCGATGTCTATGTGTTCGACACGGCGGGCAGCGCGCTCGAGGACACGGTGGTCGCGCTCTTCGAGCCGTGCGACGCGCGCGGCGAGGGGCCGCCGGGCCTCCTGGCGTGCAACGACTTCGATGCGCCAGGCGACCATGGGCGGCTCGATGGCTTCATGGAGGCAGGGGCGCGCGTGTGCATCGCCGTCGCTGGGCGGTACCTGAGCGACGCGGGCGAGGTCACCCTCAACGTGTCGCGGCTCGGGGCGCCGCCGGTCAATGACACGTGCGCGGGGGCTCTACCGATCGCCGCCGGTGAGCAGCTCTACGGCGTGAACTATGCGTCGCGCGCGGTCGATGCGCTGACCCCGTGCCCGTACGGCAACTTCCCGCTGTGGTACCGCTTCACGGCGCCGGCCGACGGCGTCTACAAGATCGATACGAAGGCCGGGCGCGACGCGTGGCCCGACCTGGCGGTGTTCACGAGCTGCGAGCCGGCGGCCGAGATGCGCGTGTGCTCGGCCGAGGATCAGCCCGCCGTGCCGGTGTCGCTGCGGCGCGGCGAGACGGTCTACATCCGTGTGAGCACGACGGTGTGGTGGCGCGGTGTGATCCCGCTGCGCGTCGGGCCCGTGCGAGAGGACGGCGAGGAGGTCGAGAGCGGGCCCGAGGTGGTCGAGGAGGTCGAGGAGGTCGAGGAGGTCGAGGTCGATAGCGGGCCCGAGGTGGTCGAGGTGGTCGATGAGGTGGAGGCGGTGGAGGGTGGGGCGGAGGTCGATGAGGTCGAGGCGGTGGAGGTTGGGGCGGAGGTCGATGAGGTGGAGGATGGCGTGGTGGTCGAGGCCGCGCGCGGACACGGGTGTGGCTGTGAGGGCGGGGGCGGCGGCGCGCTCGGGCTGCTCGGGATGTTCGCCTGGCAGGGGTGGGCGGCGTGGGCAAGTCGTGCGAGAGTCGCGAGGTTTCGTGGCTGACGCCGCGTCGAGCGTCAGCGCGCGAGCTCGCACCAGTCAGGAGTGTCCATGCG
>JAEUKJ010000250.1 GCA_016792665.1 Deltaproteobacteria bacterium | reverse complement strand
GACGCGAAGACGGTCGGCATCATCGTGCACCGCGGCGACGAGAAAGACCCCGGCCCCGACATGACCGTCGAGCTCGCGACCACCGGCAACATCGTCTTCCTCGTCTCGGGCTCGAGCGAGATCTCCCCCTTCCCTCTCGGCATCCCGGGCCTGTCCATCGCGGGCGCCGGCGCCCATTGGCTCGACCGCGGCACCCTCGCCTGGAACCCCATCGGCGCGACCTCCTACGAGCTCCGCTACGCGGCCGACGGCAGCATCACCACCACCGAGACCGAGGTCACGGGCGGCACGGCCATCCCGCTCACCAAGGCCCCGGCCGGCCTCTCACCCGCCCTGAAGGCCGCCTTCCCGCACCTGTCCGCCCTCTCGGCCCTCACGCTCCCGACCGCCATCACGGACTCCCGCTCCTCGCTCTCCGAGATCCTCCAGGGCGAGCTCGTCGCGGTCGCGAAGGACGGCGACGGCAAGGTCATCGCCGCGACCCGCGTGCAAATCCCCGGCGTCCTCGACGACCTCTTCACCTACGAAGGCCCGCTCGGCCTGACGTTCGCGGGCACCACCCCGAGCCTCGCCCTCTGGGCCCCGACCGCCCAGCTCGTGCGCCTCCTGCGCTATGACGCGGCGCTCGCCCCGTTGACGCCAGCCCAGATGACCCGCGGCGATGACGGCGTCTGGCGCGTCACCGGCGACCCGACCTGGGCCGGCACCTTCTATCGTTACGAGGTCAAGGCCTTCCACCCGGTCCTCGGTCGCGTCGCGACCGTCGAGGTGACCGACCCCTACTCGACTGCGCTCTCCACCGGCAGCAAGCACACGCTCATCGCCGACCTCACCGCCCCCGCCTTGGCACCCGCCGGCTGGGCCGACTTCCACCCGCCCCAGCCCGACGCCCCCGAGGACATCGCCCTCTACGAGCTGCACGTGCGCGACTTCTCTGTCGCCGACCCGACCGTGCCCGCCGCCGACCGCGGCCACTACCGTGCATTCACCTACAACGGCCAGGGCACCTCGTTGTCCGACGGCATGCGCCACCTCGCTGGCCTCGCCTCGGCCGGCGTCACCCACCTCCACCTGCTCCCGACCTTCGACATCGCCACCATCGACGAAGACGCCTCCGCGCGCGTCGACCTCGACACGGGCTTCGACGTCCTGTGCGCCAAGAACACGTCCGTGCCGCGCGACCTCTGCACGACCCACGGCATGAAGACCGTGCGCCAGGTGCTGGCCGGCTTCGACCCGAAGACCAGCGACGCCCAGGCGCTCATGGCCTACGTCCGCCCCATCGACAGCTTCAACTGGGGCTACGATCCCTTCCACTACAACGTGCCCGAGGGCAGCTACGCGAGCCAGCCCAACGGCACCGCGCGCATCGTCGAGTACCGCCAGATGGTCCAGGCGCTCGGCCAGGTCGGCCTCGGCCTGGTGATCGACGTCGTCTACAACCACACCAACGCGTCGGGTGTCGGGCCGACCTCGGTCCTGGACAAGGTCGTCCCCGGCTACTACCACCGCCTGAACCCCGACACGGGCCTCGTCGAGACCTCGACCTGCTGCGCCAACACCGCGACCGAGCACGCGATGATGCGCCGCCTCATGATCGACTCGGCCCTCATCTGGGCACGCCAGTACAAGGTCGCCGGCCTGCGCTTCGACCTCATGGGCCACCACATGAAGGCCGACATGCAGGCGCTGCGCGCGGCGCTCGACACCCTCACGATCGAGGCCGATGGCGTCGACGGCAAGAAGATCTACGTCTACGGCGAGGGCTGGAACTTCGGCGAGGTCGCCAGCAACGCGCGCGGCGTCAACGCCACCCAGAACAACATGGCCGGCACCGGCATCGGCACCTTCAACGACCGCCTGCGCGACGCGGTGCGCGGCGGCTCGGCCTTCGACTCGGGCAACGATCTCCGCAAACGCCAGGGCTTCGGCAACGGCCTCTACGCGGCCCCGAACGAGCTCGCCCCGGCCGACGCCACCACGAAAGCCGCGGCGCTGCTCGGCGCCGATCTCATCCGCGTCGGCATGGCCGGCGGCTTGAAGAACTTCCGCCTCACCGACCGCAACGGCAACAACGTGACGGGCTTCCTGGTCGGCTACAACGGGGCCAACGGCGGCTACACCCTCGACCCCCAGGAGTCGATCAACTACGTCGAGAAGCACGACAACCAGACCCTCTTCGACATCATCGCCTACAAGGCCAAGACCGGCACGACCATGGCCGATCGCGTGCGCATGCAGGTCGTCTCGCTGGCGACCATCCTGCTGGGCCAGGGCGTCCCGTTCATCCACGCCGGCTCGGAGCTCCTGCGCAGCAAATCGATGGAGCGCGACAGCTACGACTCGGGCGACTGGTGGAACGCGCTGGACCCGACGCTCGCCTCGAACCGCTGGAACGTCGGCTTGCCGCGCGAGGACAAGGACGGCTCGAACTGGGCCCTCATCACCTCGCTCTTGGCCGACGCCGCCCTCGCCCCGAAGAAGGCCGACTTCGAGGCGACCCGCGACCGCGTGAAAGAGCTCCTCGCGGTCCGCAAGTCCTCGCCGCTCTTCCGCCTCCAGACCGAAGCCGACGTGAAGTCCCGCCTGCTCTTCCACAACACCGGCCCCTCGCAGACCCCGGGCCTCATCACCTTCACGCTGAGCGACGCGACGTGCGCGGGGGCCGACCTCGACCCGACCCGCGACGGCCTCTTCGTCGCCATCAACGCGCGCCCCGAGGCCGCCACCACCGGCTTCGGCCCGACCTCCGGCTGGACCCTGCACCCGACCTTCGCGAGCTCGGTCGACACCACCGCGCGCACCGCGACCTTCGACGACGCAAGCGACACCTTCACGGTACCGGCCTGGTCGGCCGCGGTCTTTGTGCTCCCCCAGGGCGGGGCCCAGGGCACCGCACCCGCGTGCAACACCCTCTGAGTTCGGCCGTTGGGCAGCCTGGCTACGCCAGGCCTTCGGCGGTGATCATGCCGTTGGGCAGCCTGGCTCCGCCAGGCCTTCGGCGGTGATCATGCCGTTGGGCAGCCTGGCTCCGCCAGGCCTTCGGCGGTGATCACTTGCCTTCGTGTCCAAACCCGATGGCGGCCTTCTTCTTGAGCACCAGCTCGGTCACGGCGAGCAGCAACGCGGACACGACAAAGACCGCGTGGATGATGATCTGCATCGTGACCTTCTCGGGGTCCTTGTTGCCGATGTTGATGAAGGACTTGAGCAGGTGGATGGCGCTGATTCCGACCAGCGACGCTGCCAGCTTGACCTTCATCGTGCCGGCGTCGACGCGCTGGAGCCAGTCGGGCTTGTCCTCCTCGCCTTCGAGCGGGAGTCGGCTCACGAAGGTGGCATACCCGCCGATGATGACCATGATCATCACGTTGGCGACCATGGTGATATCCACGAGCGTGAGCACCCCCAGCATGAAGGCCTCTTCCGTGAGGGAGCCGACCTCGCTCACGATGTGGACCAGCTCCACCGCGAACTTGTAGCTGTAGACAAAGCCGATGAGGACCAGGCCCACATACATGGGCGCCTGGAACCAACGACCGAAAAAGATGAAGCGTTCGAGGGCGCGTTCGGCAGTTTTCATGGCGCGCGCCGTAGTCACCAGCGCCGGCCGTGGCAAGGGCCCGTCACGGCATGCTCTTCGGTCGACGATGAGTCTCGCGACCCCGGCCGGTCCCAAGGAACGGTCGCCTGCAGCCTCGTGCAGCCGAGGCGCTGCGCACGCTGTCACCGTCCCGTCACCAACCCGCCACCTCCGCTCAGCCCCGCTCTCGCACACGCACCACGCGACGCCCCGAGCCCCGGCCGACCCGCACCGCAGCGCATCGCGCGCCCCGCCCCAACTCGTTGCCGTCCGGTCATTCTCACGCCATCCGCCGGTGCCATGGTCCGCTCGGGTCGAAGCACCGAGCTGGTGCTCCCGATCCACCATCGGATCTCTGGAGCCCCGCCGTGCACACGATGCATCACTTCCTCCTCAGTGCCCTCGCCCTCCCCGTCCTC
>JAEUKJ010000747.1 GCA_016792665.1 Deltaproteobacteria bacterium | reverse complement strand
AACGGGGCGCGGTGGGCGTCAACGCGAGATGGGCCGCGACGGCTGGGCGCACGGGAATCGAGCAGAGGGCAAAAAAAAGGGCCCGGGCGAACCCGGGCCTCTCGAAGCTCATCGAAGAGCGCTGTATCCGTGGGCAGCCTGGCTTGGCCAAGCCTCCTGCGGAATCACTGCGGCGTGCTGAACGCCTCGGCCGGGCCACCGGTGGTGAAGTAGTCGAGGACGCCCGACTGCTCGTCGCCGAAGCCGCTTCCCTTCACATAGATCGGCGTCACGCCGCTGTTGGTGCCACCGAGCGGCATCGCGACGCAGCTCGGGGCCGGAGTCGTGCCCTCACGGACCGGACCGGTGAGCGGCAGGCCGCCCTGCACGCCGAAGGACACGCCGCCGTAGACCGCGTTCGGGTCGACGAGGGCGCCGAACTCATCGAAGGTGCTCTCGTCACCGGCCTCGATGGCCGACGCGGCGTAGCGCAGGCGGCAGTTCGACAGACCCTGGGCCGCGAGTTGCTCGAGGTTGATGGCGATGTTGTAGTAGACCTTGTTGCAGCTGCCGGGGCCGGTGCCGCAGTCGAGGGTCTCGTTGCCGAAGTAGAGACCGTACTCGATCGTCTTGCCCGTGTTGTTGTCATCAGACTGCGACTGCTTGCCGCCGTCAGCACCCTCGAGGTCGAGCGAGAACTTCACGCCGTTGGCGCAGGTGACGATCGGCCGCGTGAAGACGAGCTCGGTCGCGATGTCGTTGGTGGCGGTGTCCGGGCCGGCCGTGCAGGCGAGGGCCGCAACACCAGTGTGCTCACGCTTGCCGGTGGTCTGGTTGTGCAGGAGGACGATCGGGGTCCCGGAGCCTGCGGTCGTCACCGGCTTGTACACGGCCGCGCCGGAGCGGATCTCACGCGGAACCGAGCTCGCAGGGCCATCGACAGTGGTCCCGGCGATTGGTCCGCTCAGGCAGGACTCCCACAGAGACCAGCCCTTGCCCACGCCCGTGAAAGCCGCCCAGAGGGTGTTGCCCTTGTCGTCCTTGAACTGGTAGCAGGTGACCGACTGGCCGTTCTCCTGGCCAATTGCGGTCGTGTATTGACCGGCCGTGACGTCGTAGCAGGTGTCGAACTTCGCCGAGCAGAAGATGTCCTCGAAGTTCACGGCGATGTCGAAGAAGCCCTGCTCCGCGTCACGCATGACGCTGAGGTTGAAGGTCACGCCGACGTCGGCGTTCTCGACGCACGCGAAGTCGAGCACGCACGGCTTGTCCGACGGGCACGGGTTCACGAAGTCCGGGTCGTTGTCGACGGACGTGTTCTGGTCATCGAGGACCGTGCCGCCCGCGAGGCTGCCGCCCGAGGTGACGAGGATCTTGTTGATGACGAGGGCGATGAAGTTGTTGCCGGCGACCGAGGCGTCGCAGGGCCCGATGTAGGTCAGGTCGCCGCCAGGGCCATTGCCGTAGTTGCTGGTCGTGAGCGAGGACTTCTCCCACACGAGATCCGCAGCGGAGGTCGGGTCGCCGTTGACGTCGAAGGACGGATCGCCGTTGTACACGGCCAGGCCGTAGTCGACGTCCGTCACGTTGCCGAGCACGAGGGCCGCGGTCTGGATCTTCACCTGGGGCCCGGTCGGCCCCTGGCCGTCGGCCGCGCACGCACCGAACAGAGGGATGGCACTCAGCGCCGCGAGGCGCAGCGAATGGGCTTTCATGGAGACTCCTTGTGCGAAGCCGGAGGGGGACCGGTCGCGTGACGGATCACATTGAGTTCATCGAGCGTTGGCCGACCCGCATTTGTCAGGCTTGGCGCTCGATGTGGGGCCCTCGAACCAGGTCGAAAACACCGCACCCTAGGGACCATACGCGAGACGCGAACGGGGTTCAAGGGTCGAGATGACCAGTCGGTCGAGTGCCAAATTTTTCAGGTGAAACGCCTGCAAGTTCATTAAGCAGTCGTGCTAGAGGGTCGGGGCTTGAAGGCCAGCGTCGGGGCGTGCTACTCGAAGGGTCTGCGCGGGATCGTCACCTGCCCGCGTCGATACTTCTCGGCCGCCGATGCGGGTAGGCCGGTCGTGATGCATCGAGATCTCCACCGTCATCTCACGGGCCTGTGTGCCCGCTCTCCTGGAGGACTCATGAATCTCACCCGCTGGAAGCCTGGCTTTGCCAGGACGTGTGCGCGTTCCCGCGTTGTCTCGTGCCTCGCGCCGCTGGCTGCGTTGCCACTCCTTTTCGCCTGCGACGAGGGCGCCGGCCCGCCCGGAACGAACGTCGCGATCAACGTGGCCCCCTTGGTGCTGCCGTCGGTCGTCGGCGTGAGCTACGGGCTCGTGGTCTACAATGGCGAGCCGGTCTTCAGTGCCGCTGGCGTCCAGACCGCCGCGGTCGGCACCGTCTGGCAGAAGACCCCGGTGACCTCCGGCGACTACGGCAACCTCGGTGGCGGTGACATCACCTACATCGGGCCCTGCGACGCCAACACCCCCGGCGGGTCGCCGAACTGGAACTACGTCGCGCTGGTGCTGAACCAGATCCAGGTGCCGAACAACCAAGGGAGCCTCGGCACCAACAAAGAGTTCCTCGACGATCAGTTCACCGCGCTGACCACTGCGACGCCCGCGGGCGATGGCGACGCCGACTTCGAGAACCCGTGCCCCTCGGCCAAGCCGTGCGTCCTCAAGTTCCAGTGCAAGGAGAACCAGGACGTCGGCGTCTCCTTCAACTTGACCGTCATGCGCGACGCCAACCAGGGCTTCTTCGACATCGCCGTGAACTTCGAAGACGTCTTCTGCTCGGCCAAGCTCGACACCTGCTACCCGGATCCGGATAACGCCGGACCGAAGAGCGCCGAAGCGATCAAGCTCCTGTTCGGCTCGAATGGGCGGGATGAGACGGCCGTCGCAGCGCTGGCCTGCACGGTCGGACCGGATACGGCGACGAAGCCCATCGCGACCCGCCTCCTCTTCACGAAGGCTCAGGTCGTGTGTGACGCGGCGACCTTCGTACTCGACCTCTCGAGCGACGCGGGCACCGGCAAGGTCGCGACCTCGGCGCGAGCCGGCAACGAGGCCCCGTACCACCTTCAGTACGGCCTCTTCTACGGCGACGAGCAGCTTTCGTGCGGAACGGTCCCGGGGGCCGGCGACCTGCCCGCCCGCGACCTCTCGTGCAACAAGGTCTACTTCAACATCGCCGTCGACATCGCCGAGCTCGCCGCCCAGGGGCTCACCAACTGCCAGTTCTTCTGGGGAGCCACAGCGGTCGAAAAGGAAGACAAGGACACCTTCACCGCTCAGGGGCGGCTCGCGGACAAGGCGGGGGTCTACGCGGGCGTCGGCTTTGGTCGCGCAGCCGTTGGCGAGGTCCCTGCGGCGGGTGTGCCGCTCACGGGCGCGGCGACCCTGGGGGTTTCGTCTCTCGTCTGCGATGGGAATCCGCTCAACGGCGAGAACTTCGGCAAGCAGCCCAGCGCTGTCCGCACGCGCTACCTCGCGGGCGACGACTTCAGCGGGGGCAACTTCGTGACCGGCGTGAAGTTCGACTACCGGTTCGATGCTCCGGACAAGGCAGTGGCCACGCCGTGACGGGTGAGGCCCACGCCGCGGCGTCGTGACGCGGCGAGCCAGGCCCCTTGGAGCGACGAGCCATCGCGTTCCGAGGGGCCTCTCCGTTCCTGTCGTCTTCCATCCGATGGCGATCGAGAATCAGGACGGGCGCGCGTCGCCGGGCTGAACGAGCTCTTCGGGGTTGTCGGGGGTCATGATGCCGCGCTGCCGCTGCTCGCGGATGCGGAGCAGGATGGCCGCCGTCTCCTCGATGGCACGCTCGCTCACGTCGATGACCGGCCACAGGGGATGCTGCGCGAAGATGTCGCGCGCGTATTGGAGCTCTTGCACGATGTGGTCGCGGCGCGCGTAGTCGGTGTCGTCCGGCATGTTGAGAGCGCGGAGCCGCGCCCGTCGGATGCGGATGAGCGCTCCGGCGTTGATGGTGAGCCCGAAGACCTTGGCCTGGTCGATGTGCTCGAGCTCGCGCGGCAGCGGCAGCCCGAGGACGACCGGCACGTTGGCGACCTTCAGGCCGCGCTGGGCGAGGTAGGTCGACAGCGGGGTCTTGGACGTGCGCGAGAGCCCGACCAGCACCACGTCGGCCGCGTGCAGCCCGCCGGCCGCCTGCCCGTCGTCGTGCTTCACCGCGAACTCGACCGCCTCGATGCGCTCGAAGTAGGCGGTGTTGAGCTGACCCTGGCCGGGCCGCCCGACGGGCTCGGCCCCGAGGAACTCGGCCAGGCGACCCATGAGATGCCCGATGAGGTCGACCGTCTGGAGCTGATAGACGTGAGCGCGGGTCTCGAGCAGCGAGCGCTGGTCGGGGTTCACGATGGTGTAGACGACCAGCGCTCGGTCATGGGCCGCCTGTCGGAGCGCCTCTTCGATCTGCTCGTCCTTTCTGAGCAGCGAGAAGATGCGGAGCTGCGGCTTGACCTCGCGGAACTGGATCAGCGCCGCGCGCAAGACCCGCTCGGCGGTCTCGGCCGTCGCGTCCGAGAGCACGTAGAGGATCTTGGGCGGGCCGATCGGAGGGCGCGGCAGCTCGACAGTCGGCGGATTGCTCATGCGCGGAGCCTCGACGAGAACCAGTCGATGAAGTCGATCTTGGTGATGATGCCGACGATGTGGCCCTGGTCTTCGACGACCACGACGCGGTTCTGCGAGAACATCTGCGGCAGGATGGTCGAGCCGTTGTGGGCCTCGACGATGGCGTAGTTGCCGTTCAAGAAGCCGGCGATGGGCGTCTTCAGGTTGGCGCGCTGCTCGAGGAGGGCCGAGAGCATGTCGCCCTCGGAGATGAGCCCCATCATCGTGCCGTCCTGGTCGAGGACCGGGAGCTGCGAGATGGCGAACTCCTTCATGCGGCGCACGACCGAGTCGAAGGTGTCCTCGGGGCGGGCCGTGACGACCTCGCGCTGGTGCCGCGTGACCAGGTCGCCGATGGTGTCGCCGGCCGGGTTCTCGGGGTCGAGGAAGCCGCCTTCCTTCATCCACGTATCGTTGAAGATCTTGGACAGGTAGCGCACCGCGCTGTCGGGCAGGATGCAGACGATGTTCTGCTTGCCGCGATGACGCTCGGCGAACTTCACGGCCGCGCACACCGTGCCGCCGGCCGAGCCACCCGTGTAGAGGCCTTCCTCGCGCACGACCCGGCGCGTCCACTGGAAGCACTCCTTGTCGGAGACGCGGATGACCTCGTCCACGACCGAGAAGTCCATGGTCGACGGGAGGAAGTCCTCGCCGAAGCCCTCGACCCGATAGGTCGACGCGGCCGGCATCTTACCGGTGCGGAAGTAGTCGTGATAGACGCTGCCGATCGGGTCGACGCCGACCACACGCAGGCTCGGCTTCTTCTCTTTCAGGTACTTGCCGGTGCCCGAGATGGTGCCGCCCGTGCCCATCGGTGCGACCAGCACGTCGATCTCGCCGCCCGTCTGCTCCCAGAGCTCGGGCCCGGTCGACTCGTAGTGGGCCTCCGGGTTCGACGGGTTGTGGTACTGGTTGGCGAGGATGGCGTTGGGGGTCTCGACCGAGAGGCGCTTGGCGACCGAGTAGTAGCTCCGCGGGTCCTCGGGCTCGACGTTGGTCGGGCACACGACGACCTTGCTGCCGAAGGCGCGCAGCGCCGCCATCTTCTCCTCGGACATCTTGTCGGGCATGACGAAGATGGTCTTGTAGCCGCGCACGGCCGCGACCATCGCGAGGCCCATGCCGGTGTTGCCGCTGGTCGCCTCGACCAGGGTGCCGCCCGGCTTCAGCCGCCCGTCGCGCTCCGCGTCGTCGACGATGCGCACGGCGGGGCGGTCCTTGACGCTGCCACCCGGGTTCAAGTACTCGAGCTTGCAGTAGATTTCAGCCGGGGCGACGTGGCCGGCGACCTTGTTCAGGCGCACGATCGGGGTATTGCCGACGGCGGCGATCACGTTCGGGTGGGAGCCCTTCATCAACGGGGTCATGGGGACACGGTCCTGATCGTTCGGCCGCCCACGGTGATGACGACGGAGCCATCGAGCGTGCGCGGATGAGCCGCAAAGGGCGGCAGAGTCGCGGGCGAGCCTAGCGCTCGATGCCGGGGAAGGCAATCGAAGCCCGATCGTGGACCTCAGTCGGGCAGGGCGGCGAGCGTGCTGGCGGCTGCGCCGAAGATGCCGGCATGGGCGCCGAGCGTGCCGTGCAGGATGCGCACGCCGTCGGACATCGAGCGGAAGGTGCGGCGCTCGAGCTCGGCCTGCATGGCGGGCGCGATGAGGTCGAAGGCGCCCGCGACGCCGCCTGCCAGGACCAGCGTCGTCACGTCCAGCGTGAGTACGACCGCCGCGGCGGCCTGGCCGAGGAAGCGGCCGACCTCGGCAAAGATCGCGATGGCGTCGGGGTCGCCGTGCGCCGCGAGCTCGGAGAGGCGTCGGGCGGCGTCGCTCGGCTCGGGATCGGTCAAGCGCGAGAGCGGCGGACCGAGGGCGAGCAGCGTCTCGGCGATGCCGACCTGGCCGGCGTAGCGCTCGAGGCAGCCGCGGTTGCCGCAGTTGCACGGACGCCCATCGGGCACCACGGTCACGTGACCGAGCTCACCGGCCATGCCGCGCTCACCGCGCCAGAGGCGGCCGCCGAGGAGGATGCCGCCGCCGACGCCGGTGCCCAGCGTGTAGCCGACGACGCTCGAAGCGCCGCGCGCGACGCCGTAGATCGCCTCGCCGAGGATGACCGCGTTGGCATCGTTCTCGAGGTAGACCCGATGACCGCTGGCCCGTGCCAGGCGCGCGCCGAGGGAAAAGTCTTTCCACGACGGGAAGTTCGGGGACTCGCGCACGGTGCTGGTGCGCGCGTCGATGACGCCCGCGGCGGCGAGCCCGACCGGGATGGCGGGGTCGGAAGTGAGCTCGGCGATGACGCTGGCGAGCTGCGCGACGATGGCGTCGGGATCGCGGGCGGCGACGCCGACGACGCGCTCGGCTGCGAGCTGGCCGTCGACGACCAGGCCGGCCTTGATGCGCGTGCCGCCGAGGTCGATGCCAACCGAAGGCCTGGCGGAGCCAGGCTGCCCTTCGATGCCCACCGAAGGCCTGGCGGAGGGGGCGACCATCAGAGCCGCCACTCGAGGCCGAGGCCGAAGATGCCGCGCACCATGCTGTAGTCGATGTCGTCGCTGGCGGTGCCGAGCGAGGTCGTGACCGAGATGAGGTCGAGGTCGACGGAGACCGCGAGGGAGTCGCTGACGTAGATGGTCGCGCCGAAGTCGAAGCCGAGGGTGAAGCCGACGTTGTGGCGGTCGACGTCGTCGAGGTCGCTCTGCGCGAGGCCCGCGACCTGGAAGCGCAGTGGGTCGGCGTGGGACATCACCATGAGACCCGGAGTGAGGCGCAAGAAGAGCGACCCCCAGGCATCTTCGACGTAGCGCCAGCGGAGGTCGGCGACGGCGCGGAACTGTGAGCCGACGCGGTTCTGCCGCGCGAGGCCAGGGAAAGACCACGAGGACAGGGCCTCGAAGTAGACGCCGAGGTCGACGCGCGAGGTGCGCCAGTGGGCGCCGAGCCCGAGCGTCATCGACGGGGTCCCGTTCGTGGCGAGCGAGATCTCCGACTGGCCGAGGGTGAGCGTGTCGGAGAAGGTGATGCCGGTCCGCGCGTGCAGCCAAACGGTCGAGGTCGGAGGGCTCGCGAGGCCACGCTCGGGCTCGGCGCGGCTCGTCGTCGTCGCGAACGTCGCGAGCGCGAGAGCCAGGAGCACGCGAGTCGACCCGTGAGTCATGCGCGGGACTCTCGCAAAACATCGGGGCGCGCGCAACGGCCGCGGTGCGCCTCGTGCGCAGGGCGGGTCGTGGGTCCTGGTCCTGGCCGCTGGTTCGTCGGGTGCCGCGTCGACGAGGGCCCCGGAAATGAGAAGGCCGAGCCCCTTGCGAGGCCCGGCCTGTCAGCTCATCGGGTGAGCGCCGGTCGACCTGGGGTCTTGCGACCCGCGGTCGACCGAATCATCACGGACGCGCGACGGACAGCGTGTAGCTGGTCGCGGCCGTGGGGGCGCCGTCGTAGCTCTGGACGAGGATGTAGTACGAGCCCGCCGCGAGGTTGTTGAGGGTCACGACCTCGGGCTGGTTCTCGAACGAGGAGTCCACTTCCTCACCGGCCGAGTCGAGGATGTAGAGGTCGAGGTCGACCGCCGTGTCCGCCCAGTCGAGGGTGATCTTGAAGTTCTCGCTGCCGGCCGACGTGAAGGTGAAGAAGTCGGCCTCGCCCTCCGACGGGGTCTCGACCGCGCCGCAGATCTTGCCCGAGACCGAGTCGGTCACGGCGATCGTGGTCGCGCCCTTCGGGCCGTCGTCGCCGTTCTCGCGCACGTCGTCACCGGTGCAGACGTCGACGACGCCGCAGACGGGGGCGCCGTCGTTGCCAGCCTTGCACACCGGGTTGGTGGCATTGCAGTCGAGCGAGCTCAGGCACTGGACGCACGCGAAGTTCTCGGTGTCGCAGACCGGGCGCTCCGCAGTGGTGCACTGCGTGTTCGAGTCGGTGCACTCCGGGGTGAAGACCGAAGCCGTCAGCGTGTAGGCCACCGCCGCCGTCGGGGCGCCCTCGTACGAGGACACCGCGATGTAGTAGGTGCCGGCCGCGAGCTGGACGGCGCGGATCTTCTCGGGGTTGACGAGGGTCGCGCCGCCGGTCTTGACGGACTCGAGGTTGGCGTCGACGAGGAAGATGTCGAGGTCTTCGGTGCCGGGCCACGAGAGGACGATCTCGACGTTGGTCGGGGCCGCGAGGGTGAAGGTGTAGAAGTCGAGCTCGTTGGCCGACGGCTCGCCGTCCTCGCCGCAGATCTTGGCGTTGACCGGGGTGCCGAGGGTCAGGGCGTTGGCGCCCTTCGGGCCGTCGTCATGGTCCTCGTTGGCGTCGTCGCCGGTGCAGACGGTGATGCCCGCGATGCACTCGACGCCCGTCTCGCTCTGCGAGCAGACCGGCTTCTCGGCCGTGCAGTCGAGCGACGAACGGCAGCCGACGCACGCGAAGGCCTCGGTGTCGCAGAAGGGCTTGTCGCCCCCGCAGTCCTCGTCCTTGGTGCACTCGGGCGCGAAGTCGATCGCCACCGAGGAGAAGCACCAGGTGTCGCCGTTGGCGACCGGGGTCGAGGTGTAGGTGGTCTGGTCGATGGTGACCTCGACGAACGTGGCGTTCTCGAGGGTGGCCTTGACCTTCAGGGCGCCCTGGTCGAGCTCGGTCACCTTGATGACGCCCGAGGTCGCGAAGAAGACCTTGTCGTCCTGGGTGAAGACGAGCGCGCAGGTCGCGCAGGTGCCGTAGTTCCGGTCGTCGGCGGTGGCGCCGATCTGGTAGTTGCCGGGTCCGATGAGGGGCGAGCCCGCGCCGGTGTCGTAGAACTCGATGAAGACCTCTTCGCTGGCGGTCGACAGGCCGAAGTTCGTGTAATCGTAGTCGATCTGGTACTCCATGAACGCCTCACCC
>JAEUKJ010000204.1 GCA_016792665.1 Deltaproteobacteria bacterium | reverse complement strand
GACGCGACCCGCGCCGAAGCCCGGCACCTTCTTGGCCTGGAGCTTCGGGGTCGGGAGCTCGCTGTACGTGAGCAGCCAGGCGTCGTCGGCTTCGGGCGCCTGGAGCTGCCCATTGGCGAAGCGCGAGCCGCCCGTCACCAGGAAGCGTCCGCCCGAGAGGCGCGTCGTCTCGTGGAAGTAGCTGAATGGAGACGCCTCTCCCGTGATTTGAACTTCGATGAAGGTGCCGTTGACGCCGTCGCGCTGACGGCCCGACTGGCGGAAGATCTCGGCCGGGTGCCCCAGCGAGCGGTCCGGCGTCGTGCCGCCCCAGAGCAGCAGCGTCGAGAGGCCGCCGGCCTGGTCGAGCAGGGTCAGGCTGTGGCCCGCGCGCCAATAGAAGGTGCGCAGCGGCGGGATGTCGAGGAGGCCGCCCTGGCCGTCGTCGTCCTCGGGGTCGAACATGTCGACCTGGATCTGATCCGTGCCTGCCGGGTCGAAGGGCCACTTGCCGCCGCCGGTGATGATGACCGTGCCGTCCGCCAGCAGCGCGGCGCGCGGGAACCCACGCTTGGCGGTCATGCGGTCGGTGCCGGCGGTGAAGGTCTTGGTGGCGACGTCGAAGATGACGTAGTCGTCGCGGCCGCGCGCCGGGTCGTACACCCAGGGGAAGGGCTTGCTCTCGTCGAGGGTCAGCTCGGTCATGCCGCCGAGGATGAGGACGCGGTTCTTGCTGGGCAGGAAGACCGAGGTGTGCCCGGCCCGGCCCTGATTCACGCCCAGGTTCGGAAGGACCTCGGTCGCACCGGTGCGGGGGTCGAACAGGAACGCCTGGTTCGAGGCGGCCGTCAGCTTGGTGCCGCCGCCGTCGCTGGACACGTCGGTGAAGCCGCCGGTCACGAGGATGCGCCCGTCACCCAGCGTCACGGCCGAAGGGAAGGTCGTGTTGACGATGTCGGTCGGGGTCGGGACGCACGAGAAACCGCCGAAGCGCGTGAGCACCATCGCCGCGGCATTGTCGCTGTTGCGCTTCACGGCGACGCCCGTGTCGCGACCGTACCAACTCTTGCCGGCCCCCTGGGCGAAGACGATGACGTCGCGCCCCGTCCCTTCGGGGACGCGCGCGAGCTTCACGGCCTGCCCCTCGCGCAAGCTCTGCGACGACTTCACGAGCGTCGACCAGAGGCTCGTCGTGCTGTCCCAGGCCCGCACCGCCACCGAGATCGACGAGACCTCGGAGAACGGGTTCGGCCCTGGGGTCGGGCTGTTGGGATCGCCGCACGACGTCCCCGAGAGCGGCGTCACGGCCAGCGCCACCGGCTCGCTCACGGGCCCGTCCTGGTCGCAAGCCGAGTGGAGCAGGGCCGCCCCGAGCAAGGGCAGCGCGAGCGGGAGAAGCGACCTCTTGGGCGTCGTCGTTTTCAGAGGGGTCTTCATCGGGTTCCGTGGGTTTCCAGGGGCGGACGGGCGGCGGCGGCGAGGCGCCGGGGTGCAGCCCGTGGGGCAGCCTCGCTGGGCGAGGGCCGCTGCGAATTCGCACGAGGCCTGGCGGCGCAAGGCTGCCGGCGCGAGAAAATCATCGGGGTCAGGGCGTGTAGAAAGTCACCTTCCACGCGCCCGTGTCGTCCTTCTTCAGCTTGATGGGCGGGTTCGACTTCTGGGGGTCGAGGCTCTGAATGAAGATCTTGAGCTCGCCCCCACCCTCCTCACGGCGCTCGCAGATCTTGAAGGCGATCCCCGAGCCGGCATCCTGCTGGAGGTACTTGTTGACGAACTTCCGGGCCCGCGGCCAGTACTGGTCGCGCACCCACTTCTCCTCTTTGTCGGCCGGGAAGTAGCTATAGAACTGCTTGAAGTTCTTGGCTTCGTCCCCCGAGGCGGCGGCCGCCTCGAGCATCTTGAAGATGACGAACTCGGGGGTCCCTTCCTTGGGGTCCATCACCGTTTCGTTGAGCTCGCAGCGCGGGTCGAGCTTGACGCGCCTGCCGTCCGACGACGAATCCGGAACTCCGAGCCCGCCCTCGCTCTGCTCCTTCGTGAGCTTCGTGCGGTTGTTCTCGCACCCGCCCGAGCCGAGGGCCAGGACGGTCAGCGACGCGGCCAGCACGAAGCGGGAGGCGGCAGCGAGCAGGGCCCGAGTAGGACGGGCGTGGGCGATGCCGAAGCTGTCGGGGGCGGCGATGTCGGATTCGTGTTGGCGCAAGGCGACCTCCTGGGCCAGAGTGAGCGACGTTGTACCATGCGTTCCAGGCCGCCACAACCCGGCCCGGGCCCCGGCGACGCGGGGGTCGGGTCTCACTCCGGGGTCGCCGACCGCACCTGCTCCTCCACACTCGCGAACGAGTGGCTCGAACCATGAAGCTCAACATCAGCCCCTGGACACTCGACGGGTTCTCGCTGGGCGGCGTCGAGACCGCGCTGCATGTGCCCGAGCTGCGCCTCGCCCTCGATGTCGGACGCGGCCGTCAGGGGCTCGTGCGCTGTGACCACCTGGCCCTGACCCACACCCATATGGATCACGCCGGTGGGCTGCCGTATCTCCTCGCGCTGAGGGCGCTCTACGGCATGACCGCGCCGACGATCTATGTACCAGCGCAGATGGCGTCGGCGATGAAGGCGATGCTCGATGGGTGGGCGGCGCTGCAGCGCTATCCGTTCCCCTCACCGATCGTCCCGACCGAGCCGCGCGCTCGCTTGCCGATCGGGCGCGGCGTCTGGCTCGATCCGTTTCGGACCTACCACCCCGTGCCCTCGAACGGATACACGCTCCTTCGCGAGAGGAAGCGCCTCCGCGAGGCCTTCGTCGGGCTCGCGGGGCCGGTGCTCGCGGACCTGCGGAAGCGTGGCGAGGCGATCGAGGAGACGCTGCTCGAGCCGGTCCTCTCGTTCACGAGCGACACGCTGGTCGAGGTCCTCGAGAAGCAACCGCACATCCTCGAGAGCCAGACCCTGGTCCTCGAGTGCACCTTCCTCGACGCCCGGAAGTCGCTCGAGGATGCGCGCGCGGGCGGGCACATCCACCTGAGCGAGCTCATGGAGCGCGCCGAAGTCCTGCGCGCCATGCGCGGGCGGCTCGTGCTCTCGCACTTCAGCCAGATCTACGCCGCGCGGGAGATCGAAGCGCTGCTCGAGCCGCTCCGTCAGAAAACGGGGCTCGACATCGTGGCGCTATCGACGGTGGCTCCCGACGAGCGCCAGAGCCTCGGGGAGTGAGCCGCATCGAGCGCGCGGCAACAAGCGCTCAGTAGCCGCTCGGCGACGCGAGGTGCGACTCGAGGGCCCGCTGGTGCTCGGGGAAGAGGTGGATGATGCGCGCCGAGACGCCGTGTTCGGTGTGGCCGAGGACCGAGACGAGCGGGCGGATCTTCTTGCCGCCCGCCAGCGTGACCTCGACCCAGGCGTGGCGCCCGACCTCGAGGGCCCAGGGAAAGCGGAAGACGAGCCCACGGCGGCCGAGACGAACACCGTCGACGTCGACGGCGGTCGAGCCTCGCGCGTCGCCGAGCACGACCCGGCCCGTGAGCCCGGCGGCGTTCGGGTTCGACGAAGTGGGCTGCGGGAGCGAGAGAGAAGCGAGCATCGGAACCCTCCTGGTGCACCGCCGATCGGAGGTGCCAGGAGAGCATGGGGGCACTTCGCGAGCCCGTCCAAAAATCACACAAGGCTCGCGCGAGTGGTCGGCGACTATCCGCCCAGGCCCAGCAAGCTCGCCATGCGGCGCGGGTCCCAGCCCAGGATGGGCGTGCCGTCGACGA
The DNA here is from genome assembly GCA_016792665.1 of Deltaproteobacteria bacterium. GTDB lineage: Bacteria > Myxococcota_A > UBA9042 > PHBI01 > PHBI01 > WYBB01. Next base: position 433 of record JAEUKJ010000204.1, on the reverse strand, counting down.
AGAAGATGGGCACACCCTGGAGGTCGCGCTCGCCGAGGCCGGCCTTCTGGCCGAGCGCCGAGAGCCGGCCGGGGGCCGCAGGGTCCTCTTCCAGATCGAGCTCGGTGAAGGGGACGCGGTTCTCGGTGAGGTACTTTCGCGCCTTCGCGCAATAGCCGCATCCCTGGGTCGAGAACATGACGACCTCGTGAGCGCCGGCCTTGGCGGTGGGAGCCTCACGCACGATCGGGGCTGAGGCCGAGCGCGAGACGAACGCGAAGTGTTGGCGCGGAACCGCGGTGGCCGGGAAGCCGCGGGAGAGATCGGCCACGAGGTCCCAGCCCGACGGGAGCGTGGCGCTCGGGTCGTAGACGACCACCTCGCGGCGCGCGCCCTCGGGGATCTGGTCGACGGTGCCCGCGGTCGCCGGCTCGCCCGTCGCGGGGTCGAGGTA
>JAEUKJ010000195.1 GCA_016792665.1 Deltaproteobacteria bacterium | reverse complement strand
ATGGAGGCCGCACTCGCGGTGGGTCGCCTCCTCCCACCACCACCGGCCCTCGCGCTCGTGTTGGCCCGGGTGCACGGGGCGGGTGCACGGCGCGCAGCCGATCGAGCGATAGCCCTGGAGGTGCAGCGGGTTGGTCGGGACGTCGCGGTCGCGCAGGTAGCGCCACACGTCGGCCGAGGACCAGCGCACGAGCGGGTTCACCTTGACGAGCGGCCGGCCGTCCGGGGCCAGGTGCTTCGGGTCGTCCTCGACGATGGGCAGGTCGGTGCGGGTGGCCGGGCTCTGGTCGGCTCGGAGGCCCGTCATCCAGGCGCGCTTGCCAGCCAGCGCCTTGGCCAGTGGCGCGACCTTGCGGAGGGCGCAGCACTCGTGGTGGCCATCGACCATGAAGCTCATCGTGCCCTTTCTGCGCACGAGGTCGGTGATCGCGGCGGCGTCTGGGAAGGCGAGCTCGAGGGTGAAGCCGTAGTGGGCGCGCACCTGGTCCACGAAGGCCAGGGTCTCGGAGTGCAGGCGCCCGGTGTCGAGGGTCACGACCGAGTAGGGCAGGCCGGTCTGGGCGGCGAGGTCGATGAGGGCCACGTCCTCGGCGCCGGAGAACGCGATGGCGCAGTCGGCGCCGAAGGTCGTCAGCGCCCAGCGGACCGTCTCCAGCCCTCCCTCCAGAGCGATCGGCGGGGGCGGCGCAGCCACGTGTGGTCCCGCTTCGGGCGGCGCGGGCTCGGACCAGGCCGTTGTGATCGGTAGCTCGTCGAGCTGGCGCAAGAGCTGGATGACGCTTTTTACGGCGGTCCGCACCCCGTCGAGCTCGACGATGAAGAACGGGGCGAGGTCGATGCCGTGCTCGCGCGCGAGCTGCCAACCCTCGGAGGTCGGGTCGCGCTCGTCGGCCCAGACCACGCGATCGATCGCGTCCCAGCGGCCGCGCGACTCGAGGAGGCGCTGCGCCTCGTCGCACTTGGGGCACGCCGACCCGTCCGCCAGACGCTTTTTCACCATCGTGACGGTTGACCTCTTCATCGTCCTCTCCACATTAGAGCGTTCCCGCGGTAGTCCGCGGAGGGTCGCCGCCGCGCCGCGGTCATGCGACGATCGGGACCTGAACCCATAACATCGCTTGGAGGTTCGAGTGAACCCACTGCCGCTCGAGACCCTGGCCACCATCCTCTTCGGACTGGCCATCCTGCACACCTTCATGGTGAAGCGCTTCGAGACCGTCGCGGCCCGCTTCCCCGAGGGGTCGGTCGGCGAGAACGTCTTCCACCTCCTGGGCGAGGTCGAGATCGTCTTCGGCGTCTGGGCGACGATCTTCCTCGTGGCGTTCGCCGCGATGATGGGCGGCGACCAGGCCATCGGCTACCTCGAGAGCAAGTTCGTCCTGCCCGGCACGACCGATCCGATCGGCATCCACTTCACCGAGCCCCTCTTCGTCTTCGTCATCATGGCGATGGCCGCGACGCGCCCCATCCTCGAGCTCGTGCGCCGCATGATCGAAGCCATCGCGCGCCTCCTGCCGGTCCATCGCGAGGTCGCCTTCTACGTCAGCTGCCTCATCATCGGCCCGATGCTCGGGAGCTTCATCACCGAGCCGGCCGCGATGACCGTGACCGCGCTGCTCTTGAAGCGCCGATTCTACGACCGCGGCATCTCGGACAAGCTGAAGTACGCGACCCTCGGGCTCTTGTTCGTCAACGTGTCGATCGGCGGGACGCTCACGCACTTCGCCGCGCCGCCGGTCGTCATGGTGGCCGGCAAGTGGGGCTACGACATGGCCTACATGATGCTGCACTTCGGGTGGAAGGCGGCCGCGGCCGTCATCGCGTCGACCGCCATCGCGGCCTTCCTGTTCCGGAAGGAGCTCGCGGCGCTGGGGGATGCGCCCGCGACGGCGGACGTCGACACCAAGCGCCCGGTGCCGATGTGGCTCATCGCGGTCCATGTGGTGATGATCGCGGCGGTCGTCATGACGAGCCACCACATGGTCGCCTTCGTCGGCATCTTCCTCCTGTTCCTCGGCATGGCGGACGTCACCTCGGAGTACCAGGACGACCTCAAGCTGCGCGAGGCGTTGCTGGTCGCCTACTTCCTGATGGGCCTCGTGGTGCTGGGTGGTCTCCAGAAGTGGTGGCTCCAGCCGGTCTTGTCGAACCTGAACGAGCTGCCGCTCTACTTCGGCTCGACCGCGCTCACGGCCATCACCGACAACGCCGCGCTGACGTTCTTGGGGTCGCAGGTCGAGGGACTCTCGGAGGCGTCGCGCTACGCCCTGGTCGCGGGCGCGGTCACCGGTGGCGGCCTCACGGTCATCGCCAACGCGCCGAACCCGGCTGGCTACGGCATCCTGAAGGGCAGCTTCGGCACGACCGGGGTGAGCCCGCTCCTCCTCTTCCTCAACGCGCTGCCTTGGACCATCATGGCCATCGCGGCGTTCATGCTGCTGCCGAGTTTCTGAGACCGACACCGACCCGAGCCGGGTCGAAGGAAGACGTGATGAAAGCAACCGCGATGTTGGTGATGGGGCTGATGATGGCGTTCATGAGCGCGTGCGGCGCGAGCACGCCGAAGGCGCCCGAGGTCGACACGTTCGACGCCGCCAAGCTGAAGGACGGCGACACGCACACGCTGTCGCTCAAGTTCTGGATGAAAGAGCGTGGGCTGAAGGGTGAAGAGCTCGCGGACAACGCGCACTTCGACGACGGCGCGAACAACCGCGTGGTCTTCTGGGTCGAGGCCGACACCAAGGACGCGGTCGCGAAGCTGGAGCAGGGCAAGACCTACAAGGTCACCTTCGCCTACAAGGCGAGCAGTGACTTCTTCAAGGGCACGCTCAAGAAGGTCGAGTAGACAGCCTCGGCGAGCGAAGGAGACAGGTCGTGATGCAAGGAGCGAGTGAAGCGAGCGCGGAGGCGTACTTGCGGTACGCCGCACAAGACTCCCTGTGTCAACCTCTTGGTGGCGCGGTCGTCCTCAGGCGGCTTGAAGATGGGGCTTCGCGGCGCCATGAAGCGCCGCGTCGTAGGGCGTGTTGGCCTGCCAGCAGCGCCATAGGACGCGGACCCAGGCGCGGGCGAGGATGCGCACG
>JAEUKJ010000191.1 GCA_016792665.1 Deltaproteobacteria bacterium | reverse complement strand
CTGCATCCTCGCGACCAACCTCCCAAAGGCCCTCGACCACGCCCTCGATCGCCGCATCCTCTACCGCATCCAGTTCGAGACGCCGTCACCGTCGATGCGCGAGGCCATCTGGCACGTGCACCTGCCGCCGACCGTGCCGCTGGCCGACGACGTCGACATCCCCTACCTCGCGCGCCGCTTCGAGTTCTCGGGCGGCTACATCAAGAACGTCGTCCTCCTCGCCGCCGCCTCCGCCGCTTCCCGCGCCGTCGTCGAGGCCGCCAACGCCGCCATCGAACGCGGCGAGGAGCCCTCGGTCCGCGACACCGCACTCCCTGCCTCGGCCATGATCACCCAGCGCGACCTCATGGACGGCGCCTGGAGTCAGCTCCGCCACCGCCTCGCCGAATATGCCGATCGCGACGTCGCCGACCTGCGCCTGAACGACCTCATCCTGCCCCCCGACATCAAGAAGCAGATCGTCGAGATCATCGAAGCCGTCTCGGCCCAGTCGACCGTCTTTCGCGAGTGGGGCTTCGGCCGCAAGTTCAACAAGGGCCGCGGCCTCTCGGCCCTCTTCGACGGCGAGCCCGGCACCGGCAAGACCCTCTCGGCCGAGGTCATCGCCGCCGAATTGGGCCTGACACTCATGCGCGTGAATGTCGCCAATGTCGTCTCGAAATACATCGGCGAGACCGAGAAGAACCTGACCCGCGTCTTCGCCGAGGCCCGCGGCTCCCAGTCGCTGCTCCTCTTCGACGAGGCCGACTCGCTGTTCTCGAAGCGCGTCGAGGTCAAGCAGGCCAACGACCGCTTCGCCAACATGGAGGTCAACGTCCTCCTCCAGCTCATCGAGCGCTACGACGGCCTCGTCATGCTGACCACCAACCTCAAGACCTCGCTCGACTCCGCGCTCGAGCGCCGCCTCTCCTTCAAGATCAACTTCCCCTTTCCCGACGCCAAGATGCGCTCGACCATCTGGCACCAGCTCATCCCCGATACGGCCCCGCTCTCCGACGACGTCGACTACGAGCTCCTGGGCGAGTGCTTCGAGCTCTCGGGCGGCTCCATCAAGAACGCGGTCCTGCGCGCCGCCTACCGCGCCGCGGCTCGCAATTCGCTCATCGACATGGACCTCTTCGAGGACGCCGCGCGCCGCGAGTGCCAGGCCGCCGGCAAGCTCTTCCGGTCGATCAAGAAGAACGAGCTCTGGTGACAGCGCGCGCCGCACACCTCACGCGGTCAGAATCCGGACAGCGGGATCGCAGCCTCGCCTTTCGAGAGCGCGGACACGCGCGCGGCGCATGACGCGTAGGGGTATCCCGCGCCGACCCTCGCGCACCCGAGATCGGTCGCCACGAAGACCTCGTAGCCTTCATCGACCGCGCCGCAGTTCACGTTCTGAGCGCAGTGGGTCCCCACCTCGTAGACCACCAGGGTGTGGCCAGGCCGGATCTCGACGCCCTCGGCAAACTCGCCCGCGAGCCAGCCGCCCCCCAATGACACGAAGCCGCTCCCGACCTTGCCATCCGGCGCTCCCAGGGCCAGCGTCGGGTCGCTCATGTTGTTGGCGGAACAGATCCCGCCCTCGCGATAATCGACGCTCACGAGGTAGCCCAGCAGTGTCGATCCGTCGAAGAGGCCAACGGCGTCGATGTCCGCACCGTGCGCGTAGAGCGGATGTGACGCGGTAGCGCATGGGTTGGTGCCGGTCGCGCGATGATAGGGAAAGATCTGCGAGTCATCGACGATCACCGCGAAGCGATGAATCAGAGGCGCGCAGCGGCCCTCTTTGCACACTTCCTCTTCGCCGCACGGCGTGTGGTCGCGCCAACTCCCGCTCACACAAGTCTGGGGCACGCTGCCCACACAGCGCTCCTCGCGCTCCGTGCAGCGCCCGACGCAAATGCCCTCGCTGCACACCTCGTGCTCGAGGCAAGGCTCGAACGCTACCCAGCGCCCAGACACACACAGCTCCGGTGTCTCGCCACATCGGGTGGCGTGGTCGACGCACGTCTCGGGTTCGGAGACGTCGACCTCACTCGCGAACCCATCACCTTCGGCGTCGACATCGGGCACTTCGACCTCCACGTCGGCCACACTGGCCCCGTCCGCATCGGCGTCGGCCCCATCCGCATCGGCGTCGGCCCCATCCACCCCGTTGATCTCGGCGTCGCGCTCCCCGAGGTCGCTGTCCAACGTCCCATCCGGGACGCCTCTACCGCCACCAGCGTCGCCACAACCCTGTTGGCCCAAACCCAACACCAACAACCACGACAACTTGTACTTCACGTCCCCTCCTTTGCGAAACTCAGGGCACCGCGCCCCGCGACGACACCGCCGCGACTCCGAGCGCCTCTCAACGACCGAGAAAGAGGGCAAACGCCGGATTGTCAGTCTCGTCGGAATTCGCGTAGCCGAGCTCGTCCACCACCGCGCGGAAGTCCTCGCGCTCTTCCTGCGGCACCTGCATGCCGCAGAGGACGCGCCCGAAGGCTGCGCCGTGATTGCGATAATGGAACGTCGAGATGTTCCATCGGCCCGAGATCTTCAGCAGGAACTGCATCAGCGCCCCGGGCCTCTCGGGAAACTCGAAGCGGCACACGACCTCGTCGGTGACCGACGGACTCTTGCCGCCGACCATATGTCGCACGTGCAACTTGGCGACTTCGTCGTCGGTGAGGTCGACCACCTCGTATCCCGCCGCGCCCAATAACGCCTTGATCTCCAACCGCTCTCCGCGCCCGTGACGCAGCTCGACCCCCACGAAGACCCGCGCCCTGTCGGCGTCGGCATAGCGATAATTGAACTCGGTGATATTGCGCTTCCCGAGGGTCTCGCAGAACACGCGGAAGGCGCCAGCGCGCTCGGGGATGGTCACCGCGAAGATCGCCTCGCGACTCTCGCCGAGCTCGGCCCGCTCGCTCACGTGGCGCAGCCGGTCGAAGTTCATGTTGGCGCCCGAGTCGATGACCACCAGCGTCTGCCCATGTGCCTCCGGATGCGCCTCGACCCAGCGCTTGAGCCCCGCCACGGCCAACGCCCCGGCCGGCTCCGCGATGGAGCGCGTGTCATCGAAGATGTCCTTGATGGCCGCGCAGATCTCGTCGGTGGTCGCCGTCACGACCTCGTCCACCGTCTCGCGCAAGATGCGAAACGGATGCTCGCCGATCCGCGCCACCGCGCACCCGTCGACGAAGATCCCCACCGTCGGCAGGGTCACCGGCTGACCGGCCTCCAGCGCCGCCGCGAGACACGCCGCGTCGGCCGGCTCGACCGCGATGATCTTCGTCTCGGGCCGCACCACGCTGAGATACGCCGACACCCCCGCGCACAGCCCGCCACCCCCCACCGGGATGAAGATCGCGTCGATCTTCCCGGGGTGCTGCCGCACGATCTCCATCGCGATCGTGCCCTGACCCGCGATGACCTTCACGTCGTCGTAAGGCGGCACGATGACCGCGCCACTTGTGGTCGCGAGACCCTCGGCATGCGCCTTGGCGCGGTCGAAGGTGTCTCCGTACAAGACCACCTCGGCCCCCAGCGCGCGCACCGCGTCGGCCTTGATCGACGGCGTCGTCGTCGGCATCACGATCGTCGCGACCACCCCCAGCTCGCGCGCCGCCAGCGCGACGCCTTGAGCATGGTTCCCCGCCGACGCCGCCACCACCCCGCGGGCGCGCTCTGCGTCCGATAGGCTCGCGAGCTTGTTGTAGGCGCCCCTCAGCTTGAACGAGAAGACCGGCTGCAGGTCCTCGCGCTTCAAGAGGACCTTACACCCCAGCCGGCGCGACAGCCGCGGGGCCGCCATGAGCGGCGTCTCGATCGCGATATCGTAGACCCGCGCGGTGAGGATCTCGCGCAAGAGCTCGTTCACGCCGCGCCCTCCGCCTTCGCGACCGGAGCCACTCCTTCGACGCCCATCGAACCTTGTCCGCGCGCTATTTCGATGCCCATCGAACGATGCCCGAAGCGCTCCAGCAGCCCGACGAAGCTCGGCCCCAGCGGCGCCCGCAGCTCGAGGACGCGGCCCCCGACGTTGACGCGCGCCTCGTGCGCATGCAGCGCGAGCCGCGGCACATCCGCATTGCGGCCATGCTCGCCATAGCGTGGGTCACCGACCAGGGCATGTCCGAGTGCGTAGAGATGCACGCGCAGTTGGTGACGCCGACCGGTCACCGGACTCAAGCGCAAGAGCGTCGTCACCGGCGGACCGGACGCGGCATCAGCAGCCTCGCTCCGCGACGTCTTGTGCGAGTCGTGGACCCGCTCCCACCGGGTGATGGACGGCTTGCCGCGGGCGTCGACCCCCATGCGCCCCGAGCCGAACTCGTGGATGGGCAGGCTCACCTCGCCGCGCCCGCCGAGCTTCGGGTCCAGCGCGCCCCACGCGATCGCGAGGTAGCGCTTCTCGACCTCCTTCTTCTCGAAGGCGATCGACAGGTCGCGATGCGCCGCCGCGTGCCGCGCGAACAGCAACAACCCCGAGACCTCCTTGTCGATGCGATGCACCACGAAGAGGCGCTCGCCGCGCGCGGCTTCGAGCAGCCTCTGGGCGGACGGCAGCGTGAGGTCACGCTCGGGGATCGCGGACAGGCCCTCGGGCTTGTCGACAGCCAGGAGGTCGGCGTCCTCGTAGAGGACCAGCGGCACGGTAGGGGAGGGCAGGGTCATCGGCCGCGACCTTACGCGACTCACGCCCCGAGCGACAGCACGACATCGAGCCCCTGGTGCTGTCCCGGCCGTCCGCTTCGTTGCGCACGGACTTCGTGTCGCCGTCCCCATACGTTGCCTTCAACCGCGCGCGCACCTACCATGCCGCCCATGACGCACAAGCGCACCATCTCGGAACCCGGCCCATTCAACGTCGACCAGCTCCGATCGGGCGACCGCTATGAGCTCACCGACGGCCACGCGATCTACTGCGCCCCGACCGGCGGCGACGTTGCGCGCCGCACCGGCAACGCCTTCGAGATCATCGACAGCGACCCCATGGTCGAGGACGCTGGCATCGACCCCGGCTTCGCTATCGGCCACAAGACCCTGCGCGCTCCCGACGTCGCGGTCGGCGTCACGGACGCCCCGGGCTGGGTCCAGGGCGCGCCGCCGCTCGCTGTCGAGTACGCAGGTCGCGGCCAGGACGAGCGCGATCTCCAGCTCAAGATCGCCGAGCTCCTGGAGGCGGGCACGCGCTGGATCTGGGTTGTTCGTCTGACCGGCCCACGCCGGGTCGAGGTCCACACCCAGGAGGCCGAGGTCCGCGTCCTGGGGATCGACGGCATCCTCGAAGCCCCCGGCGTCTTGAAGAACCCGATCCCGGTCATCGCCCTCTTCGATCGCGAGGCCTCGCACGAGCTGACCCTCCGCAACCTGCTCCAGCGCCGCGGTTACGAAGACCTCGACCAGGCCCTCACCGAGAGCCGCGTAGAAGGACGCGAGGAAGGACGCGAGGAAGGACGTGACGCGGGTCAACGCGCCCTGATCACTCGCCTCCTCGAGGCCCGCTTCGGCGCCCTCGACGCGGCGACTCATACGCGCCTCGACGCCACCACCGGCGCCGACCTCCTCACCCTCGCCGAGCGCCTCCTCAGCGCCAAGACCCTCGACGAGGTCTTCGCCGCCTGAGCCTCTGCTGGGGACTCGCGCACACGTCCTCGACGCCCGCCCACGAGCTCCCCACGCCGCACCCTGGCATCGACCGGCAAAGCGTGCTACCGCTCTCGGGTCCACTTCGGTGGACACGGGTAGACGCCCTGGCCGCACGTTCCGGTGCGTTGGCGTGTCTCCTGGCACATCGTCTGGTGTTGCTCCGGCTCCTCAAGGAACGCCGATCTCCTCGAGCACCCGTGGACCCCGAGTCCCAAGCGCAGTCACCTCGCTCGTCGTGGTGACGCCGTTCGCGAAGGACAGGACCCCGGGTCGATGAGGAGGAGGCGTCTGGCGGGGGTCGAGGCCGGCAGACGAAGGTCGACCGGGAGGCGCTGACGAGCCCAGCGGATGACGACGTGCCGAGGCGTCCACCCCTTCCTTCCGCCTCGCAGCAGAGAACGCCCCGGATGGCCGACCGCACCTCCGACCTCGAGATCTTCCGCGACAAGTTCCTCCACGAGCTCGGCGAGTCCCAGCCCGACATGGCGGGCTATCAGGACTATCTCAAGTACTGGAAGACCGTCGAAGCCGAGGCCGCCCACACCGAGGACCTCGGCAAGCTCGACGAGTGGGTGCGTGACCTGGCCCGCGACAAAGAACGCGTCCAGGGCTTGAAGAACCGCATGGACACGATGGGGGGCGAGCAAGTCACCGCCGCCCTCGTCCAGATCTTGAAGTACATCCTCGACCTCCTCGAAGGCGTCGAGCGCCGCATCCGCCGCATGCGGGACGAGCAGCGCTCCATCCTCGGGGCGATCCTCTGGAAGGGCGGCCCAGGCACCATCGCGAAGCCCAAGCCGGACGACAAAGACAAGAAGGACGGCAAGAAGGGCGACCAGCCGATCATGGACCAGAAGCCGCCGGGCGAAGCCATGAAGCCGCCGGTCCAGAAGCCCGAGAAAGACAAGAAGATGGAGCGCTGACGTCGCATGTCGACCGAACCCCTTCGCGCTCATGCGGGCGACCCCCTTCGTGTCGGCGTCGGCGGCCCGGTCGGCTCGGGCAAGACCGCGCTCTTGCTGGCCCTCTGTCGTCGCCTGCGAAGCGAGTGGAACCTCGCGGTCGTGACCAACGACATCTACACGCAAGAGGACGCCGCCTTCCTCGTGCGCCACGACGCGCTGACGGCCGACCGCATCCTCGGCGTCGAGACCGGCGGCTGCCCCCACACCGCCATCCGCGAGGACGCGAGCATCAACCTCCAGGCCGTGGACGAGCTCGTCTCGCGCATCCCCGGCCTCGAGCTCGTCTTCGTCGAGAGCGGCGGCGACAACCTCGCCGCGACGTTCTCCCCCGAGCTCAGCGACTGCACGCTCTACGTCATCGACGTGGCCGCGGGTGACAAGATCCCACGCAAGGGCGGCCCCGGCATCGTCAAGTCGGACCTCCTCGTCATCAACAAGACCGACCTCGCCCCGATGGTCGGCGCCGACCTCGCGGTCATGGCGCGCGACGCCGAGAAGATGCGCAACGGCCGCCCCTTCGTCTTCACCAACCTGAAGACCGGCGACGGCCTCGACGCCGTCGTGAGCTTCCTGGCTCACCAGCTCGGACGCTGACGACGCACGCACACGCGACCGCGCACCAACGCGCGCCACGCATGCACGGCAGTCACCGACTCGCGACGCACCTACGACCGCGGTCATCGCGTCGCGACCCACATATGACCGCGGTCGTCGCTTCGCGACCCACATACGACCGCGCTGACGAAATCCTCTCGAAACGCGCACGTGCGACGCTGCTGTCGCCCTTTTGCAAGGCCTGCAACATGACGCTCGCACCGACCCTCGCGCTCCCCACCATGCTCGGCCACCTCGGCCCCCACCTGAGCCATGACGCCGCGAGCGCCTTCACCGAGGGCCTCCTCCATCCGCTGAGCGGGCTCGATCACCTCCTCGCGATGTGCGCCATCGGCCTCCTCGCCGCGCGCGTCCGGCAGCCTCACGCGGTCGCGACCGAGCGCCACGCATCGCCGTTCATCGCCCCGCTGCTCACCGCGCTCGGCCTCCTCGTGGGCTTCGCACTCGGCCGCGCAGGCGCCTCCTCGGCGGCCGCAGGCGATACGGCGGCCCTCGCCCTCGGCGTCGAGCTCGCCATCGCGGGCACGGTCCTGGCCCTCGGCCTGGCCCTCGCGCGCCGCCCCACACCGCAGTCCTGGGTCTTTGCCATCCCGCTCGTGACCTTCTTCCACGGCCAGGCCCACGGCCTCGAGGCCCCTCCCGACGCGGCCTTCTTCGCCCTCGGCATGACGCTGACCAGCGTCGCCCTCGTCGTCACCGCGCGCACCCTCGTGCAGACCTGGCACCCGCGCCAGGCATGGCTCTCGGCCACCGGCGGGGCCATTGCCGTCACCGGCCTGGCCCTCGTCTTGACGCGCCTCTGACGTCCGCGCACTGACGCGTCGTCAGCGCCGCGCATATCGCCGAGATTCTTGAAGCGTTACGGCAGGCGTTAATGAAACGTCGTCCGCAGGTCGACTCGCGGCCCAGCCTGTCCTAGGCTGCGGGCATGAAGCACCTTTCACCGTCGCCTTCATTTGTCGCAGTCCTTTTGAGTTCGTGGCTGCTCGTGGCGTGCGACGCAGGCACGGCGACGCCGGACGCCGACGAGACGACCACAACACAAGACGCCACGATTGAGGACACGCAGCCTACGCCTTCCGACACGTCGGACGATGCGTCGACGCCGCTCGACGACGTCGCGGTCCCAACCGACGGCACTTTGGCGGACGCCGACGTCGCGGTCCCAACCGACGGGACCTTCGTCGACGCCACGGACGTCGCGGTCCCAACCGACGCCACGCTCGAGGACGCCGACGTCGCGGTCCCAACCGACGCCACGCTCGAGGACGCGAACGCGGACAGCGCGCTCCCAACCGACTCCACCACCGACTCGTTCCAGGGCCTGGACGGAGAGGGGGTCTTTGACGACGACGCAAGCCCGGACGTCGAGGCTTCGAACCCGGACGCAACGGCGAGCGAGGACACCGTCACGCCGAACGACGACGCGGCCGATACGCAGACCCACACGGATGCCCCCGAGGTCTCCGTGTCCCCCTGTGAACTCGCCCCGTGTGACCCTGCCGCGACGTGCGTCGTCGACGCGTCGGTGCAGGGCTTTCACTGCGTGTGTCCGGTGGGCTTCTCGGGTGACGGCACCTTGGCATCTCCGTGCGCAGATATCGACGCCTGCGTGACCAGCCCTTGTCGGGGCTCCGCGAGCTGTGTCGATCTCGCGGCGCCGGCCCCCGACACGCAAGCCGGCCGCGTCTGTAGCTGCCTGCCGGGCGAGCGCTACTGGGAAAGCATCGGATGCTACGACATCGACGAGTGCGCGGAGCTCGTCTCGGCCTGTGGACCGAACCAGATCTGCACGAATGAGCCTCTGGGTTTCGATTGCTCGTGCCGCCCGGGCACCGCGCCACTCGAGGACGGGAGCTGCGCCAAGGTCACGAAGGTCTCGGTCAAAGGCTCCAGGTCGTGCGCGATCACCGAAGCGGGATCGCTCTATTGCTGGGGCGTCTCCACCAGTGACAGAACGCTCGGGGATGGCACGCAGGAGTCGCGCCTCTTTCCGGTCCCGATCGGCCCGCCGTCCGGCTGGACCGATGTCTCCGTGGGGTCATTGATCCTGGGGATACGCGAGGGTCGCCTCTACAAATGGGGGCCGAATGACACGCTCGTCCCGACGCAGATCGGCGACCAGGATGGTTGGACGGCGGTGGCCTCTGGCGGAGGTCACAGTTGCGCACTGCGAGGGGGCGAGCTCTATTGCTGGGGGAACAATTCCCGTGGACAGCTCGGGGATGGCACTTGGGTCTCGCAGGACACCCCGACCCGAATCGGTGGTGCAACGACCTGGACCCAAGTCACCGTAGGGCATGCCCACACATGTGGGCTCAGAACGTCCAGTGGAGACCTTTATTGCTGGGGCAGCTACTGGTACGATCTCGACAGTTATGACCTCATCGGACTGACGCCAATCTATCGGAGCACGGGGTGGACCGCCGTCGATGGTCGATACTACCACGTCTGCGGTATCCAGGCTGGCATGATCCATGGTTGGGGCAACACCGTGTTGCATCAACTCACGCACCCAGGCTGGCAGACGCTTTGGGCGGCCAACGGATGGACCGCGGTCAGCGCGGGTCTTCGGAGAACCTGTGGTGTCAACAGCGGGGCGATTCATTGCCACGAGAGTAGCGACGGCATCAATGTTCAGAATTGGCAGGTGGGGACCGACACCAACTGGGAGTCGATCTCGATCACCGACACGTACGGCTGCGGGATCCGCGCAGGCATGGTCTGGTGTTGGGGCGAAGCCGAGAAAGGCCTGCTCGGTGACGGGCGCCGCAGCAATGCGCCATGGCCTGTCCAGATCGGGACGGCATCCGATTGGACAACGATCTCGGCGGGCACCGAGCACAGCTGTGGAATCCGCGCTGGGAAACTCTTCTGCTGGGGCACCGGGGCCGCCCTGGGCGATGGTACGCTCGGTCCCGCGGAGCCGACCCAGATCGGTCTGTACACCGACTGGGTGAGCGTGTCGGCGGGCTATCGCCACACGGCCGCCGTACGCGCCAACGGCACAGCCTACGTCTGGGGCATGAACGACTACGGGCAGAGTGGTGCCGACCCCGCCGCACACGCGGACGTGCGTACGCCGCTCGCCGTCGAGGGCACCGCTTGGCAGTCCCTGCAGGCGAATAGCTTCTCCCAGACCTGCGGCCTCCAAGGTGGGCTGATCTACTGCCTCGGCGCCGAGAACCGCCTCGACCCGAACCCCGACGATGACCTCCGGTTCTGGGAGCCGGCACCGATCAACGCGTCTTCGGGGTGGCAGTCCCTGTCGGGTGGCACGGACGGGAGGTGTGCGACCCGTGCCGGCGAGCTGTGGTGCTGGGGCACCAACACCTACGGCAGCCTCGGCGTGGGCGACAAGCTGCCACGATCGACTCCGACGCGCGTCGGGGACGCCTCCGATTGGACCATGGTTTCAGGAGGGTGGTACACGACCTGTGGCCTCCGCGCTGGAGCCCTCTACTGCTGGGGCTCGAACGCCTACGGCGCCCTCGGTCTGGAAGGCGTCACCCAGGCCCTGGTCCCAACCCGCATCGGGACGGACACCGACTGGGTCTCGATCTCGACCAGCGGCGAACGCTCATGCGGGGTCCGCGCAGGCCAGGCGTATTGTTGGGGACGCGGGGAGCTTGGCCTGGGCGAGCTGCAACGGGCTACCACACCCACCCGACTCGACGACCACGAGGACTGGACCGCTATCGATCTCGGCAGCAACTCCGCCCTCGGGATTCGCGCCGGCAAGCTGTACGCATGGGGCGACAACCGATATTCGCAGCTCGGCTATCGCCAGCCGACTGAGCCCCGACCCGTGCTGTTCGAATAGCAAGGCCTCGGTCATGGCTCGGCTCGATCCCGCCGTCGTACGCTGGCGCCAGCGCCTCACAAGGACCAGACGATGGGGCTACCAACCGACGGGACCTTCGTCGACCCCACGGACGTCGCGATACCGACCGACGGGACCTTCGTCGACGCCACGGACGTCGCGATACCGACCGACGACGCCGCAGACGCGGACAGCATCCCGCCGGACACCAGCATCCCGCCAGACACCAGCACGGCGGACACGACCGCGGCAAGCGACAGCGTCGACGCCGGACCCGAAGACGCAGACCTGTCCGGCGGCGATGCCGACGCGTCCACCGGCGACGCGGCAGATACGTCGGCCCCGACCACGTGCGTCCCCTCCCCGAAGCCCATCCGGGCGGGTGAAGCATGCGCGGACGCCATGACCATCACCGGCACGGGGAGCCATGCGTTCAACCTGTGGGCGAGCGGCGCCGACCTCCCGTCTTCGTGTGGTGCCGCGTCCCCACGCCGAGACGTCGTCTATGCCCTCTGCATCGATCACGCGATGGACGTCTCGGTCGAGGTCCGCCTCGACACTGCCAGTCAACCCGTCACCGTGTCGCTGCGAACCACGTGCAACGACACGGCCTCCGAGCTCGACTGCAAGCACACCGCGAACTCATCGAACAACCTCAGCTACATGTCGCTGCCACCAGGCACCTACTTCATCGTGGTAGAGGCCTACGTCCCCGTCTCGGGCGTGCTCACCGTCACGATCAGCGAGCCACCGGCTCGCCTCTTCGGGGTCGCCTCCTGCGAGGTCGCGACGTCGAACCTCGACTCGACGCTCCCCATCGCGCTGCCTTCCGTTCCAGAGTTCGTCGGGTTCAACATCCTCGGTGACGATGGCCTGGACATCGCCCCGACCTGTACGCCGATCCGGTGGCTCCAACCCAACATCAACGCCCGCCGGGCCGCGGTGGCGCCGTTGGTCCTCGCGGAAGACGCGCAAATCACCGTGATTTCGGACGCCAACGAAACCACGAAGCTTGGCGCGTGGTCCATCTCGGCCGACTCGTGCGACCCGACGCTCGGCGAAATCCGGTGCGACCCCGGGACCACCGGGACGATCTTCACGACGCCTCTCGCCGCAGGCAGCTACTACTTTCACGTCAAGGGCAACAAGGTCCCGGACGCCATCATCGTCGAGCCCAGCGCGGCCCCGAGCACAAACACGACCTGCGCGAGCGCACTCGAGGTCGCGAACCCGACGGACGGCTTCATTGACGCACGCGTGATCAACACCGAGAGCCGTTGGTATACCTTCACCAGCCCGGAGCCGGGGCTGAATGTCATCGCCTACGCCGCCGCGCCCTGGGTCGCGGGGATCGGGACTCTCAAGTGGCGCCTCTTCGCGAGCTGCACGGACTCCGTGCCGCTCGCCGAGCGGACGGAGGCTGCAGGCCAGTTCCCGGTCCTCGAGGCGCGCGGAAGCCCCGCGAACACCCGATTCTACCTCCAGCTCGTCTCGGCCACGCCCGGACTCCAACCTGGGTTCGTGCGGGTCAGGTGCAACTTCTGCCAGTGAGCTGCGGCTACGCTCGCGGGGTCTGGCGGGGCGGGACCTGACTCGCCAGGACCTCGCGGTAGATCCCTTCGAGCTCGGTCGCCAGCCGCGGCCACGCGAACCGTCCCGCCAACCGTGCGAGCCCGTTCGCGTAGGCCGCGCGCCCGCGTCCCAGGACCTCGATCATCGCGTCGGCGATCGCAGGCACCTCGCGCGGCACCACCAACCCAGCACCGGCGGCCCGAACCTCGGCGGCCAACCCGACCTGGTCCGACACGATCACCGGGGCACCGAGGTGCGCCGCCTCGACCACCACCACCCCGAAGTTCTCGTCGTCGGACGGCAGCACGAAGCACTCGGCGTGAGCGAACCACGCGCTCTTCGTCTCGCCCGCGGATGTCCCTTCGAAGCGCACACGGTTGCCGATCCCGAGCTCCGCGACCCGCGCTTCGACCTCTCGACGATGACCGCCTTCGTCCGGCCCGACGATCACGAGGTCGAGAGTCGCGTCCCCGCGCGCGATGGTCGCGAAGGCCTCGACCAGGCGCAAGAGGCCCTCCTTCCTCGCCACGCGGGAGAGGAACAGCACATACCTCCGGTCGTGCGGACGCGGCCCCGGCCGGGCGGGCACGGCGACCCCCTGCGGCACGATCGAGATGCGCGCCGTCGGTGCGATCCAGCGAACGGGCAGGGGGCCCCGCACGGTCCATGCGATGCACCCCGCAGGTCGACCCCGTCGACACGCTGATTCTCGGCCGTCCCGAGCGCCGCACGTCGCCCGCCGCCGGCCATGTGCCCAAGTGCATGTTGTTCCCGCACGAGCTGGGGCAGGACCTGCGAAGAGTCCAGGCCACACCCAGCCTCGCCAGTCCGGTTCCATCGCGCTCGTTTCAGCGAGCCTGAGCATCGACTTATCGAGATACACGCAGCAATATTCGTCTTACAGGGCACCGTCGGATCAAGCCCTGGCGACAACCTCACGGAGCGACCATGAACGCAATCATCGTAATGCTTCTACTATCAGTACCTGATCAGGCGCCGAGATCGAGGGCCCTGCGGGTCGTCGATACATATCTCTTCGACCACGAGTGCGAATTCGCCTGCGACCCAGGGGACCCTGACCCGAGCCGTGACACCGCCTGCATCCAAGAGGCGATCGACCTCGGGTCCGCCATCGGCGCCTACAACGCGACGGAGCTACCGCCTGGGGCATGCCTAGTCAACGCGACGCTCGTGGTCCCTCCGAGCATGGGCTACAGCCTGTATGGCCATGGACCTTACCGAACGGACCTCATCTGGACGAGCGAGGCGGCGGCGGATCCGATGTTGCTCATCGATGATGTGTACGTGGGTCGCTTCTACGACTTCTCACTGGATAGCACGGCGAGTACGGTCTCCACCGCGGTCGAACTGATCAAT
>JAEUKJ010000182.1 GCA_016792665.1 Deltaproteobacteria bacterium | reverse complement strand
AAGTGCCGGAAGTCGGTACCGCGGACGCGGCTCGGAGGAGGTCGGGTGGGCACCAGCCAGGCGATGTCGAGGCGCCGGGCCCGGTCGTCGGATCCGACGGCGAGCGCGAGCGTGGCCTCGGTCCCTCCGGCGGCTTGCACGCGCCAGGTGAGGTTGCGCGCGTCCTCTTGCGTGGGCGGTCCGAGGCGCGCGCGCAGCTCGGCGCGGTCCATGCCCAGCAACCCCAGCACCGGCGCCCGCGCGGCAAAGTGCCGACCGGCCTCGAGCACGTCGACGGTGAAGCCGCACACGCGCCCCGTGTCCCCGCAGACCGTGACCTCGAGGCTCGCGGGCAGTGACTCACCGGGGTCGACGGGGTGGATGGCAAAGCGCAGGACCGGGTCGTCGCCGGGGACGATCGCGTCGGGGGTACCGAGGGCGCGCTCGAGGTCATAGGCGGTGGCACCAACGTGGAGGCCGAAGAGGGTGTCGAAGGCCGGTGCCTCGGCACGCGCGCGGGTGACGGCGAGGCCCAGGAAGACGACCACGAAGACGCGAAGGCAGGACATGCCGGCCACCATGCCGTCGGTGCCCGACTGGGACAAGCCCATGGCGCGAGCGCGGCACCCGTGGGCTCAAAGGGGCGGGCGCAGCGGTCCTTCGAGTCCCGCGTCGAGCGCTTCGAGACGACCCTGGATGGCATCGCGCGCGGCGCGGAAGCGGGCCCGCATCGCGTCGGGGCCGAGCGTCGGATCGTCGCTCGCGGGGTCGGGGATCGGCCAGTGCAGGCGCGTGACGGGCGCCAGGAACACCGGGCAGACCTCCTCGGCGCAGAGCGTGATGACGAGATCGACCGAGCCCGGATCGATCGACGTGACGGCCTTCGAGGTGTGGGTCGACAGATCGACGCCGAGCTCCGCCATTACCTCGATGGCCCACGGGTTGACCTTCGAAGGGCGACTGCCCGCGCTCTGCACGACGGCACGCGTCCCGAAGCGGTGTCGCGCCAGACCTTCGGCCATCTGACTCCGGGCCGAGTTCGCGACGCACAGGAACAAGAGGCGGGTGGGAGTCATGGCGAACCTCGGTGGAAGAAGCGGCGGCGCGCCCAGAGCGACACGCGCACCAGCCCGATGAGGACCGGCACCTCGACCAGCGGGCCGATGACCGCCGCGAAGGCGACCTTCGAGTCGATGCCGAAGCTCGCGATGGCGACCGCGAGCGCCAGCTCGAAGTTGTTCGAGGCGGCCGTGAACGACAGGGTCGCGCTCTTCTCGTAGTCGGCGCCGAAGCGGCGGCTCAGCGCGAACGACAGCGCGAACATCGCGACGAAGTAGAGGACCAGCGGCAGCGCGATGCGCAGCACGTCGAGCGGCTTGTCTACGATGGCCTCGCCCTGCAGCGAGAACATCACCACGATCGTGAACAGCAGCGCGACGAGGGTCATCGGGCTCACGCGCGGGATGAAGCGCGTCTCGAACCACGGTCGGCCGAGCCGCGTGATGAGGAGGCGGCGCGACAGGTAGCCGGCGAAGAACGGCACGCCGAGATAGAGGAGCACGCTCAGGGCGATGCTGCCCATCGAGATGTCGACCGCCGCGCCCTGGAGCCCGAGCCAGCCTGGCAGCAGCGTCGCGAAGAAGAACGCGTACACCGAGAAGAAGAGCACCTGGAAGATGGCGTTCAGGGCCACGAGCCCTGCCGCATACTCGCGGTCGCCGCGCGCGAGGTCGTTCCACACGATGACCATCGCGATGCAGCGCGCGAGCCCGATGAGGATGAGGCCGACCATGTACTGCGGCTCGTCGCGGAGGAACACGACCGCCAGGGCGAACATGAGCAGCGGCCCGAGGATCCAGTTCTGGAAGAGCGAGAGTGCCAGGACCTTCTTGTCGCGGAAGACGCGGTGGAGCTCTTCGTAGCGGACCTTCGCGAGCGGCGGGTACATCATCAGGACGAGGCCGATGGCGATGGGGATCGACGTGTCGCCGACGCGCATCGCATCGAGCGAGGTCGCCACCTGCGGGGCGAGGAAGCCGAGCAGCACGCCGAGCCCCATCGCGAGGAAGATCCAGAGGGTCAGGTAGCGGTCGAGGAACGAGAGCTTCTTGATGAGGCCGCCCTCGGGGTTGTCGCGTGTCATGTCGGGTTCCGCTTCGGGGTGGGAGTCAGGCCGTCTGCGAGCTGGGCCAGCGCGGGTCGGGGGCGCGGGTCTCGTGCCACGGGATGAGGACCAGCGCCCTCGCGTGCGCGGCGAGCTCCGCGAGGTGCGGCGCCTCGGCCTCGCGACGTGCGCCCAACAGCGGATCGGTGACGGTGAGCGGCGTCAGCGACTGGTTCACGACCCAGGCCAGCGCGTGGATGTCGGCGCGCGCG
This sequence comes from Deltaproteobacteria bacterium, assembly GCA_016792665.1. Lineage (GTDB taxonomy): Bacteria > Myxococcota_A > UBA9042 > PHBI01 > PHBI01 > WYBB01. The sequence continues at coordinate 83 of JAEUKJ010000182.1, read as the reverse complement.
AGGTCGCGCTCGAGCTGCATCGCCTCGTGGATGGGCGTCGCCTCCGGCAGGGCCACGAGCAAGATGGAAGTAAAGGTCGCGTC
>JAEUKJ010000111.1 GCA_016792665.1 Deltaproteobacteria bacterium | reverse complement strand
CGCCTGCGCTTCCTCGGGTCGTGGCGCTTCTACCCGATGACGTACGCCTTCCTCGAGTCGACCCTCGACTTCAACTCGTACTCGGCCGAGTCCGAGTCCGACGCCGCCTCCTCGGGCAACCTCGTCCCGGGCTCGCCGTTCCGCATCTACGCCGGGCTCTCGGGCTACGTGACCGAGCGTCTCTCCCTCCTGGCGCGCGTCGGCTACGGCAACTCGATGCTCGACCGTGACGACAACTTCTCGTCGTTCGTCGGCATGTTGCAGGCGAGCTGGCGCTTCGGGCCGCGCACCGTGCTGCACGTTGGTGTCGCGCGCGACTACGACACGGCGCCGCTCGGCGGCTATGTGGACTACATCCGCCCGTACGCCGCCTTCACGCAGCGCTTCGGTGAGCTCGCCGAGCTCAACATCGACTTCTCGTACGACTTCCGCAGCTACGGGGCCTGGCAGCCGACCGCGGTCGAGGTCGGCGACGACACCGTGACCCCGGTCGTGTCCGACCGCAATCGCAGCGAGCAGATGATCCGCGCGGGCGTGTTGATCGACTTCGACATCACGCGGCTGCTCGGCGTGACCATCGGCTACCGCTACGACTCGATCATCTCGGACTACTCGATCACGACCAACGGCGTGACCAACTTCACGGCCTACGATGACCACCGGCTCTTTGCGACCCTCAACCTCCGCTACTGAGCGCACTCGCGTCGCGAGGCTTGTGCTCATCGCGGTGGTGCTCGGGCTCGGGTCGGCACGCTGTTCGTCTTGCGACGAGGCGCCGACGACCGGCTACGAGGAAATCAACCGCGCGATCACCGAGCAGATGACCAAGGTCGGCCTCGGGCCGGGTGACGTCATCGACGTCAAGGTCTACGGGGAGGAGCGGCTCTCGGGCACGCACCGGATCGCGCCCGATGGGGCCATCCAGTTCCCGCTGGTCAACCGCGTGGTGGTCGAGGGGATGACCGCGAACGAGATCGCCGACGAGCTCATGAAGCGCTTGAAGGACGGCTATCTCCGCGAGCCTTCGGTCTCCGTTCTCATCAAAGAGTACAGCTCGAAGAAGGTCTTCGTCCTGGGCGAGGTGCAGCGCCCCGGGACCTTCCCATTCACGTCTGGGATGAACGTGGTCGAGGCCGTCACGCTCGCCGGCGGGTTCAAGGACTCGGCCAACTCGAACTACGTGATCATCACGCGTCGCGGTCCCGAGGGCGGTCAGCGTATCCCGGTGCCGGTCAAGAAGATCACCGAAGGGTTGGCCGACAACCTCTTCCTCCAGCCGGGCGACATCGTCTACGTACCCGATACCCTCCTCTGAGGGACGGTCGGGGTCCAGGGTCTGGCAGGAGGCGCGGTGAACGACGAGGGCATGCGCGTGCCGCATCACTATGCGCTGCTGGGGGTCGCGCCCGACGCGAGCGATGAGGAGATTCGCCGCGTCTGGAAGGCCGAGGCGCAGCGCTGGCACCCTGATGTGAGTCCGCAAGGCGGGCCGCGCTTCATCGCGCTGAAGGAGGCCATCGACGCGATCGGCGAGGCGGGTGCCCGCAAGCGCTATGATGCGCAGCTCCAGGCCGGGGTGGAGGCCGCCGTGCAGCGCATGGTCTCGGGTGCCGAGGGTGGGCCCTCGGGGCGCGCGGTGAGCCAGGGCGTGAGGGCTCGGCTCGGGGGCTGGATCGATCGCGTGGCGGGCGTGCGCGAGGCGCGGCCCGTGAGCGGACGGAATCGCCGTCTCAGGGTTGCCGTTGGGTTCGCCGAGGCCGCACTCGGGACGGAGCGGCGCGTGGAGCTGATGAGCGAGAAGGCGTGCCAGACCTGCGAGGGACAGGGGTTCCCCGTGGTGGGGCGGCCGTGGGTCTGCGGGCGCTGTGGCGGGATCGGTGAGGTCCTGGCCCGTCCCTTCCTGCGCGCCGAGTGGCAGGCCTGTGTGGAATGCGCGGGGCTCGGGTGGGTGCCAGAGCCGGCGTGCGAGCCGTGCGCGGGTCGCGGCGTCGTGACCGTGCCGGTGACCTGGGTCGTCCCGATCCCGGCCGGCCTGGCCAGCGGCACGACGTTGCGGGTCGCCGGTGCGGGTGAGCCCGGGGTCGGCGGCGGCGCGGCAGGAGACCTGTTGGTCGAGGTCGAGATCGAGGCCGATCCGCACCTGCGGCGCGACGACGCGCGCGGTACCAAGCCGAGCCTGGAGGTCCGCTGCGAGTGGCGCGTGCCCTTCTGGAAGGCGATGGCCGGCGGGACGATGACCGTGCCGACGGTGCGCGGGCCGGTCGCGATCGCGCTGCCGGCGGGTCTGGTCGATGGCGAGGTGCTGCGCTTGCCGGGCTACGGCGTCCGCGCGGGGACGAGCGGAGCGGTCGGAGACCAGCTCGTGACGGTCCGCATCGAGTGGCCCGTCGGCTTGGACGAGGCGGCCCTCGCGGGGCTGCGAGCGTGGGGCGAAGGCCTCGCGCCCGAGCGCTTCCCACGCTCGATGGGGCAGGCCGAAGGACTCGCACCGCGCGATGGGAGTCGCACTGCTGGCGTCCGCCGCGTCGGTCCGGACAGGAATGATGGGAACAGCGACTCGGGCCGAGGCTCGAGCGAGGGGGACCTGTGAGCTGGCCATACCTCGGCGCCTTCGGTCTCAGCCTCGTGGTCCTCTGCTCGTGCGGCACCGCGCGCCCGCAGCCCGTTCCAGAGACGAGCCCCGAGCCGACCGACAGGCCGATCGAGCCCGAGCGTGGGCCCGTGCCGCTCGGGCCGCCGACGCCGCTCACGGTGCCGACGACCCCGGTATTACCAGCGGTCATACCGGGTGCCGACCCAAGCGGGCCGGGTCCGGCGACCTCCGACGCGCCGCAGGCGCCGGCGGTGTCCGAGGTGCTCACGGTGGAGGCCGCGCTCGACGCGTTCCTGGCGGGTGAGGCCGGGCTGGCCGAAGGGTACTTCGCGCAGACGTTCGGGCCCGAGCGTGCTCTGGCCGAGCTCGAGCAAGCCTTGGTGACGCGGACGGATGCGAGCACGCTCTTTGGAGCGCTGCCGCTGTTCACGGGGACGTCGCGTTGGTCGTCGTGGCTGGCGGGGCGGGCCCTCGAGAAGGGGTGCGCCGAGACGGCCCGGGTGTGTCGCGATGCGGCTCTTGCGGCGCGTGCGGCCGAGCGTCGCGGGGTCACGCTCGCGGCGGCGGATGCGGCGGTGCTCGCGGCGCGAGAGGCCGACACGGTGCCGAAGATCGTGCCCGCGCGGGCCGGGGTGGTGGGTGTCCTCCTGCCGCTCACGGGTCCGCAGGAGCGCTTCGGACTGGCGGCGCGCGACGCCCTGGAGCTGGCCATCGCGGCGAGCGGAGAGCGCGTGACGCTCATCTATCGAGACACGGCGGGCGACGCGGACAAGGCGCGTGCGGCTGCGCTGGAGCTGGTCCACACCGAGCGCGTGGCGGCGATCCTCGGCCCTGTCGGACGCAAGGAGACCGCCGAGGTCGCCAAGATCGCACGCTTCTGGGAGGTCCCGACGATCGTCCTGGCGAGCGCGGTCGGCGAGGCCGCGAGCGCGGCGACGATACCGCCGGGCGCGCCATCGGTCGCGGGGCTTGCGCGCGGGAGTGTGGACCCCGTGGTGCGCGCGCGGACCTCGTCGACCGAGCTGGCCGAGGCGACGGCGCGTACTGCGCGGACCGATCTGGGCCTCCAGCGGGTCGCGATCCTGCATCCCGACAGCGACGCGGGCCGCGAGCTCGCGAGCGCATTCCAGGCCGAGCTCGAGCGTCTCGGGGGCGTCATCGTGCGGCAGGTCGCGTACGACCCGCAGGCCAAGGACTCCGATCCGGCGATCTGCGCGCTCTTGCAGATCACGGCCTGCACCAAGCCGACGAAGAAGGGGCCGAGGCCCGACTTCGACGCGCTGTTCCTGCCGGGCGATGCGGCGACGGTGCGACGCTGGGTGCCGAAGCTCGCGTACTGGGGCATCAAGCCGAAGCGCGTGCCGGGCCAGGCCGGGCGCGTGCAGCTCCTCGGGACGTCGGGGTGGAACCAGCCGACGGTCATCGATCGCGGCGAGCACCTCACCGACAACGCCGTGTTTGCGGACGTGTGGAGCCCTGACGACGAGGCGGCTCAAGACCTGCAGAAGCGCTTCTACGCGCGCTTCCAGCGCCGCCCTTCGGCCTTCCAGGCCGAGGTGTGGGACGCCGCCGGGCTGCTGGTCGCGGCCGTGGGAGAGGTCGGCGACGGTGCCAGTGCGGATGCGACGAAGGTCGCGGTCGACGTGCGGCAAGCGATCCTGGGCGAGCTCGGCAAGCCGAGGTCGAAGCTCGGCGTGACCGGGGTCATCGCGGTCCTGCCGGATGGGCGGGGCGGATCGAAGATCGTGCCGCGGGCGCACTTCCTGACGATTCAGGGCGAGGAGATCCGGGCCCGCCTCTCCGAGGACGAAGAGCGCGCTCTCCGCTCGGGGGCGCCGACCCCGCCCGAGGGCGAGACCCCGTGAGCGGTGCACAGCGCGACGAGGGCCACCGAGACACGGTCGGGAGCCGCGGCGAGGAGGCCGTCATCGCGGCCCTGGTCGCGGCGTGCCCGACCTTGCCGGCCCCCGCGGGACCCGGCGACGACTGCGCCGTCCTGCCGCCCGTCGAGGGGCGCGGCGTGCGCGTCATCACGACCGACGCCCTCATCGAGGGGACCCACTTCCTCGCGCGGCACCCGGCCTGGGCCCTCGGGTGGAAGGCGCTGGCCGTGAACCTGTCCGACGTCGCTGCCATGGGAGCCGTGCCCGAGGGGTTCCTCGTGTCCGTGGCCTTGCCGAGGGGACATGCATGGGTCGCGTGGACCGCTTTCTGCGCGGGTCTCGGCGTCTATGCGAAAATGAATGAAGCGGTGCTCGTCGGCGGCGATACCGTTCGCGGCGAGGCCATCGCGCTGACGATCACGGCGTGGGGTCGGTCCGAGGGCGCGCCGCTCACGCGCTCGGGTGGGCGCACGGGGGATGTCTTGATGGTCGCGGGGCACCTCGGCCGCTCGGCGGTCGGGCTCACGCGCTGGCTCGCCGCGTCGCCGGCCGCATGGGGCGGGGAGGACGTGGGCCGGCTCGAGATCGTCCAGGCCGAGCTCGCGCGCGACCCCTGCCTCGCGGCGCAGCTCGCGCCCGAGCCTCCTCTGTGGGCGGGGCCCTGGGCGTTGGCGCATGGCGCGACGGCCGGCATGGACCTCTCCGATGGGCTCGCCACCGACCTGCCACGCCTCGCGCGGGCCTCGCAGGTCACGCTCGAGGTCGACCTCGATCACCTGCCCGAAGACCCGGCCCTCGCTGGGGTCGACGCGCGCACCCGCGCGGCCGGGGGCGAGGACTATGCGTTCGTGTGCCTGGTCGACCCCAGCGCCGAGGCGGCCTTCCGCGCGCGTGGCTTCGCGGCGATCGGACGTGCCTGCGGGCCGCGCGAGGCCGCGCCTGCGACCTCGGGCGAAACCGGTCCCGCGCCTTCGTCACGCGTGCTATGGCGGGATGGCGGTCGCGTCGTCGAGCCGGTGACTCCGGACTTTGCCCACTTCGCGGTCGCTCGACCTCGCCCATGACCGAGCCCTCCTCCCAGCGCGCCGCAAGTGCCGGCAGTCTGCCTCCGGCAGGTCTTGTGCCGACCGCCAGTGGCTCCAGCCTGCCTCTGACCGACCCTGTGCGGGTGGCGAGCTATCTCCGCGGCCTCGAGCCGAACGCTCGCATCCGTCCGGGCCTGCTCTCGAACCCGCTCGCGCGGACCAACTGGCAGTCGGTCGGACACGATCGCTTGCTGGAGCTCTTGCCCGATCGCAGCGCCAGCCGCGAGACGCCGAACGTGCACGCCCTCGAGCCGGCGCTCGGCGAGCTGCTCTTCGAGCACGGGGTCAACGTCCTCGTCTTGAACGGCGGCGACGGCACCATCCACCAGACCCTGAACGCCGCCATCCGGGTCGTCGATCGCGCCAGCGAGGCGACCGGTCTCAAGGTGCCACTGCCGCTCTTCCTGTTCGTCAACGGCGGCGGCATGAACATGCTCGCGCGCGTCTTCGGGTCGCGCGGCCACCCCGTCCGCACCTTGAAAAAGTTCCTGGCCCGCGCCCGCGGCGCTCGCTTCGGCTCCCTGCCCAAGCGTGGCGTGCCGCTCATGGCGGTGCACCCCCTCGCGGGTCCTGGCCCGGTCGACGCCGCATCGTGCGAGCCCATCCGCTACGGCTACATCTTCGGCAGCGAGCTCGTCTTCAACGCGCTCCAGATGTACGAGCGCTTCGGTCAGGGCTACGTCGGGCTCACGCGCTTCCTGTTCGAGGTCGGGGCCGGCTATGCGTTTCGAACCGAGCTCTGGAATCGCTTCGGCCACCTCCTCGACGCGCCGCAGACACCGCTGGCGATCGATGACGAGACGTTCCCGCACTACACCTCGGTGCTTGCGACCACGGTGCCGCTCCAGTTGGTCAAGGGCGTCGTCGCCACCGTGCGCCGCATGGCGAGCCCCGGCGGGATGAACGTGGTCGCGGTGCTCCCGACCGACAAGGGCGAGGTCATCCGCACCATCCCGAACCTGATGTTCGGGGCCCAGGCTCGAGGGGTCGTCTATCGGAACGACGTCCACCGCGTCGTCGTCCACGGCGCCTACACCCTCGATGGCGAGCGCTTCGATCGGCACGACGCCGCGGCCCCGGGCTCGGTCTCGGCGGCGCCGCTCGAGGTCCGTGGCAGCACGCGCGTGGTCTGGGGGGTGTGGCTTTGAAGGTCGGTCTCGGCATCATGCTCGCGTGCGTCGCGAGCCTCGGCTGCGGCAGTCCCGATGCGCCCTCGGACGCGGGGCGGGCGCTGGGCGGCTGGCCCGACGTGTGGGAGGCGCCGAAGGTCGCCCTCGACGACGTCGGCGCTGGGTCGCGGGACGGCTCGCAAGGGGACGCGGACGCGCAGCCCGGTGATGTGGGTGTGGAGGTTCGCGACGACGCGCGGCGGCTCAGGGTCGAGGCCAGCCCCGAGGTGCTCCAGGTGTATCGTTCGACCGTGGTGCGCCTGCGCGCGAGCCGCGCCTCGGGGGTGCCCGGACCTTGCCGATGGTCCTTTGGCGATGGCACGCCCGAGGCGGTGGGCTGCGAGGTCGAGCACACCTTCATCGGCGGCACGGCGGACGAGCGGGTCACGGTCGTCATGGGCGAGGGTGATGCGCGCGAGAGTGCCACGCGCATCCTGCCGCTCGAGCGACTGCCGGTGAGCACCCGTCCGATCGAACCCTCGGAGGCTGGCGCGGCCGGGGACGTGCCGAAAAAGCCGTCTGGATCTGGAAGCTTTCGCATGGTCCTCATCGCCGACACGGCGACCATGGATCGGCCTCAGCTCGAGGCGCTCTTGCGGCGCGTCGTCGCGATCGAGGCCGATCTCGTCGTGCATCTCGGTGGGCACGCCCAGGACGCCGAGGGCTGGGTGCGCCTGCGCGACGTCTTCGGCGAGGGGCTTCGCGCGGCCGGGATCACGCTGCTCGACGCAGTCTCGCCCGCCGATCTCGAGCTCGGGGCCGAGGTGCGCCGCCCCATTGGCGCGCGCGGCGAGCCGGTCGAACTCTTGGACGGGGCGCGCTTCCCCGAGCGCTGGGCCCTCTCTCACGAGGGTGTCTTCATGGCCTTCGTCTCGGGCGCCGAGCAGGACAAGGACGACCTGGAGTTCTTGAAGGCGCGGCTCGCCGAGGCCCAGGTCTACGAGAGTCGCCTGGTGCTGAGCTACCTCCCCATCCACCCCTTCGGCGAGCGCGCCCCGCCGGGCAACGGTTCGCACACGCTCGGGCCGCGCTTCAAGGTGTACGAGACCCTCTTGCGCGCGCGCACGACGGCGCTCATCACGGCAGGCCACGGGGTCTACTTCAAGGGGCGCTATGGGGCCCTGCCGGTGGTCTCGGTCGGCAGCCCGGCGGGCGACGATGGGGTCAGGCGGCTCCTCGGATCGGACCTCGATCAGGCCCCGTCCATCACCGTCATCGACCTCGCCCAGGGCTTGCCCAAGGCGGTCTTCGCGCTGGTCGCGAGCCCGAGCGGCGAGCCGTTCTCCACGCCCCTGGACGAGCGCTACCTGCCCGAGACCGTCGAAGTCTACACGCAGTGAGCGCGTCCTTGGCCAGCGCCCAGGTCACGGCGCGACCCGAGGCCCCAGGCCCTGCGGGTACCGCCGAGGGTGGCATCTACGTCCACTTCGCCTACTGCGCGCGGCGCTGCGTCTACTGCGACTTCGCGCTGGCCACGCCGCGACGCATCCCGGTCACCGCCTACACCGACGCGCTCATCGCCGAGCTCGCCGCGCTCGAGCGCGCCGGCATGGGGCTTGGCGGCCGCGCGCGCACCCTCTACGTCGGCGGCGGCACCCCGAGCCTCTGGGACCCGCGCGAGCTGGCGCGCTTCCTCGACGCGGTCCATCGCGAGGTCGGCCTGGACCCCACCGCCGAGCTCACGCTGGAGGCCAACCCCGAGGACGTCACCGAGGACTGGCTCGCCGCGGTCCTCGCCCTCGGCGTCAACCGCATCTCGCTCGGCGTCCAGAGCTTGGACGCCCCGACCCTTGCGTCGCTGTCTCGCGCTCACGGCGTCTCGGGGGCGACCCTGGCGATGACGCGCCTCGCCGAGGCGCACGCGCAGGGACGCCTGCGCAGCTTCTCGGTCGACCTCATCTACGGCCACGTGGGCCAGACGATGGCCGCGTGGGAGGCCGAGCTCGACCAGGTGGTCGCGCGCTTCGCCCCGCCGCACCTCTCGCTCTATGCGCTGACGGTCGAGCCTCGCACCGTGCTCGGGCTCGAGGTGCGCCGCGGCAAGACGGCCGCCCCCGATGACGGCCTCCAGGGGGATATGCTGTTTGCGGCTCGCGACCGCCTCGCGCCGAGCGGCTACACGCACTACGAGGTCTCGTCGTGGGCGCGCCCGGGACATGTCGCCGTGCACAACAGCGCCTACTGGGAGCTCCGGCCGTGGCTCGGCCTCGGCGCGGGGGCCCACGGCTTCGTCGCTGGACAGCGCACGAAGAACGAGCCGCGACCCGCGCGCTATGTCGAGCACCTCGCGGCCGGTACCCTCGCACACGTCGAGGTCGAGGTGCCCGACACCGCGACCCTGGCCTTCGAGCGCGTCCTCACCGGGCTGCGTCGCCTCGACCTCGGGGTGGTCTTGCCTGCCGTCGACGTGCAGCGCTTCGCGGTCGCCATCGCGACGTCGCGCGCGAAGGGCTGGCTCACGACCGACGCCCTGCCCCAGGGAGAGGCCCGCCTCCGGCTGACGGACCACGGCCTCCGGTTCATGGACGACGTGCTCCTCGCCTTTGTCCCGTGAGCCTCACCAGCCTTGTCCCATGAGCCTCTCAGGGTCTCGGGCGGCCCTTTCGCGGTGGCCTCGGGGGCCCTCGGGACAGGCGTTGCCACCCTGGGATGTCGATGATAAGGTCCCACTCCGACGCGCGGCCGGGGGTGACCGTGTCCGCCGCGTGACGCTCGACGTCACGACATCGCGTCGACAAGGAACCGCAAGACTGGGGCGCCGACCTCACCTGGTGGAAGCGAGAGCATGGAAGACATCGTCGCAGCTTTCAAACATGGCGGAGATTGGATGTGGCCGATCTTCGGCGTCGCCATTCTCGTCGTCGGCATCGCGGCCGAGCGAATCTATCGCCTGTACGCGACGTTCGGGGTGAACAAGACCGAGCTCATGGACACGCTCGAGAAGTGCATCCGCTCGAACGACATCGAGCGCGCCCTGAAGATCCTCCGGACCAAGGCGCCGCTGGTGAAGGTGCTGAAGGCCGGGGTGCAGAACTTCGGCGAGAACAAGGCCACCGTGCAGCTGCTGATGGACGAGGCCGCCCTGGCCGAGCTGCCGCGCATCGAGACCCGCACCGGCTTCCTCGTGATGTTCTCGAACGTCTCGACGCTGCTCGGGCTGCTGGGCACGATCATCGGCCTCATCCGGTCCTTCGCCGCGGTGGCCAACGCGTCCGCGTCGGAGAAGGCGACCGAGCTCGCGCGCGGCATCTCCGAGGCGATGAACTGCACGGCCTTCGGTCTGACCGTGGCCATCCCGGCGCTCCTCATCTACGCGCTGCTCAAGAGCCGCGAGCACAAGCTGGTCGACGACATCAACGAGTCGACGGTCACGCTCTACAACATCATCTCGGACGTGAAGCGGTCGCAGGGGATCCCCTGAGCTTCGGCGCGGGGCTCTGACGAGCCGTGACGCGTCTTCGGCCACCCGAGGGAAGCGGTGGCCCCGAGCCCTATCGAATCATGCGTGTCCCCGGGGGCACGCCCGTGGAGGAAAGGTCGACATGCTGAATGGAATGTTCATCGGAAGCATCATGGAGTCGTTCGAGAAGGGCGGCGTCTGGATGTACCCGATCGCGGCCGTCGGGGTCGTCGTGCTCTTCATCGTGTTCGAGCGCGCGTTCGTCCTGTACGGCAAGATCTCGAGCCGTCGCGAGGGCTTCCTCTCGCAGATCCGCTCGCTCATCATGTCGCGCAACCTCGACAAGGCCGTCCAGTTCGCGAGCCATGACCCGAGCCCGCTCGCCAAGATCGTGAAGGCCGGCCTCCTCAAGGTGAACCACGAGGACGAGGTCGTTCAGTCGGCGATGGACGAGGCGGCCCTGAAAGAGGTGCCGAAGATCGAGAAGCGCACGGGCTTCCTGCCCATGCTCTCGAACGTCGCGACGCTGATGGGGCTGCTCGGCACCATCATCGGCCTCATCACCTCGTTCTCCGCCGTGTCGAGCGCGGACGCGTCGACCAAGGCGACCCTGCTCTCGAAGGGTATCTCCGAGGCCATGAACTGCACGGCCTTCGGGCTGATCGTGGCCATCCCGGCGCTGGTCTTCTACGCGGTCCTCCAGAGCCGCACGCAGCGGGTCATCGACGACATCAACGCGTCGGCGGTCAACATCGTGAACCTCGTCATCGTCAACCGCGACAAGCTCGGGTTGACGGTCAAGAAGGAGGGCTGATGGGTGGCGTAAACATGCCCGAGGGTGGCGGCAAACGCACCCTCGACTTCGACCTGAACCTCGTCCCCTTCATCGACCTCCTCTCGTGCTGCATCTCGTTCCTCCTCATCACCGCGGTGTGGACGCAGATGGGCAAGCTCGACACCACGCAGAAGCTGGACGGCGGCGCGGGTGGCGCCGACAAGCCGAAGAAGGTCAGCATCACCATCGCGCAGTCGGGCTACGAGCTCATGCTGCCGGAGGCCGAGGGCGCGTGTACCATCGGCCGTCAGGGCTCGAAGTACGATGCGGTCGAGCTCAAGAAGATCCTCGAGAAAGAGAAGAACACCGTGACCGGCCAGCTCTACATCGGCATCGCCGCTGTGGATGAGCTCCCCTTCGAGCTCCTGGTCGACGTCATGGACATCTGCTCGGGCCTCGGGCTGAAGAACGTCTCGCTCGGGCAGCTCGTCGCTCCGCCGCAGGGTGGGCCGCGCTGCGGTGGAGGGTAGGCGATGTCGATCAACACTCCCGGTCGCCGCGCCGGGTCGGGCATCGCGCTCCGCCAGGTCAAGCGCAACATCGAGACGAAGACCTCGCGCAGCCTCTCGGCGTCGCTCAACCTGACCTCGATGGTCGACTTCATGAGCGTCATCGTGATCTTCCTGCTCATGAACTTCTCGGCCTCGGGTGACTTCACCTACAACTCGGCCGAGATCGTGCCGCCGGACTCGGTCGCGGGCGACGAGCTCGAGCGCCAGCCGGTCATCGCCGTGTCGGCCTCCGAGATCTTGTTCGAGCAGGTGCGGGTCGAGAGCTCGCGCGCGGTGCTGTCGGAGACCGAGGAGTACACGCTCCCGCGGCTGACCGACGCCCTGAAGAAAGAGCAGGAGAACTTCAAGGCCCTGAAGCCCGGGGTTCCCTTCGACGGCAAGATCTTGATCCAGGCCGACGAGCAGATCCCGTACAAGCTCATCCGTCGCGTCTTCCTGGCGGCGGCCAAGACCGGCTACTCGAACATCTCGTACATCGTCCGCAAGGTCGGGCCTGGCACGAAGTAGAGCATGGAACGACGCGGCCACGCGGGCCCTGGGGCTGCAGTGAGTCGAGGCGTCGCCTCGGGCGCTGCCGCCGCGCTCGCGAGGGTCGCGCCTTGGATGTGGGTCGGCCTCCTGGCCGCGTGCGAGGGTGAGGTCGTGCGTGACGCGCGCTCGGTGGTCCTGCCGCCGGCTGCGCGCGCGGACGCGACGCTCTGGGACACGCGTCAAGAGGCGGACGTCCTCGACGAGGTCGAGTCAGACCTCGGGCCCGAGGTCGACACGATCGAG
>JAEUKJ010000728.1 GCA_016792665.1 Deltaproteobacteria bacterium | reverse complement strand
TCGCTCATCACGAGGCCGACGTCGCGACGACCCATAGGTACCCTAGTGAGCGAACGAGCGAGCGACGCGGCAGCACGGCCTGGATCTGCGCTCCGGCGAGGCGGTCTAGGTGGCGCAGCCTGCGACGATGTTCCACCTCGTGATCGCCCTGTCAGACGTCGATCGCGGGGTCTACGAGACCTTGGATCTGCGCGTCGCGCGGCACCCGTCCGAGTCGACCCGCTACATGCTGACGCGCGTCCTGGCCTACGCGCTGTCCTACGAGGACGGCATCGCCTTCAGCAAGGGCGGCCTCTCGAACTCGGACGAGGCGCCGATCACGGTGCGCGATCCGACGGGCGTGTTGTTGACCTGGATCGACATCGGCATGCCCTCGGCCGAGCGCCTGCACAAGGCGAGCAAGGCCGCGCGCAAGGTGGTGCTGTTCAGCTCGGGCGACCTCGCGCTCTTGAGGAAGGATGCGGCCTCGCGCCCGATTCATCGGGCCGAGGACCTCGTCATCTGGTGGTTCGAGCCGAGCTTCCTGGCCGAGCTCGAGACGGTCATCGATCGCGACGTGAAGCTCGAGATCGTGCGCACCGAGGGGCAGCTCTACGTGACGGTCGGCCAGCGCATGATCGAGAGCCGCGTGGTCGAGGAGCGCCTGCAGAGCGGCTGAGCGCGGCCTCGGTGGGTTTTTTCGCCGTGCTCAAAACATCGGGGCGACGCCTACGTTACCCCGGGGGATGGTGCTCGAATCCCCAGAGGTGTTGATGGCCGCGCGACGGACCGAGTCGGTCGAGAAGCTCGTCGCGAGCGAGAGCGCGCGGCTCTGGCGCTTCATCCGCGGTCGCGTGGCGAGCAACGCCGACGCCGACGACGTGATGCAGGACGTGCTCGCGCAGCTCGTGTCGGTCGCGGGCCCGGTCGAGGTCGCGGCCTCGTGGCTCTACACGGTGGCGCGCAACCGCTTGATCGACCGCTATCGGAAGATGCGCGTCGCCATCGTCGAGCCCCGGGACCCGGCCGAGCGCGACGACGATCTCGAGCTCGGGCTCGACGCGATGTTGGCCGACAGCCACGGGAGCCCCGAGGACGACTACCTGCGCCAGGTGATCTGGCACGAGGTCGAGCTGGCGCTGGGCGAGCTGCCCGAGGCGCAGCGGCAGGTCTTCGTGTGGCACGAGCTCGAGGGGATGAGCTTCAAGGACATGAGCGAGGCGACCGGCGAGAAGGTCGCAACGCTGATTTCGCGCAAGCGCTACGCGGTGCTCTTCTTGAGAGAGCGCCTGGCCGAGCTCTACGCGACGCTGTGACGGACGCAATCGCGTCGACGATCTGGAAGGCGGCTTCGCCAAGGAGAGTGAGATGAGTGCTTCGAATGACAAGGGTGGCGCTGGACCTGGTGGCTTCGGACCTGGGGGCTTCGGCGGCGGCTTCGGGCCTGGCGGCTTCGGACCGCGCGCCGAGCGTTGGCGTCGGCGTCCGCGTGGCGTGAAGATCCTGATGGCGCTGGTCTTCGTGGCCCTGGCGCTCGGCGTCGTGGGCCTCGTGGTGATGGGACTCTGGAACGCGCTCGTCCCGGCCCTCTTCGGCGGGCCCGCGGTGAGCTGGGTGCAGGGCCTCGGCCTCTTCGCGCTCGGTCGCCTGCTGTTCGGTGGCTGGGGCCGGGGGCGCATGGGCGGCGGGCGGCACTGGCGTCAGCGCATGGACGAGCGCATGGCGTCGCTGTCGCCCGAAGAGCGCGAGCGCATGAAGGCGATGCTCGCCAGGCGCTGCGGGCCGGGTTGGCGCGGGCCGGGCGAGGCCGCGGGAACGGCGGGATGAACGACGATGCGATGCTCCGGGCCAAGCTCGACCGCGCCAAGGCCCGAAAGGCGGCCAAGCACCCGCGGCGCCCCGGCGAGAACTGCCGCGCGGCGCCCGGGACCTGGGTGGTGCGGGTCGATCGCGCGCGCTGCGAGGGCAAGAACGACTGCGTCGAGGTGTGTCCGTACGATGTCTTCGAGGTGCGGCGCATGGACGACCAGGACTTCGCGGCGCTCGGGTTCCTCGCGCGCCTGAAGAGCCGCGCACATGGACGCTTGACCGCGTACACGCCGAGGGTCGATCAATGTCACGCCTGCGGGCTGTGCGTCGTGGCCTGTCCCGAGAAGGCGATCGTGCTCGAGCGTGTCGGAGGCTGAGTGGCCAAGGTCTATCACTACAAGGGGTGCAGCACCTGCAAGAAGGCGCTGGCGTGGCTGGACGGCAAGGGCGTGGCAGCGACGCGCATCGATCTGGTCGCGACGCCGCCCGATGCCGCGACACTCAAAGACCTGTGGAAGCGCTCGGGCGAGCCGCTCCAGCGCTTCTTCAACACCTCGGGCGAGTCCTATCGCGCGGGCGGCTTCAAGGACCGACTCGCGACCATGAGCGACGCCGAGAAGCTGGCGGCCCTGGCCGCTGATGGCAAGCTGGTCAAGCGCCCGATCCTCGACCTCGGCAAGAGCGTGAAGGTCGGCTTCAAGGAAGCAGAGTGGGCCGAGGGCGTCGGGGCCTGAGGCGTTGCGCGCGGGCTGTCGAGCAGCCTGGCTCAGCATCATCCCGTGGCTAGAGGGTCGCGAGCTCGGGGATGAGGAAGCGCTCCCAGAGCGGCGCGTGCTCGGCGCGGAAGAAGCCGAAGTGGCCGATCCTGCGCACCCCGACCTGAGCCGGGTCGATGCGCCGGAGGCGGACCTCGCTGCCGGCGTAGAACCCGTGCAGGGAGGTGATGTTGCGCTCGGACATGAGCTCGTCGTCGGTGAACGACAGGGATGTGATCGGGCGATCGAAGGCCGCGTAGCGCGCGCGCATGGTGTCACCGAGGACGCCGACCAGGTACTCGGGGTGGAGGCACCAGCTCCGCCACTGGCGGATGACCCCGCGTGGGAGATCGCCGACCATGCCGAGGCGTCCCCCCGGGAAGTAGCCAAAGAGCGGGGTCAGCGCCGGCACGAAGCCGTACCAGAGGAGCCAGACCTTCTTGCGGAGGGCAGGCGCGTTCTCGCGCCAATAGCCGCTGCCGGTCGCGATGGTCACGACTTTCGCGACCGCTTGGTGGTTGGCGACCAGCGGGAGGATCTGCCCGCCCAGGGAGTGTCCGATCCAGGTGCGGGGCAGGCCTGCGGTGCGTGCGACGAGCGCGTCCAGGGCGAGGCGGGTGTCGACCTCGGCCCAGCGCAGGATGTCGGTGTCGACCTTGCGCAGGGGCGTCGTGCGCGAGGCGCCGGTACCGCGGTAGTCGAAGCTCAGGACGTGGAAGCCGAGGTCCGCGAGGTGGCGCGCCATCGGCTCGTAGAAGGACTGCGGGACGGCCATGGCCGGGGCCAGGAAGACGGCGCCGCGCGCGGGTGCGGTCGGCGTGAAGTGGCGCGCCGCGACCGTGGCGCCGTCGGGGGTCGTCAGCGCGAGCTCGCGGAAAGGCGAGGGGGCGAGCGGGTCGAAGGACGCATCCCAGGGCGCGGAGGGAGGAGGGAAGGGGGCGCTGGCAGGGTCGGCGGTCATGCGGGTCTCCTGAGGGACGGCGAGGGACGACGAGGACCACGAGGACGAATCGAGACTACATCGCGCAAAATGTGAGATAAACGCCGCAGAATGGAATGGAGCTTTGCGTCATGCGCAACAATCGAATCGCAGTCGCCGGCAGCATCGCTCCGCGAGGCCTTGTGCGAGTCCCTGCGGCGCGCGAGCCGCGGGTCGGAGACGAGCTCGAGGCGACGCGGACGTTCGTGCAGGTGGTGCGCTCGGGCGGCTTCTCGCGGGCGGCCAAGGCGCTCGGCAAGAGCACCTCGGCCTTGTCGCGCAAGGTGCGTGAGCTCGAGCGCGAGCTCGGGACGGCGCTGCTCATGCGCACGACGCGGCGCATCCACCTCACCGAGGCGGGGCGCTTGTACCTGGCTCACGGCGAGCAGCTCCTCGCGGCGCAGCGGACGGCGGTCGATGCGGTCGTCGAGCTCACCGGTGGGGTGCCGCGCGGGACCTTGCGGGTGTCGATGCCGGTGTCGGTGGGAGAGCGGCTCCTCGCGCCGCGGCTCGCGGACTGGCGGACGCGCTATCCCGATCTGAAGCTGGAGATCGACCTCTCGGACCGGAACGTGCCGCTGGTCCAGGGCGGCTTCGACCTGGCGATCCGCGTCGGGCGGATGGCAGACTCGTCGCTGAGAGCGCAGTTGCTGGGAAAGGTGGCGCGTCGCATCGTCGCGAGCCCGGCGTATG
>JAEUKJ010000052.1 GCA_016792665.1 Deltaproteobacteria bacterium | reverse complement strand
GTGGTTGTTGCCCGAGGGGTCGTTCACGTAGCCCTTGCCGCGCACCCAGAGCTGCGTCGAGCCGCCGCCGTCGAGGTTCATGGCTTCCCAGGCGCCGAGCCCTTTCATGAGGTCGGCCATCTCGGTGCAGGTCATGCCGCGTGAGGTGGTGCCGGTGTCGCGCGGCATGCGGTCGACGACGGCCAGGTAGAGTTTGCTGCCGTCGCGGCTGAAGCCGACCGCCGAGCGCGGGGCGCGCGAGCCGCAGAAGGCCTGGACGCCCGCTGGGATCTCGACGCGCTGCCCGTCGCCGAGCAGCTGCGGCCGCCCGCTGACGAGGTCGGTCATCCAGGGCAGCGGCGCGTCGAGGCTCGGGCGCACCGGGGCGAGGTCGACCTGGTCGGCACCGAAGGCGACGTAGCCCTCCCACGAGTTGTCGGGGTCGCCCCACCACTGGCCGCGGCCGACGGCCATGCCGCTGGGGATGAAGCCGGTCGAGAAGAGGTCGCCGTTGATGGCGAGCTGGGCGCCGACGGCCTGGGCGAAGGCGCCGACGGTCTGGCCGCGCTCGCTGGGGCGGGTGGCGCGGACCTTGATGCCGACGTGGCAGAGGGAGACCTCGACGGCTCGGATCTTGTTCGGCGCGTTGGTGCTCCGCACGAGGAGTCGGACCCCGGGGAACGGGGTCGACCAGGTGTCGCCGGCGCGGGCGGGCAGTGGGCCGATGACAGCGAGGGAAGCGACGAGGGTCGCGAGCGCGGCGAGGTGGGGCATCGCTCAGGCCTTGGTGACGCGCCAGATGTGGGTGCCGACGCCGTAGAAGTTGTCGAACGTGAGGTCGCTGTGCCAGACGAAGGCGGCGCGCGAGCTGGAGTTCGAGATGGCGCGGCTCGAGCTGGTGGCGATGCCGATGTGGTGGGTCGGGCAGATGACGATGTCGCCGCCCTTGGCCTTGTCGGACGAGACGCGGTGGCCGTAGGCGGGGAGCGCGCTCTCGACCGAGGCGACGAGGTTCGTGTTGGCGCCGATCTTGTGGCCGATGGCGCGCTGCAAGATGTTGTTCACCGCCCAGGCGCAGGCGTTCTGGCCGCGGTCGGGGCCCGCGAGGGTGGAGGTGCCTTCGTAGCCGAGGGCGGCGTCGAGGATCTTCTTGTTGAGGTCGCCACCGAGCTCGGAGCGCATGCTCTTGATGGTGCCGGCGCTGATGTAGGCCGAGCGGCCGAGGTGGTGTTGCATCTGGAAGGCCGCGACGGCGCGGAGGAAGCTCGGCGTGAGGCCGCCGGTCGCGGGCAGGTGGAGGAGCTCGCGCAGCTCGCGCACCACCTTCCAGTTGAGCGGGTTCTTCTTGTCGTGGATGGCGTTGACGTTCCGCTTCTGAGCCATCTTGACCTCGAGCGAGGTCAGGAGGTTCTTCTTGTCGAGGCCGTAGTCGCGCCGGAGGATGAAGCGCACGGCCTTGGCGGTCTTGCCGGCGAGCTTGCCCTGGACGGGCTTCAAGCCATGGGCGCGCTGGAAGCGGGCGACGGCCTGCACGAAGTCCCAGCTCAGGATGCCGTTGGCCGGGATGCCGAGCACGCGCTGGTAGCGCCGGATGATGAACGGCACGGCCGCGAAGCCCTGCTTCTTCGTCCAGCGGAAGGCGGCGCGGGCGTGGACGGCGTCGAGCGGGAGATTGGGATCGGGCGCCGGCGCGACCGTCCCGGCCTTCGCGGACTTCGCGGATTTCGCGGTGTTGGCGGCCTTGGGCGTGGCTCCGCCCTTGGCGAGCGCGGCCTTCTTCGCGGGTGCAGCGGGCGCCTTGGAGGCGGCCTTTGCGGGTGCATGGGCCGCGGGCTTCGCGGGTGCCTTGGCCGCGGGCTTCGCAGGTGCAGCATGCTTGGCGGCGGGCTTGGCAGCGACCTTCGCGGGCGCTTTGGCGGCGGCTTTGGCAGGCGCCTTGGCCGCGGGCTTGCCCTTGGCCTGGACGGGCGCGGGGGCGGGCGCGGCGACCTCGGGTGGGGCCTCCGGGGCGGCTTCGGCCTCGGCGGCTTCGGCCTCGGCGGCTTGGGGCTCGGCGGCGAAGACCTCGGGGGCGGGCACGTCGGCGGCCATCGCACCGGGCGCGGCGTCGCCTTCGGGCGCCTGGTCCGGCGTGAAGATCTCCTCGTCGGGCTCGCCCTCGGAGAGGAGGGCTTCGGCCTCGGCAGCCTGCTGGCGCTCGGCGGCCTGGGGGTCGGCGGCCTGAGGTGGGGCGGCCTTGGCGGCTGGAGCGCCGGGGGCCTCGGGGACCTTGGCGCCGCCTTCGTCGACGCTGCTGAGCACGGCCGGGACGAGGGTGAGGAGGCGCTCGAGGGTGGTCGGAGGGAGCTTCTTCTTCGCCCCTGCGGGCGGCGGGCCCTCGGCGCCGGGGGGCTGGAGGGCCTTTTCGGCCTGGAGGAAGCTCAGCCCGCGGAGCAGGGTGCGGAGACCGTCGCGCTGCTGGTCGCGAGGGGCCTCGGCCTCGCCGGAGGGGGCCGCCTGGTGGGATTGCTGAGAGCCTTGAGGCGTCGAGCGAGCGATGTCCATGACGGGTCTCCGGCCGCGACGTTCCAGAGCCCGCAAGGCGTGGACGACGAGGCGCATGCGGCGCGCGCTCGCAGAGCGAGTGGCGCGAGCGCGGTGGGGGGACCGACTCTCCCGAGGTCCGCGTGACGATGGACCTCGACCCGCTCAGGGTCCGCCTGCGGGGGCGGGGTGTCAAGACGAGGGCCGATGAGGTCGATCGGGGTTGGGGGCCCCCTACAAATCGCGTGCTGGAATGAGCCGAGGCTGCTAGGGTCCAGGGTGTGAACGGGTCTGCGAAGCGACTGAGGATGGGCACCGCGCTCGGCGCGATGGTCGCCATGAGTCCGGTGGTCG
>JAEUKJ010000715.1 GCA_016792665.1 Deltaproteobacteria bacterium | reverse complement strand
CCTCGTCCAGGAGCACCCCGTGGGCCCCCTCGAAGACGATCGTTCCCTTCTTCGAGAGTCGCGCGAAAATGGCACTTTCATCGACCACAGAGACCCGCGATCGGACTTCTTCGATGAACATCGAAAGATGCTCAGGGCTTTGTGAATCGCAGAGGAGATTGCGATCGAAATCCGGCAGCGAGAGTGACGCGATATTGCCGAGAGAGTCGCCGATCTCGGCCTGCTTGCGCTCGCGGATGCGTGCGAGCTTGGCGCGCGTCGTCGCCGGGTCGACCAGGTCGCGCGCGAACAGGGTCTCGTCGGGGCCGAGGCGTCGGGCGTCGACGACGGCCTCGCCGATCCCCAGCCCGCAGCTCCCGTGTCTCCCGGCCCCTCGCGCGAGCTCGTGCGCGCGGTTCGCGGCCGCATGATACGGCGTCGCGACGACGCAGCGACCATCGATGCGCATCCTTGCGAGGGCGTCGTCGACGCCGACCGTGCCGAGCCGTCGTGCCTCGATCAGCATCGTCCATGGGGAGATCACCACGCGCTCGGCGAGCAGCGTCTCGACCCCAGGCACGAAGCTGCCCGCGCCGAGCTGCGCGAAGGTGTGGAAGCGGCCGTCAGGCAGGACGACCGTGTGCGCGGCCTGCGCGCCGCCGTTGTAGCGCACGACCGTGTGCGCCCCGAAGCGTCGCACCAGGAAGTCGCACACGCTGCCCTTGCCCTGGTCCCCGAAGCCGAGGTCGACCGTGACCCACGCCTGCCTCATCGCGACGCGCGCCGCACGACCAGGTGGACGGGCACGCCGAGCGCGATGATGCCGAGGCCGAGCGCGGTGAGCTCGGGCATGGACGCCACCGTGCTGACGAGGAGGACGAGGGTCACCAGGATGAAGACGATTGGCAGAACCGGGTAGAGCGGCGTCTTGAAGCGCGGGGTCTCGCCGCTTGCACGGAGGTCCTCCCGCAGCCCGGCTTCGGCCGGCCTTGTGCGGAGGCGGCGGCGCAAGATGAAGACGGCCCCGGTGCAGAGGCCGTAGAAGATCCAGGACGCAAAGACGACCGCATCGGTCAGCTGGTCGAACGTCCCAGACAGGGCCAGCACCAGCGCCACCGCACCCTGGGCCAAGACCGCGCCGACCGGCACCTCGCGCGCGGAGAGGCGCGCCAGGCGCTTCGGGAAGAGGCCGTCGCGAGCGAGCGCGTAGGGCACGCGCGCGCCGGTCATGATCGACCCGTTCATCGCGCCGAGCGCCGAGATGATGAAGAGCACCGAGACCACCCCCACCGCGAGGCCACTGCCCGTCGCCGCCGAGAGCGCGTTGGCCGCGACCGGCAGCGCGTCGCGATGCGCCGACGAGCGCGAAGCGGCGACAGCATCGAAGTCGAGGGCGTGGAAGTAGGCCGAGTTCGACAAGAGGTAGAGGGCCGTGACGAGCCCCATGCCGAAGATGAGGGCGCGGGGCAGGTTCTTCTTGGGGTCCTTGATCTCGCCCCCGACCATGGCCAGGTTGTTCCAGCCGTCGAAGGCCCAGAGCGCCGCCAGCACCGCCGTCGCGAAGGTCGGCAGCCCCAGGAAGCCCGGCGCCGCGACGCTGCTCGTCGGGGCGTCGCCGAGGACCAGCAAGACCAGCGACAGCCCGAGCACCGCCAACACCTTCAGCGCCGTGAGGCCGATCTGCAGTGCCGCGCCGAAGGTCACGGCGAGGCAGTTGCTGAGCGTGAAGAGCACGATGAAGAACACTGCGACGGCGGTCTCGCCTCCGGGCAAGACGCGCACGTCCACGATGGACGCGAGGAAGGCCGAGGCCCCGACCGCGTAGGCCGCGACCGACCCGGCCGAGCCGATGAAGAAGCGCATCCACCCATAGAGGAACGCCGGCAGCGAGCCGTAGGCCTCGCGCAGGTAGACGTACTCGCCGCCGGCATCGGGCATCAGCGCGCCGAGCTCGGCGTAGGTGAGGGCGCCCGCCAACGACAAGAGCGCCGCGACGATCCACGCGACCAGGACGAGCCCCTCCGAGCCCGCACCCTGGGCCATCGCGGCAGGCTTCAAGAAGATGCCGGTGCCGATGATGGTGCCGGCGACGATGGCGGTCGCGGCGGTGGGGCCGAGGACGCGACGGAGGTGGGGAGCGCTCACGAGGTCGATCTCTCGCCCGGCTCGCCGGTTTTTACCAGCCCAGGCCGAGCGCCTCGGTCACCAGCGGATCGGCACCAAGTCGAAGAACGCGCGCACCACCGGCAGCTCCATGGTCGACCGGTGCGCGTCGAAGAGGTCCTTTCGGACCACGATGAGGTCCCAGGCCTCGAAGATGTGGTCGGTCGCGAGGCGCTGGCGGACGTCGGAGCGGAGGCCCGTCAGGACGCTGCGCAAGGACGCCATCGTGGCCTGGTTCGCCTGGATGTAGCGCACCATCCAGAGGGCCACCTCGTCGTCGTTGCCGCCTGCCTTGACGATGGCCGCGATCGCCTCGAGCACCTTCCGGTGGTGGCCGAGGCCCTCGTGGAACGGGTCCTTCCATCCTCCCGGCGGGGCGAGCGGCACGGTCGGGGCAGGCGGCGCGGTCGGACCGAGGCCCAGCACGAGGGCTTCCAGGCGCGGGTTCTGCTTCTTCCAGCGGTAGTGCGGGGCGAGGAGACGGTCGAGCGACTCGCGAGCGCGCTCGTGTTCGGCCGGGCACCCGCGCAGCCGGTTCTTGTTGAAGTCGTCCTCGCCCACCATCGCGATGCGTGGATCGTTGAGCGCGCCGAGCGCCAGGCACATGATGTTGTAGCGGCGCTGCGTGCCCATCGGGTGCACGTCCCAGTCGATCGATGCCATCGCGCCGGTGGCGTCGGCCGCGGCCAGCGCGCGGTCGGCCCCGATGTCCGGGTCGCGCAAGAGATAGACGGCGGCGATGCGGTCGGCCGCGTCTTCTTCGTTGCCGAGGATGGGCAGGCGCAAGAGCTCGACCAGGGCGTGGCCGACCTCGTGCAGGGTCGTGAAGACGGTGGCGCTGACGACCGCCTTGCCGAGGCCGGCGGGGTCGTTGGCGTAGCGCGCGCGGAACTGGTCGACGAAGCTCGCGACGACCTCGTGGCACACGACGAGGGTGCCGCGCCCATTGAGGTAGGCCGCATTGACCTGCCCGCAATCGGCCATCACGACTCGCAGCGTGGTCGGCAGCGCG
>JAEUKJ010000749.1 GCA_016792665.1 Deltaproteobacteria bacterium | reverse complement strand
CAGCATCGCTTCGTTCTTGAAGCGGACCACATCGGCGTCGGAGGCGAAGCGTCCGGCGGTCATCATCTTCAGGGCCACCTCGCGCTCGAGGCCCTTGGACCACGCGCGATAGACCACCCCCATGCCGCCCCGGCCGAGCTCGCTCAGGACCTCGAAGGCCCCCATCTCGAATATGACCTTGCGCTCGCCGCGGGTCTCCGCGCGCCGCCGGCCCCCGGTCGCGAGCACGTCGTCCCGCAGCGTCGCCGCTTTCGCGAAGGCTTCCTCGTCGTTGCTCCCCATCTGACGACCTCAGTGCACCTCATCCCAACTGTCAAGCCTGCGCGCCTCGTGCTATGCGCGCGCTTCGCATCGCGAACCACACCAGGAGCCTCTCGCATGGAAGCACGCAAGACCTGCCTCGTCACCGGCGCCAACTCGGGGATCGGCCGCGAGGCCGCCCGCGGTCTCCTGGCCGAGGGCTTCGTCGTCATCATGCTCTGCCGGAACCCGGACAAGGCCTTCGAGGCCCAGGCCGATGTCTGCAAGACCACGGGTTCACCGCTCGACCGCGCGCCGATCGTGCTGTGCGACCTCCAGCGCCAGGACGACATCCGCCGCGCCGCCCAAGAGATCCTCCAGCGCTTCCCGCGCCTCGACGCCCTCATCAACAACGCCGGCCTCATGAACACCGACCGGCTCGAGACGCCCGACGGTCACGAGGCCACCTTCGCCGTGAACCACCTGGCCCCCTTCCTCTTGACCCACCTCCTGCGCCCGCGCCTCGAAGGCAGCTCGCCGTCACGCATCATCACCGTGTCCTCCGGGATGCACTGGCGCGGCAAGGTCGACTTCGACGACCTCGAGAGCAAGCGCGGCTACTCGCAGTTCGGGGTCTACGCGAACACCAAGCTCATGAACGTGCTCTTCACGCGCGAGCTCTCGCGCCGCCTGGTCGGCACCGGCGTCACCGCCAACGCCATGCACCCGGGCCTCGTGCACACCAACTTCGGCCCCCAGAAGGGCCTCCTCAAAGCGCTCCAGCCGCTGGCCCGCCCGTTCATGATCACCGCCACGCAGGGCGCCGACACCGCGGTCTGGCTCGCGTCGAACCCCGCGGTGGCGGCCGTCTCGGGCGAGTACTTCGCCAAGCGCAAGATCGCCCCGTCGTCGCCGCGCTCGAAGGACCTCGACCTCGCCCGCCGCCTCTGGGACGCCAGCGCGCACCTCACGGGCATCGCCTGACACGTCGCCCTTGATACGATCTTGATGCGGCAGCAAAGGCCCTTGAACCCGACTTGACCCCGGACGACCTAGCCTCCCTCTGACCCCGAGTCCACGCCATGGGCCCGCGGTCGGAGTCATCATGGGCTTGTTCCTCGTCCTGGGGGGCCTCCTCGCGGGCGGCCTTCTCATCTATCTCTTCATCGCGCTGCTCTGGCCGGAGCGCCTGCAATGACGCCCGCCGGCAGCCTCGCTCCGCAAGGCCTTGTGCGATGACCGGCAATGCGCTCGCGCAGGTCGGCGTCTTCCTCGCGCTGCTGGTGCTCTTCGCGCGCCCTCTGGGCGGCTACATCGCGAAGGTCGCCAAGGGCGAACGCCACCGCCTCTCCTTCGCGCTCTACCCCATCGAGCGCCTCGCCCTCCGCGCGCTCGGCCTCTCCAGCGATCCCGGACACCCGCCCAACGAGATGACCTGGAAGCGCTACGCCGCCTCGGTCCTCATCGTCAGCGGGGTCGGCATCGTGTTGCTCGTGGTGCTCCAGCTCGCGCAGGGCTCCTTGCCGCTGAACCCTCACGAGGTGGGCGCTCCCACGTTCGGGGTCTCCTTGAACACGGCCGTCTCGTTCGTCACCAACACGAACTGGCAGACCTACGCCGGGGAGTCCTCGCTGTCTCCGCTGACGCAGATGCTCGGCCTCGCCACCCAGAACTTCCTCTCGGCCGCGACCGGCATCGCCGTCCTCTTCGCGCTCATCCGCGGCTTCTCGAAGAGCCGCTCGGACACCATCGGCAACTTCTGGGTCGACTTCGTGCGCGTCACCGTCCACGTCCTCCTACCGCTCGCGTTCATCCTCGCGCTCATCCTCGTCACGCAAGGGGTCGTCCAGACCTTCGACACCCCGGCTCACGTCACGACGCTCGAAGGCTCCCACCAGACCCTGGCCCTCGGCCCGGTCGCGTCTCAGGTCGCCATCAAGCAGCTCGGCACCAACGGCGGCGGCTACTTCAACGTGAACTCGGCCCATCCGCTGGAGAACCCGAACGCGCTCTCGAACCTCCTGCAGTGCCTGGCGATCCTCCTCATCCCGGCCGCCCTCTGCTTCACCTTTGGGCACCTCGTCAGCGATCGCCGCCAGGGCCGCGCGCTCATCATCGCGATGTTCGCCGTCTTCGTGCCCTTCACCCTCGCGACCGTCGCCGCCGAGCAGACCGCGAACCCGCGCCTCGACCCCGTCGCGCTGGACACCGCCCCCTCCGAGCTCCAACCCGGCGGCAACATGGAGGGCAAGGAGGCCCGCTTCGGCATCACCGACTCGGCGCTCTGGGCCACGGCCACCACCGCGGCCTCGAACGGCTCGGTCAACGCGATGCACGACAGCATGACGCCGCTGGGCGGCCTCTTCCCGATGGTGCTCATGCAGCTCGGTGAGGTCATCTTCGGCGGCGTCGGCTCGGGCCTCTACGGCCTCATCGTCTTCGCGATCCTCGCGGTCTTCGCAGCCGGCCTCATGGTCGGCCGCACACCCGAGTACCTCGGCAAGAAGATCGAGGTCCGCGAGATGCAGATGGCGTCGCTGGCCATCCTCCTTCCGGCGGCCATGGTGCTCTGCGGCACGGCGCTCGCCGTCATGGTCCCCGAGGGGCGCGCGGCCACCGCCAACCCCGGCGCTCACGGCTTCTCCGAGATCCTCTACGCGCTCTCGTCGGGCGCCAACAACAACGGCTCGGCCTTTGGCGGCCTCACCGCCAACGGCGACTTCTTCGCCCACCTCCAGTCCCTCGCCATGTTGGTCGGTCGCTTCGGCGTCCTCGTCCCGGTGCTCGCCATCGCGGGCTCGCTCGCCAAGAAGCAGGCCATCCCGGCGTCCACCGGCACGCTGCCCACGCACGGCCCGCTCTTCATCGGGCTGCTCGTCGGTGTCGTCCTGCTCGTCGGAGCGCTGACTTTCATTCCGTCCTTGGCGCTGGGTCCCATCGTCGAGCACCTCCAGCTCCACACCCCCGGAGGCATCCTCCCATGACCGCCTTCACCGCACCCGAGGCCCCGCGCGCCCAGCGCCCTCACGAGCCGCGCCAGCCGCGCTCGCTCTTCGACCCTCAGCTCATGCGCGCCGCCGCGCTCGACGCGCTCGTCAAGCTCAGCCCGCGACGACTCATCAAGAACCCGGTGATGTTCGTCGTGGCGCTCGGCAGCGCGCTCACGACGCTGCTCTTCTTCCACGCGCTCTTCACGGACGCGGGCGAGGCCTCGCCGTCCTTCATCCTCGCCGTCTCGCTCTGGCTCTGGTTCACGGTGCTGTTCTCGAACTTCGCCGAGGCGCTGGCCGAAGGGCGCGGCAAGGCCCAGGCCGAGTCGCTGAGGCGCGCCCGCAAGGACGTCAGCGCGCGCCGCCTGCGCGATCGTTCCAACGCGAACTACTTCGACGCCCCCACCGAAGAGATCTCCTCCGCGCGACTCCAGAAAGGCGACCTCGTCATCGTCCAGGCCGGCGAGCTCATCCCCTGCGACGGTGAGATCGTGGACGGCGTCGCCTCGGTCGACGAGTCGGCCATCACGGGTGAGAGCGCGCCGGTCATTCGCGAGTCGGGCGGCGATCGATCGGCCGTCACCGGCGGCACCCGCGTGCTCTCCGATCGGCTCGCGGTGCGCATCACCGCCAACCCGGGCGAGACCTTCCTCGACCGCATGATCAGCCTGGTCGAGGGCGCCAAGCGCAAGAAGACCCCGAACGAGGTCGCCCTCGACATCTTCCTCGCGGCGCTCACCATCGTCTTCCTCCTGGCCGCGGTCACGCTGCGCCCCTTCAGCGCCGACGCCGCCACCGCCGCTGGCCACGGGGCGCCGATCACGCTGACCGTGCTCGTGGCGCTCTTGGTCTGCCTCATCCCGACGACCATCGGTGGCTTGCTCTCGGCCATCGGCATCGCCGGCATGGACCGCCTCGTGCGGAAGAACGTGCTCGCGACCTCGGGCCGCGCGGTCGAGGCCGCGGGCGACGTCGACATCCTGCTCCTCGACAAGACCGGCACGATCACGCTCGGCAACCGCCAGGCGACCGCCTTCCACCCGGCCCCCGATGTCACCGAGCGCGAGCTCGCCGAGATAGCCCAGCTCGCTTCGTTGGCCGACGAGACCCCCGAAGGTCGCAGCATCGTCGTCCTCGCCAAGTCGCGCTTCGATCTGCGCGGCCCCGCGGCGCTGGTCGAACACCACCCGACCTTCGTGCCGTTCACCGCCGAGACGCGCATGAGCGGCGTCGACCTCGCGCTCCGCGGCGTCTCGGGCCCGCCACGCCAGATCCGCAAGGGCGCCCGCGACGCGGTCGTCCGCTGGTGCCAGGCGCTCGGCGTGCCGTTCCCGCGCGCGGTCTCCGACGCCACCGATGAGGTCGCGCGCCGCGGTGCGACCCCCCTCGTCGTGGTCGATGGGCCTCGCGTGATGGGCGTCGTCGAGCTGAAAGACATCGTCAAGGGTGGCATCCGCGAGCGCTTTGCCGAGCTCCGGCGCCTCGGCATCAAGACCATCATGGTCACCGGCGACAACCCGCTGACCGCCGCCGCCATCGCGGCCGAGGCCGGGGTCGACGACTTCCTGGCCGAGGCCACACCCGACAAGAAGCTCGAGCTCATCCGCACCTATCAGAACCAGGGTCACCTCGTCGCGATGACCGGCGACGGCACCAACGACGCCCCCGCGCTGGCCCAGGCCGACGTTGCCGTCGCGATGAACACCGGCACGCAGGCCGCCAAAGAGGCCGGCAACATGATCGACCTCGACTCGAGCCCGACCAAGCTGTTGGACATCGTCGGCATCGGCAAAGAGCTCTTGATGACGCGCGGCGCGTTGACGACGTTCTCGATCGCCAACGACGTCAGCAAGTACTTCGCCATCATCCCCGCGGCCTTCGCCGGCATCTTCCCCGAGCTGCGGGCCCTGGACGTGATGGGGCTCCACTCGCCGACGACCGCCGTCTTGTCCGCGGTCATCTTCAACGCCCTCATCATCGTGGCGCTCATCC
The DNA here is from genome assembly GCA_016792665.1 of Deltaproteobacteria bacterium. Lineage (GTDB taxonomy): Bacteria > Myxococcota_A > UBA9042 > PHBI01 > PHBI01 > WYBB01. The sequence continues at coordinate 19,288 of JAEUKJ010000749.1, read as the reverse complement.
CTCTGGCGCTGCGTGGCGTCCGTATCCGCCCGGCGTCCTCGCAGGTGCTCTTGCGCAGGAACCTCCTCGTCTTCGGTCTCGGCGGCCTCGTCCTGCCGTTCCCCTTCATCAAGGGGATCGATCTCCTCCTCACCGCACTCGGAGTCGGCTGATGCTCACCACCTTTCGCCGCGAGCTCGTCATCTCGCTCCGCGCGCTCGCCTTCTTCTCGATCCTCTTGGGCGTCCTCTATCCGTTGCTCGTGACCGGCATCTCCCAGCTCGCGTTCTCACGCCAGGCCAACGGCAGCCTCGTCTATCGCGACGGCAAGCCCATCGCGTCGACGCTCGTCGGCCAGCCGTTCACCAGCCCGCGCTACTTCTGGGGTCGGCCCTCGGCGATCTCGGCCGTCGACCCCGACCCGAAGCCCGACGCCAGCGCGATTCCAGAGCCCATCCTCTCCAGTGGCTCGAACCTCGGCCCCTCGAACCCCGATCTCCACAAGGCCATCGCCGACCGCATCGCCGTCCTGCGCGCGGCAGACCCCGGCAACCTGCGCCCCATCCCAATCGATCTCGTCACCGCCTCGGCCAGCGGTCTCGATCCGCACATCAGCCCGGCGGCTGCGCGCTACCAGCTCCCGCGCGTGGCCCGCGCACGCGGCATGACCCAGGTCGAGCTCGACGCCCTGGTCGATGCCCACATCGAGTCGCGCCTCTTCGGCCTCTTCGGCGAGCCGATTGTCGACGTCGTGCGCTTGAACATCGCCCTCGATGAGCGCGATCATCGCCCCTGATGGGAACGACGAGCGACGAGACGCGCCCTGACCCCGACCTCCTCCTGAAGCGTGTCAACGCCGACGCGGAGAAGGCGGGGCGCGCGCGCTTGAAGGTCTGGTTCGGCATGGCGCCGGGTGTCGGCAAGACCTACGCCATGCTCGAGTCGGCGCGCCGCCTCCGCGACGCGGGCGTCGACGTCGTCGTCGGCGTGGTCGAGACCCACGGCCGCGGCGACACGGCCGCGCTGGCCCAGGGCCTCGAGTTCCTGCCCCCGCGCACCGTGGACCACCGCGGCACCACGCTCTACGACTTCGACCTCGACCTCGCCATCCAGCGGAAGCCCAAGGTCCTCCTCGTGGACGAACTCGCCCACACCAACGCACCGGGTGGGCGACACCTCAAGCGCTGGCAGGACGTCCTCGATCTCCTCGACGCCGGCATCGAGGTCCACACCACCCTGAACGTGCAGCACGTCGACAGCTTGAACGACATCGTGCGCGAGGTCACCGGCGTCTCCGTGCGTGAGACGGTGCCCGATCACCTCCTCGATCGCGCCGACGAGATCGAGCTCGTCGACCTCGCCCCCGACGCTCTGCTCGAGCGCCTCGCGGCCGGCAAGGTCTACCTCGGCGAACAAGCCGCGCGCGCGGCCGAGAACTTCTTCCGCCGCGGCAATCTCCTGACCCTCCGCGAGCTCGCGCTGCGCAAGACCGCCGATCGCGTGGACGCCGACGTGCAGGCCTGGCGTGAAGCCCAGGCCTCGGCCCCGACGGCGGGTGCCCGCGACAAGCTCCTCGTGTGCGTCGGCACGCGCCCGGGCTCGGCCGAGGTGATCCGCGCCGCCCGCCGCCTGGCCGATCGCCTCCGCGCCCCCTGGATCGCGGTCCACGTCGATGCCTCCGAGCGCGCCCCGCTCTCGGACGAGGCGCGCGCCCGGGTCGAGGGCCACATGCGCCTCGCCGAGTCGCTGGGCGCCGAGACGACCTTCCTCGCCGGCCAGGACGCGGCCTCGACGGTGGTCACCTTTGCCCGCCGTGTGCACGTCACGCGCATCCTCGTCGGCCACCGTCCGCGCACGCGCCTCTCGCGCATCACGCGACATCTGCGTCGTACGTTCGTCGACACGCTGCTCGAGGTCGCCGGTGATCTCGAGCTCCACGTCGTCGCCGAGGTCCTCGCGTCGAAGGACGGCGCGGCTCCCGATCGCACCAAAGAGCTCTCGCCACCGCGCCGCTCTCCACCCGTCGACTATGCCTGGGCCATGTTGCCCGTGGGCGTCGCCACCGCCATCGGCATGCTCGGGCGCGACGCGCTCCCGCAGCCCGATCTCGTGATGCTCTACCTCGTCGGCATCATGTTGATCGCCCTTCGCGCGGGGCGCGGCCCGGCGCTGGTCGCGTCGGCGCTCTCGGTCGTGGCCTACGACATCTGCTTCGTGCCGCCCTACTACGAGCTCGCGGTCTCGGACTGGCGTCATCTGCTGACGTTCTCGACGATGTTCGTCGTGGGCTTCATCATCAGCACGCTGACCTCACGCCTGCGCATGCAAGACGCCGCGTCGCGCGCGCGCGAAGCCCGCACCGCGGTCCTCTTCGGACTCTCGCGCGATCTCGCCGCTGCCGACCACGCCCGCGCCATCGCCGCCACCTCGGTCCGCCACCTGTCCAACATCTTCGAGTGCGAGGCGTCCCTCTTCGCGGGCGCGCAGGCCAACGCCACCGATGCACCGCTCGCGATGCTCGCGACGACCACCGAGGCTGCCTTCGCGCCGACCGACCTCGCGGTCGTTCGCTGGGCCTTCGAGCACGGTCGTCCCGCCGGAATCGGCGCCGACGCGCTCCCTGGCGCGAAGGTCGCGGCCTTCCCGCTCGGCGCCGAGGGCGTGCTCGTGCTCCGGCCGCGCGGCACCGAGACCGAGCCCCCAAGGGGGCGATCGCCCGCGCCGCTGGCGACGACCGATCTCGGCCGCGCCGAGTCCCGCCACTTCGCCGAGCTGTGCGCGCGGCAGATCGCCTTCGCGCTGGGCCGCGCCAGCATGCACGACCGCGCCCGCGACGCCTCGGTCCGCGCCGAGACGGAAGAGATGCGCAACGCGCTCTTGTCCTCGGTCTCTCACGATCTGCGCACCCCGCTCGCCACCATCACCGGCTCTGCGACCACGCTGCGCGACGCCCCGACCGAGGTCCCCGCGGCCACACGCAAGGAGCTCCTCGACGCGATCTGCGACGAGGCCATGCGCCTCGAGCACCTCGTCAGTAACCTCCTCGACATGACCCGTCTCGACTCGGGCACGGTCGCCCCGCGCCGCGAGTGGGTGCCCACCGATGAGCTCGTCGGCGCGACGCTGACCCGCTTCGAGCGCGCCCTCGGCACGCGGCGTATCGACATCGTCATCCATCCCACGGCCCGCTACCTGGAGGTCGACCCGGTCCTCTTCGGGCAATTGCTCGGCAACCTCGTCGAGAACGCCGAGAAGTACTCGCCGGCCGGCACCCCGCTGCGCATCAGCTTCGACCGCAGCCTCCGCGGCGTGGAGATCGCGGTCGCCGACGAGGGCCCGGGCTTCACGCCCGGCGACGAGCTGAAGGTCTTCGAGCGCTTCTATCGCGGCCGCGATGCAGCCTCGCGCGGCTCGGGTCTCGGCCTCGCCATCGCGCGCGCCATCGCCCACGCGCACGGCGGTGAGATGGCCGCGGCCACGCGCGCCGGCGGCGGGGCCATCGTCTCGTGCCTCCTCCCCGGCGAGCTCGCTGCCGAGTCGCCCCCCGACTTCCTCGCCGCGCGAGGTGACGCATGACGGGCCCCGATCCCAAGGCCCCAGCCGTCGCCATCGTCGAGGACGAACTGCCGATGCGCCGCTTCCTGCGCGCCTCGCTCGAGGCCCACGGCTATCGCGTCCTCGAGGCCGCGACGCTGGCCGAGGCCTCCATCGTCGTCACGAGCCACTCGCCCTCGGTCGTCATCCTCGACTTGGGCCTGCCCGATGGGGACGGGATCGTCTTCCTCACGCGGCTCCGCGAGTGGACGCGCGTGCCGGTCATCGTGGTGTCGGCGCGCGGGCGCGAGGACGACAAGGTCCGCGCCCTGGACGCCGGCGCCGACGACTACCTGACCAAGCCGTTTGGCGTGCAGGAGCTCCTGGCGCGCGTGCGCGTGGCACTGCGCCATGCCGATCGCGCGCTCGTCGAGGCACCCGTCTTCACCCTCGGCGATCTCGTCATCGACTTCGGCCGGCGCGTCGTGACGCTCGCCGGCCACGAGGTCCACCTGACCCCCATCGAGTATCGCCTCCTGACCTTCCTCGCCAAGCACGCGGGCCGCGTCGTCACGCACCAGCAGATCTTGCGAGAGGTCTGGGGCCCGAGCTACGCGACCCACGCCCACTACGTGCGCGTGCACATGGCCGAGCTCCGGAAGAAGATCGAGGCCGACCCTGCGCGCCCGACCCTCATCCTCACCGAGACCGGCATCGGCTATCGCTTGCGCGAACCCTGAGGCGGCCCGCCCTTCGCGCCCGGCGGCCCCTTGCGTCCGGCCTCGGACCGCCGCGGCGGCGCCCCCGCGGTGCTCGGGCGTGCGGCGTTCTCGACGCCGGTGTGCTGGGTCTGGAAGCGCTTGCCGCGCTCGATGGTGTCGGCCTCGGCCAGCGCGCGCCGTTCGGCCGGTGACCCCTCGCGCGGGATGAGGTGCTCGGGCCCGTCGCCGATGAGGTCGGCCCGTCCCATTCGGACCAGCGCCTCGCGCAGGATGGGCCAGCTCTCGGGGGCGTGCCAGCGCAGAAAGGCTTTGTGGACGCGCCGCGTGCGCAGACCCAGCGGGATGTGCACCGGCTCGGAGTCGCGCGTCACCTTGCGGAGCGGGTTCTTGCCCGAGTGGTACATGGCCGTCGCGGTCGCCATCGGCGAGGGCAGGAACGTCTGCACCTGGTCGGTCTTGAAGCCGTTCTGCTTCAGCCACAGGGCCAGCTCGAGCATGTCCTGCTCGGTCGTGCCCGGGTGTGCCGCGATGAAGTAGGGGATCAGGTACTGCTTCTTGCCGGCCTCGGCCGAGTACTTCTCGAAGAGCCGCTTGAACTCGTAGTACTTGCCCATGCCGGGCTTCATCATCTTCGAGAGCGGCCCTTCGGCGAGGTGCTCGGGGGCGATTTTGAGGTAGCCGCCGACGTGGTGCGTGACGAGCTCTTTGACGTAGCGCGGGTCCTCGACCGCGAGGTCGTAGCGCACGCCCGAGGCGATCAGCACCTTCTTGATGCCGGGGATCTGCCGCGCCTTCCGGTACAGCGCGATCAACGCCGAGTGGTCGGTCGCGAGGTTCTCGCAGACCGACGGATACACGCAGCTCGGCTTCCTGCAGGCCGCTTCGATCTCTCGCGACTTGCACGCGATGCGATACATGTTGGCGGTCGGCCCACCGAGGTCGGACACGACGCCCGTGAACCCGGGCAGGCCATCACGGAGGGCCGCGACCTCGCCGAGGATCGACTCCTCGCTGCGGTTCTGGATGATGCGGCCCTCGTGCTCGGTGATCGAGCAGAAGCTGCACCCGCCGAAGCACCCGCGCTGGATGGTCACCGAGAAGCGGATCATCTGATACGCGGGGATGGGGCGGCCGCCGTACTTCGGGTGCGGCACGCGCGCGAACGGCCGCTCGTAGACGAAGTCCATCTCGGGCGTGGTCAGCGGGATCGGCGGCGGGTTCACCCACAGGTCGCGGTCGCCGTGGCGCTGCACCAGCGCGCGCGCGTTGTGCGGGTTGGCCTCGCGATGGAGGACCCGCGACGCATGGGCATACAAGATCGGATCGGCCGCGACCGCCTCGAAGTCCGGCAGGCGAATCGCCGCCTTGACCCGCATCCGCGGCCCGGCCACGAGGTTCTTGGGGACCGCCTCGCGCGCCGCTGTCGGGGTCGACGAGGGGGTCGCGAGTGGGGTCGACGCGGCCCTCGCGAGTGCGGTCGACGGTGAGATCGCGGGCGCGCTCGCCGCGGCCTCTTGCGAGTCGCAGCCGCTCGGCTCGGCCGGTGCGACCTCTTGATACGGGCTCGGCATGGCCTCGACCGGCCCCGGCGTATCGACCGAGGTCGAGTCGATGACCTTCCAGTCGGCGGGCGGCGCCTTCACCGCGAAGGCCGTGCCGCGCAGGTCGCGGATGGCGCCGATCGCCTCGCCCTCGGCCAGGCGCCAGGTGAGGTCGACCAGCGCGCGCTCGGCGTTCCCGTACAGCAGGATGTCGGCCTTGGCATCGAAGAGGATCGAGCGCCGCACTTTCTCGGACCAGTAGTCGTAGTGCGCGATGCGGCGGAGGCTCGACTCGATGCCGCCGATGACCACTGGCACCCCCGCGAACGCCTCGCGGCAGCGCTGCGCATACACGATGACCGCGCGGTCGGGGCGCTTGGCGGCCTCACCGTCGGGCGTGTAGGCGTCGTCGCTGCGCAGCCTCCGGTCCGAGGTGTAGCGGTTCACCATCGAGTCCATGTTGCCGCCGGTCACCCCGAAGTAGAGGCGCGGCCGACCGAGCGCGCGAAACGGCTCGGCCGAGTGCCAATCCGGCTGGCTCAAGATCCCGACGCGGAAGCCCTGCGACTCGAGGAGGCGCCCGACCAGCGCCATGCCGAAGCTCGGGTGATCGACATAGGCGTCGCCCGTGACCAGCACCACGTCGCACGCATCCCACCCCAGCGCGTCCATCTCGGCACGCGTCGTCGGCAGGAACGTCGCGGGCGCGAGCACGCGATACGGACTCCGCCGAAAGAGCATCGGCGCCGTGACAGGCGCGAGGCCTCGGGTCGGCGCGAGCTCAGGTGAAGCCGCGTCCGAGAGCGCGGGCCCTCTCTCCGTCACGTGGCAGCGCGCGCGGACAACCACTGCTCGGCGCGGCGACGCACGCGGTCGGGCGACCCGTGCTCACGCTCGGCGGCGAGCTCGATGGCATCCTGGGTCTCGGGCGCGTCCGGGAAGTGCTGGGTGAGGGCGATGAGGATCTGGTCGACCTCATAGCTCGAGTGCGCGCGGTCGATGCGGCCCAGCAGCTCGCCCGGGGCGTGGCTGCGCAGCGCGCGGATGGCGTCGACGACGCCGAGCCGCAGCATGACCGAGGTCAGGTTCTCGCCGAGCCCGGGCTCACGCGGGACCGAGCCCGTCACGTGGTCCTTGGCGTCGACCGTGACCCCGAGCGAGGTCAGCGTGCGCTTGAGCTCGGGCGAGGCGAAGCGCGCCACGAGGTCGGCGTACGGGAGGACGGCGGAGTCGAGCTGCACCGAGAATTCGACGCTGAAGTGGCCCAGCGTGACCTCGACCGGCAGCCCGTTCCAGAGGCCGTGGCCGTGCTCGTGGTCGGTCGCCTTGGCGTCGGTCAGGAAGGTCTGGAGCTCGGCCTCGAACGCCTCGCGCTCCTTCTCACGGGCTTGGCGCTGCGCTCCCTGGACGGCCCCGAGGGCGAGGAGAATGACAGCTGTCGAGATGAAGAACGCGGCGATGACCATCTGCTTGGACCTCCAGCGGGCGCAGTCTATAGCGTGCTCGCTCGCCTCCGACAACCTTCGTGTCGCCTCGCGCCCCCTGGCATCCGCCCGCGACTCGTGCGAGGCTCCCGACACCCTTATCGAGGAGCCCTCATGTCGCGTCTCCGACACGCCGCCCTCTCGACCGTCTTCGCCGTGTTCGCACTCGCCGCGAGCCCGGCCCAGGCCGAGCAGACCCTGCCTCCGACCCCCGAGTCGCAGCTCTTCTACACGAACCTCACGGTCCTGCGCCTGAACCCGCTCGGCTTCCAGAACCAGTTCGAGCTCGACTACCGCCATCGCCTCTACGACCCGGGGGACTCGATCCTCCTCGCCCAGAACTACGTCGGCGTCGGCATCTCCCCCATCGTCACCCCCGGCCTCGTGCGCCTCGGCGTCAATGCCAAGGTGCAGCCGCTGGCGATCCTCAAGCTCGAGGTCAAGTGGGAGTACCTGAGCTATTTCGGGAACTTCAACTACATCCAATCGTACAAGGACCCGACCGCCGACTACTCCGATACCGGCATCGAGGCCGGCGGCGAGGCCGGTAACAACTACGCGACCGATGGCTGGCAGCTCACCCTGGACGCCGAGCTGCGCGCGCGCGTCGGCCCCATCATCGTGCGCAGTCGCTTCAAGGCCGGCTACCAGGAGGTCGCCCTGAAGAATGACGACACCCTCTTCCACGAGCCCTACTTCGACCTCCTCCTGCCGCGCGAGGGCTGGTTCTTCACCAACGACCTCGACCTCCTCGTGCAGGTCAACCCGAACCTCATCATCGGCGTCCGCCACGCCATGCTCGCCACCAGCTACCCCGCCTCGGTCTACCCGGGCGGCGTCGCGGTCGACGACGACAACAGCCCGGTCCACCGCGTGGGCCCCCTCATCGCCTACACCTTCTTCGACGAGCCGGGCGAGTCGTTCAACCGACCCACCATCCTGCTGTTGGCCGGCTGGTACCTCCAGCATCGCTTCCGCGCGGGCCAGGACGTGAGCCAGGCCTTCCCGAATATCGTCCTCGGTTTCGCATTCTCCGGCGATCTCTTCGACTGGCGCACCAAGCGTTGACATCGCGGATCGTGCGCGCGACTTAACCGTCGATTCAAACCCGCGCTCCGAGCCTCGGCTCCGCGCTGGTCGTTGCCCCGAAGGGGTGGGGACCGCCCCGCCCGTGCACCTTCGTCGCCCTTCTGTGTCGTCCTCGTCACTCGCCCTCAGGAGTCGTCCATGCCCTTCGCCACTTTCCTTGCTCAGACCACCGCCGCCGCTCCCGCGGCTGCCGCTGCCCCCGTTGCCGCCGCCGCGTCAGGCGACAAGGGTGTGCTCTCGACCATCATCGACACCGTCGCCGAGCGCGGAGTCGACGTCGGCTTGAAGGTCCTCGCCGCGGTCGCGGCCTGGATCATCGGCTCGTGGATCATCCGCATCATCGGCCGCGTCGCCTCGCGCGGGATGTCGGCCCGGCACACCGACGCGACCCTGGCCCGCTACCTCTCGACCTCGCTCGGCGTGGTCCTGAAGGTGCTCCTCATCGTCGCCATCCTCGGCATCTTCGGGATCGAGACCACCAGCTTCGCGGCCTTCTTCGCCGCGGCCGGCGTCGCCATCGGCATGGCCTGGTCGGGGCTCTTGTCGAACTTCGCGGCCGGCATCTTCATGATCTTCCTCCGCCCCATCAAGGTCGGTGACTTCGTCACGGCCGCGGGCATCACCGGCACCGTTCGCGAGATCGGCCTCTTCGTGACCGTCTTCGACACCCCCGACCACGTGAAGACCATCATCGGCAACGCCAAGATCTTCGGCGACACGATGTCCAACTACTCGGCCAACGACTACCGCCGCGTCGACCTCGTCGCGCAGCTGAACCACGGCGTCGACTACAAGCAGGCCATCGATCTCTTGCGCACGCGCCTCGCCCAGATCCCCAATGTGCGTGGCGACGTCGCCCCGACCGTGCAGATCCTCGAGTTCAACGCCATGGGCCCGGTGCTCTGCGTGCGCCCCTACACGCACAACAACACCTACTGGGACGTCTACTTCGCCACCAACGCCCTCATCAAGGACACCTTCGGCGAGGCCGGCTACCCCGTCCCCGAGACCCACTACCGCGTCAACCACCGCGCCGCCTGATCCCAGGCAGCCGTGGCTCGATAGCAGGTCAGGGCGGGCCACCCTCGCCCTGACCTCGCTCGCCCGACCTCGCTCGCCTCACCCGCGTAGGCCCATGCCATGCGGGGACAGCGCCGGCCTCCTCGGCCAGGTCAGTCCCCGAGCTGCTTCAGCATCTTCCGCAGCGAGTCGATCTCGAACTTCATGTTCTGATAGTCGGCCAGCTTGTTCTGGTACTTCTCGACGTTCTCGCGGTGCTGCAGCAGGAGCTGCTCGTACTGCGGGTCGTTTTGCTCCAGGCGCTTGTCGTTGACGTCGGTCTCGAGCTTGTCGACCAGGGACTTCTTGGACTCGAGGTCGTTCGAGACGCGGTTCCGCTCGGACTTCTTGTCCTTGTAGTCGCTGCGCGAGTCCTTCGATCCCTTGGTGAAGCGGAAGACCTTGTGCTGCGGCTTCTTGGCGACCTTCTTGGCCTGCGCCAGCGCGTCCTCGGCCTTCTGGAGCTCGCTGCGCAGGTCGCGCCGATCGGTCCGCGACTGCTCGAGGCTCAGCCGCAGCACCATGAACTCGTTGGCCAGCCGGTCCAGCGTCTGCGAGACCTCGACCGGGATGTGCTCGGTCGACTTCATCTTGAGCGCGAGCTGCTGGATGTCCTTGTCGGCCTCGGGGTCGAGCTTCGAGACGACGTGCTCGATGCGCTGCTTGATGGCCTCCTTCTTGTTCTCGACCGAGACCTTCGGGTCGCGGAGCTGCGCCTCGAGCCCCAGGTCGGGCCGATGCGACGTGTAGTGCAGCGGCAGGCTCGGGTTCTTCGACTCCGTGTTGTGCGTCTTGGCGTTCTCGTTCCAGAGCTGCGCCGAGGCCATGAACTCGCGCGACGGCGTCCCCATCGAGACGACCTCGAACGGCATCGGCTTGGCGGTCGGCGAGTTGCTGTCGGCCTTGAAGCCCCACTGCACCGACCCGAGATAGGTCCCCGCGGTCGGCCCCTCGGTCGTCAGCACGTTGGTCTCGAAGCTCATCTCGACCGCGTCGCCCGTGTTCGTCTCGGGGTCGTAGGCGCGCGTCCGTGCCGGCTCGTCGCGCAGGAAAGCCGGCGTCACGGCGTTGCCGACCTTCTTGCCCTGGGCGCCGAAGAAGTCGGACGTCTTGGGCGCCTCGCCTCCCTTGCTCGGGCGCTTCTTCTTGCGCGTGCCCTTCTGGCTCGAGCTGCTCTTGCCGCCGCCGACCTTCTTGCCTCCGAGCTCGCCCTTCTTGCCCTCTTGGTCCTTCGACGTGGTGGGCGTGCGGCGGTGCTTCTTGCGCGCCTTGGGCTTCTTGCCGCCGTCCTTGCTCGGGGCATCGCCGCGCTCGACGTGCACGTTGGTCTCCAAACCGCGCACGAGGTTCTTCTCGGTCTCGAGGGCCTGCTCGTCGATGCCGCTGCCCAGACTCCCCAGCGGGGACGACTGATTCTTCAGCGAGAACAGCGGGTTCTCGCGATTCTTGCCCTGGTCGATGAGGCGCCCGGGATCGGGGTCCTCGCCTTCCTTCTGCATGCGCTCGTGCTGGTCGACGCGCCCCTCGCTGTAGTCGGCCTTGTCGTTGCGCATCGCCTTGACGGTCTGCACGAAGCCGAACTTGTCGGCGCGCACGCTCTGGCCCGGCGCGAACTTCATGTCCATGACCGTGCCGACGAGTTGGTTGCCGTCCTTGGCGGCGCCGGTCAGGGCCTCGTACTGCTGGGTCGTGAAGGTGCCGCCATGGGTCTTCAGCGACTTCATCTGCACGGCCTCGCCGGCCTGCGTCCCGCCTGCATACGGCGCCAGCAGATCCTCGGCGGACTTGCCCTGGACCACGCGATCTGCCACGGCGTCGGCGTGTGCCTCGTACTTGTCGCCGCTCTGTCCGACGTTGCCCTTCAGCTGGACGCCGCCGCGCTGCTGCACCACGTGGGCCGCCTCGTGTGCTGCCGTGTGCAGGTCGGGTGACTGCGCGAAGGCGACCTCCGAGCCGCGTGCGTAGGCCTTGGCCCCGAGATCCTGGGCCGACTCGCGCGCGGCCCCACCGACGTGCGCCTTCACCCCCGAGACGTCATGCGCCCCGAACGCGCGCTGCACGGCCTCGTAATGCGGCAGCTTCCCGCCGTTGCCCTTCATGCCCTCTTCGGCTTTGGCGTGGACGGGCGAGAGGCTCGCGGCCGCCTCGTCGTAGTTCATCGCGCGCAGCGACCCTTCGAGGCCGGCGCGCTTCGACGCGTCCGCGGAATCGAGCTGGAGCGGGACTTTACCGGCAGAGCGCTTGTCGTGTTCGAAGGGCATGGTCTCGAAACCTCGGAGCGTGGGAGTCATCACCTCGGACGGCTACCAAGCCACAAGACACGACCGGATTCCAAGGGGATTCTGGACATGGAACCGCGAACGACCTTCAGGCCGCGCGCGCCCCGTCAGCCCTTGGCCGCCGCCCAGCTCGACCCCTCGCCGACATCGGCGACCAGCGGCACCGACAGGCGATAGCCCGGCGGATGCTCCATGAGCGTTCGCACGACCTGCGACGTCGCAAGGACCTCGGCGTCCGGCACCTCGAAGACCAGCTCGTCGTGGATCTGCAAGAGCATCCGCCCGCTGAGCCCCGCCTCGCGGAACGCCGCCGGCACCGCCAGCATCACCGACTTGCAGAGGTCCGCGGCCGACCCCTGGATGGGCGTGTTGCACGCGATGCGCACCCCCATCTGTCGTTCCATGGGCGAGCTCGACGACAGCTCCGGGATGATGCGCTTGCGACCCGGCAGTCCCTCGGGCCCGAGGATGCGCACCCACCCTTTCTCGAGCGCGTCCTTGGTCGTGCGATCCAGCCACGCACGCACACCGGCGTAATACGCGAAGTAGCTCTCGATGTAGCGCTTGGCGTCCTTGCTGGTGATGCTCAACATCTGCGCCAGCGCGCTCGCCCCTTGTCCGTATATCGTGGCGAAGTTGATGGTCTTGCCGATGGACCGCTGCTCGCTCGTGACCGCGTCCAAGGCGACCCCGAAGATCTGGCTGGCGGTGCGGCGATGCACGTCCTGCCGCTCGGAGAACGCCTCGACCAGGTTCGCGTCGCCGGTCACGTGTGCCAGCAGTCGCAGCTCGATCTGACTCCAGTCGGCCACCACCAGGCGGTGCCCCGGCGGCGCCACGAAGGCCTCGCGGATGCGCTTGCCCTCGGGCGTGTGGACGGGCGTGCGCTGAAGATCCGGGTCGGTCGTGATGAGGCGCCCGGTCGCCCCGGTCGCCTGCTGGAAGGTCGTGTGGATGCGTCCCGTCTTCGCGTAGACCGAGCGCGCCAGCACGTCGGTGTAGGTGTTGATGAGCTTGGCGAGCTTCCGGTGTTCGACCAACAGGCGCGCGATCTCGTGCTTGGGCGCCAGCGCCTCCAGCACCTCGACGTCGGTCGAGTAACCGGTCTTGGTCTTCTTGATGACCGGCAGCTTCAGCTCATCGAAGAGGATCTCGCCGAGCTGCTTGGTCGACCCGATGTTGAACTCGCGCCCGGCCGACCTCCAGATGTCCTTCTCGTAGTCGCTCAGGCGCTTCCCGAACTCGACCCCCAGCGCCTCGAGGTTCGCCTTGTCGACCAGGATCCCGTCGAGCTCCATCTGCCCGAGCACCCACGACAGCGGCAGATCGCGCGTCATGAGCTGCGCTGTCTGTCCCTCGGCCTCCACCCTCTCGACCAGGATCGGGTGGCACTCCAGCACCGCCTCGGCCAGGTGGCAGGCCCACCCGGCCAGCGCCTCGGGCTCGGCCTCCGAGAAGCGCACCACCTTCTGCCCCGCGCCGATGATCGACTTCGCGGGCTGGATGGTCCGCTGCAAGAGCTCCTTCGAGAGCTGGTCCAGCCGATGCGGGATGATCTTGGTCGGGTCGACGAGGAAGCTCGCCAGCCGCGTGTCGAAGACCACGCCTTCCAACCGGATCGCCGGCTCCTCGCGCCGCAGCGCGCGCCAGCATTCCTTGGCGTCGTGCAGCACCTTCTTGCGCGACCCGTCCTCGAGCCACGCCGTCACCGCGGCCCGCGCGGCCTCGGACAGGACCAGCCCGCGCTTGCTCTTCCAAGGCAGGTAGCGCGCCCTGAGCGGCCCACCCGCCACGCCGTCGGCCACTGCGAACCCGACGATCGGCGCGATGGCCGGCACCTCTTCGTCGAAGATCGGCACCACCGCGGCCGCCGTCTCCAGCCCGAGCCCACTCAAGAACGCCCGCACCTCGTCGTCCTCGACCAGACGCTGATGGTCGACCTCGCGGTCGCCGCGCGCCAGCGAGTCCTTGGCCTCGTCGCCGATCAACGAATAGAACTGCAGCTCGACATAGAGCTTGTTGAGCTCGGACGGGTCGGGCGGCACGATCGCCAGGTCGTCCAGCGTGACCGGCAGCGGCACGAACTGGTCGATGGTCACCAACGACTTCGACAGGTACGCGGCCTCGCGATGCTCGAGCAGCGCCTTTCGCTGCCGCCCCTTCACGGCCGACTTCTTCACCGCGTCCGGCCCCTCGCGCTCGGTCCGGTCGACCTCTTCATAGATGGCGTCGAGGCTCGGGAACGCGCTCAAGAGCTCGACCGCCGACTTGTCTCCGATGCCGGCCACGCCCGGGACGTTGTCGACCGCGTCGCCGACCAGCGCCAGGTAGTCGATCATCTGCGCGGGCGCGACCCCCCACTTCTTCCTCGCGACCTCGGGGTCGAACGTGACGTCGCGCAGCGTGTCGACCATGCGACAGCGGTCGTCGATGAGCTGCGCGAAGTCCTTGTCGCTGCTGATGATCTGGACCTCGTGCCCGGCCTCTTTGGCGAGCCGTGTCAAGGTTCCGATGACATCGTCGGCCTCGACGCCGGGCAGCTTCAGCACCTTGAAGCCGTGCGCGCGACACAGGTCCTCGACGATCGGGAGCTGCGCCGACAGGTCGTTGGGCATCGCCTCGCGCGTCGCCTTGTAGTCGGCGTACTGCGCCTCGCGCACCGCGCTGCCTCCCGGGGCGTCGAACATCACGACCCCCATCGCGGGCAGCTTGCCGGCGAACAGCTTCCTGAACATCGTCGCGAACCCGAAGATCGCGTTGGTGTGCAGTCCGCTGGCCGTCATCAAGCTCTGCGGGAGCGCGAAGAAGGCGCGGTAGACGAGATTCGACCCATCGACGAGGACGACGCGTTCCATGGTGGGGTTTCTAACAGGCTCGTCCCGCCTCGCCCACCCGGACGATGAAGAATCCAGTCCCGCGCACCACAACGAACTTGACCGATTGTCGCTGCGAGCGTTCATTCGCTAGCCGTGGACGCCTCGCTTCGCCTCACCCGCCCCGCCGACTGGCCGCCTCCCAAGGCGTCCTCGGATTCCGTCGACGCCGCCATCGAGCTCGGGAGGCACGACCTGCCGCACCGCTCGTCGCTCACCGAGTGGTGGTACGTGAACGCGCACGTCGGCACCGCCGATGGCCGTAAGCTCTCGCTCTTTGCGGCGTTTTTCCGCATCGCCAAGGGCCAGGACGAGGTCACGCGCGAGACGCTCTACGCCCACTCCCTGACCTGGGCCCTGTCCGACGTCGATGGTCGCCGCTATCTCAGCGACACCGTCGTCGACAAGGACGCGCCGCGCCTCGGGCTCGAGCGTCTGGCCCGCGCCGAGGCCAGCGGCAACAAGGGCGCCGCCAAGGACCCGCGCGTCCGCCGCGCCCTGCGCGAGATGCTCGAGCGCGGTCAGGTCCCGTACCCCGACCACATGTTCGAGACCGACCCGTACGTGGCCGAGCGCCGCCTGGCGCTGGACTACGACGGCAATTGTTTCGAAAAACTGGACAATGGCGACTACAAGCTCTCGCTCTGGCATCGCTACCACGAGGTCGGCGTCGAGCTCGTCCTGACCCCGCAGAAGGCGCCCGTCCGCCACGGCGATGACGGCGTCGTGCGCGGCCCCGACGGCGCCGACATGTTCTACTACTTCATCCCGCGCCTCGCTGTTGCGGGCCACGTGACCATGAACGCCGTGGCCGTGCCCGTGACCAGCGGGTCGGCCTGGTACGACCACGAGTTCGGCGGCCAGCACGCCCCGACCTCCGCGGAGGGCGCCGCCGAGGACCTCCAGAAGCGCGCCGACGCCGGTGTCTCCGCCGCCGAGCAGGTCGCCTGGTCCTGGGCCGCCGTGCAGCTCGACGACGGCACCGAGCTCACCGCCTACGACATGGTCGACCTCGCCGACGGCAAGCACCTCGGCAAGCGCCTCGTCCACATCGACGCCGAGGGGCGCCGACGCGAGTGGCTCGACGCAGAGCTCCTGCCCATCGGCGAGTGGCGCAGCACGCGCAGCTTCAACTCCTATCCGACGCGCTGGCGCCTCGTCTCGCGCGAGGCCGGGCTCGAGCTGGACCTCAACGCGTCTTTCGACGACCAGGAGCTCGTCACCCTCATCTCGAAGCCCGCCTTCTGGGAGGGCCGGGTCGAGGCCGAGGGTCGCTTCGGTCCGGCGACGGTGCGCGGCGTCGGCTATGTCGAGCGCAGCGGACACCTGGCAGTCGAGGACCTCGAGGGCTTCTTCAAGGCCGTCGGCAAGGAGGTCCGGAAGTCGGTCGCGAACCTCCTCCCGTACGAGCCGACCCACGACCAGGTGCGCGACCTCATCGCCAGCGAGGCGCGCGGTCACTACATGGAGGGCGTCGACGTCCGCCAGTTCGTCAAGACGGGCGTGGCGCCGGTGCGCGAGATCACCGACCGCGGCGGCAAGGGCTGGCGCAGCTACGCCGCCCTGGCGTGCTGCGACGTGGTCGGCGGCGACTCGCGCGACTTCGTGCACTGGCTCGCCATGCCCGAGCTCATGCACGTCGGCTCGCTCATCGTCGACGACGTCCAGGACCGCTCGACTGTCCGCCGCGGCGGGCCGGCTTGTCACGTGACCCACGGCGAGGCCCTGGCCATCAACGCTGGCACCTCGTGCTACTTCATGGGGCAGCACCTCCTCCACGGGACGCAGGTCTCGACGGCCCAGAAGCTCGAGCTCTACGACCTCTACTTCGAGGCCCTGCGCGCCGGCCACGCCGGCCAGGCCGCCGACATCGAGGGCCTCTGGAGCTACATCCCGCGCGCGGTCGAGACCGGTGACATCACCGAGCTCGAGTCGCGCGTCCTCGCCATCCATCGCTTGAAGACCGCGGCCCCGGCTGGCGCCCTGGCCCGCATGGGCGCGTTGGTCGGCGGCGGCACGCGGGCGCAGATCGAAGGCCTCGGGCGCTACTTCGAGTCGCTGGGCCTCGCCTTCCAGATGGTCGACGACGTCCTGAACCTGCGTGGCTTCGCGGGCGAGCTCAAGATGCGCGGCGAAGACCTCGCCCACGGCAAGGTCACGCTGCCGGTCGTGAAGGCGCTCGGACGCCTCGGCCATGATGAGCGTCGCCACCTGGCGGACGCCATCCAGAAGAAGCCCGAGACCCAGCCCGAGGTCGACGCGCTCATCGCCATCATCGAGTCGACGGGAGGCCTCTCGGCCACCTCGCAGCAGGCGCGCGACCTGGTCGAGTCGGCCTGGAACGCGGTCGAGGTCATGCTCGAGCCGTCGATCGTCAAGCTGATGCTGCGCTCCTTCGGCTGGTTCGTCTTGGAACGGCATTACTGAGGCATGGACGTGAGTGACACGCACGAGGGGCCGCCGCGCCCCACCGAAGAGGAAGCGCGCGCCGCGGTGAAGACGCTGCTCGCCTATATCGGTGAAGACCCCGCGCGGGAGGGCCTGGTCGAGACGCCGGCCCGCGTCATCCGCGCCATGGGCGAGCACTTCGCCGGCTACGCGCAGAACCCCGAGACCTACCTGTCGAAGGTCTTCGAGGAGGTCGAGGGCTACGACGAGCTCGTGCTCGTCTCCGACATCGAGGTCATGAGCCACTGCGAGCACCACATGGTGCCGTTCGTCGGCAAGTGCCACGTTGCGTATATCCCCAACGGGCGCGTCGTCGGTCTCTCGAAGATCGCGCGCGTCGTCGACGTGTACGCCAAGCGGCTCCAGGTGCAGGAGAAGCTGACGGCGCAGATTGCCCGCGCCATCGACTCGATCCTCACGCCGCAGGCCGTCGGCGTCATCATGCAGTGCCAGCACTTCTGCATGTGCTACCGCGGCGTGAAGAAGCCGGGCTCGTGGACGACGACCTCGAAGCTGCTCGGCGCCTTCATGGACGAGCCGTCGGCCCGCATGGAGCTCCTGACCCTCATCGGCATGCCGCGCGCCATCGGCCAGCGCTGAGGGCCCTTCGACGCGGCCGGGCGAGACCCGGCGGCGAAGGGGAGCCCGCGCGCTCACCTCAGTAGCGGTAGGTCGCGGCGAGGCCGGTGGTGCTCGGCATCTCGGCGGGCGGGATGACCATCAGGACGTGGCCGGTCGCGGCGTCGATGCGCCCGGGGATCTGACGGTCGGCAGCGACGAGCAGCCCCTGCGGGGCGTGGCGAGTCGGGCTGACAGCGATGAGCAAGGTCGCCACGCGGCCGTTGCTGGCGGCGACCGCGACGTCGGTCATGACGTCGCTGCCGTGCCCCTTGGACTCGGCGTGCGCGTAGTCCTCGCAGAGGGCCGCGAGGTGCACCTTGTAGCCCGGCTCCAGCGCCTTCCAGGCCAGATCGCGCAGCTCGTCGGTGGACATCGCGTCGGGGTTCGCGCGGATCCCCTCGGCCACCAGCCGCGGGTTGCGGCTCACCGCGTGGAAGCGTTGGTGGTGCTCGGGCAGCGCGGCCAGGATGAGGGGTAGGCCGGAGGGCTTGCTGTAGTGGTCCATGACCGCGCGATCGACGGCGCGGAAGAAGCGGTCGGCGTCGTTGGGCGCCTCGTCGGCCTTACCGCCCTGGCCGTGGTGCATCGGGTTGTGCTCACCGCCCGAGCCGCCGTGCGAGCCCACGTTCAGGAAGGGCTCGGTCAGCTCGTCTCCGAGCGCGTCCTCGAGGGTGCGCGGCACCCCGGCCAGGAGCTCGAGCTCGTCGAGCGCGAGCTGGTTGCCTTCGTACATGCGCATCGCGCCGAGCGAGAGGGCCAGCACCTGATAGCGTCCCAGCGACTGGAGGTAGTGCCTCAGCGGCTTGGTGTGGAAGCTGTCGGCCACCACCACCAGCTCGGCGACCGGCTGCGCGAGCCTCAGGACCTGGAAGGTGCCTTCGCTGCCAAAGACCGCCAGCCCATCGAGGGTGTGGTTCCAGAAGTCGGTGTCGCTGGCCAGGGCCTCGAACGGGACCAGCATCGCCGCGGCCGCGGCGGTCGGATAGGTCTCGCGCAGCGAGGTCTCGAGCGCATTCATGAGGTTCCGGAAGCGGATCGGGTCCTGCCGATTCTCGGGGTGGGTGCGGTGGGTCGGCTGGAAGAGCGACAGACACGGCGGCACGTGTGGGGCGGAGAGCTCGGCCAGCACATCATGCATGAGGCCGCTCATCTTGATGCGTCGGCCCGGGAGCTCAGGCCGTGGCGCGCTCGAGCATCGACAGCACGGCCGCCTTCGGCTGGAAGTGCGCGCGGTAATGGGCCTCGGCGGCACGGCTCAGATCCTCGGCGCGCGAGGGATTGTCCAGGATTTCGCGACAATGACGGAGGCACTCGTCGACGGGGCCGAAGGCGAGCAGGTCGCGCCCCTCGACCGGGGCATGGACGAGCGCCACGCGTGAGCGCTCGGCGATGATGCAGCGGCTGGTCGCGAAGAACTCGCCGAAGCGGAAGCCGACCGACTCGACCAGGCCGCGGGTGTAGATGACTGCGCGCGCCTCGCGGATGAGGCGGAGGAACGCGTCTCGTCGGGTCGGGAGCGGGGTGATCACGTCGGGCGCCACGCGCCGTGCGTAGGCGTCGTCGACCACGCCGCCGCGGAAGGCCGGGCCGAGCTCGCGTTGGAGGCGTCGGATGAGGCCGATGCGCTGGGCGTTGACCTCGAGCTTGCTGGCGAAGAAG
>JAEUKJ010000725.1 GCA_016792665.1 Deltaproteobacteria bacterium | reverse complement strand
CGGGGCGCTCACGCCGGCGCAACGGGTCGAGCCCGGGCCCGGGGCCGCGGCGGAGGTGCAGGCCTTCCTCGACGCGGTGCTCGCGGCCGGCCACGAGGGCGTGATGTGCAAGCGCCTCGACTCGGCCTACAGTGCGGGTCAGCGCGGCGCCGCGTGGCTCAAGCTGAAGCCCGCCAAGACGCTGGATCTCGTCGTCATCGCGGTCGAGCAGGGCTCGGGCCGCCGCTCGCAGTGGCTCTCGAACCTGCACCTCGCGGCCCGCGACGAGACCTCCGACCCCTCGGCCGAGCCCCGCTGGGTCATGCTCGGCAAGACCTTCAAGGGCATGACCGACGAGCTCCTCGCGTGGCAGACGCGCGAGCTCTCTCAGCGCGAGGTGCGGCGCGAAGGACACGTGGTCCACGTGCGCCCCGAACTCGTGGTCGAGATCGCCTTCCAGGAGCTCGAGGCGAGCCCGCGCTATCCGGGCGGCGTGGCGCTGCGCTTCGCGCGCGTGAAGGGCTATCGACCCGACAAGTCGCCGGCCGAGGCCGACACGCTGAGCACCGTCCTGGCCCTCTTCGAGGGACAGCGCTGAGCCCGCCGAACGCCCCCGCAAGCGAGGCGGGTGCCGAAGGACGAGGTCATTGCGCGCCGAACCGTGCTAACCTCCGGTCATGCCAGCGCCTCTGCGATCTGCGCCCGAGCGATCGGCGCTCCTCGGGGTCGATCCCGCCGCGGGCCTCGACGGCTCCCCCGGCGCGTCCGAGCCCTGGGAGACGCCCAGCTACTCGCTGCACGGAGGCGATGACCGCGGCCTCGCGGGGTCGCCATCGAGCGCCGGGGACTCGCCACTGAGCCTCGGGCGCGGCGGCGGCGGGGTCGTCACGCGCGGTCGCGACCGTCACCTGCCGCGCGACGTGGCGTGGAAGACGTCGCCTCCCGGCTCGCCCGAGCTGCGCGCGCGCCTGGCGACCGAGGCCCGGGCCCTGGCCTCGCTCGAGCACCCGGGTATCGTGCCGATCTACGACCAGTCGATCGGCCCCGACGGACAGCTCAGCGTGGCGCTGCGCATCATCCGCGGCGAGACCCTCGAGGCCCTCCTGCGCAGCAGCCGCGCGGCCGAAGCGATGGGGCCGAGCATGTCGGCGAGGTATCGCATCGAGTCGCGGCTCGGCCTCCTGCGCGACCTCTTGAAGGCGGTCGAGGCGGTCGCCTGGGCCCACCACGAGGGCTGGGTGCATCGCGACCTGAAGCCCGCCAACCTCATGATCGGAGCCTTCGGCGAGGTGCAGGTCATCGACTGGGGCCTGGCCAGGCACGTCGACGAGTCCCCCGATCCCCGCTTCGAACCACCGGGCGCGGCCATCGGCACGCCCTCGACCATGAGCCCCGAGCAGGCCCGCGGCGAAGAGGTCACGCCGGCCTGCGACGTCTGGGGGCTCGGCGCCATCCTCTTCGAGGTCGTCTCGGGTCGCCCCCTCTTCGACGGCCCCGTCGATGCCATCCTCGCCGCGCTGCGCGACGGTCGCCGGCCCACCCTCGCCGAGGTCTGCCCCGAGGCCCCTCCGCCTCTGGCCGCCATCATCGAGCACGCCCTCGCCTTCCATCCGGAGGACCGCTACCCCGACGCACGCGCGCTGGCCGTCGACCTCGCCGCCTACCTCGAAGGCCGGCGCGTCGCCGCCTATCACTACGGCCCCGCCGAGCAGATCGGCCGCTTCATCCGACGTTGGCGCGTGCCGCTCGGCATCGCAGCGGCCATCCTCATCGGGGTCTTCACCGCCGGCACGGTGTCCTACTTCCGCCTGGAGCGCGAACGCGAGCGCGTCACCGCCGCCCACGAGAGCACGCTGGCCGCCCTCGCCCAGCGCGACGCCGAAGCGATGCGCGCCGGGGTCAGCGAGGCGCGCCACGCGCTCGAGGCCGACTACCGCCCCGAGGCCGAGCTCGCCGCCGCGCACGTCCTGGCGATCGCCGAGAGCCCCGAGGCCCGCGGCGTCCTGGCTGCGTTCGCGCGCGCACCTCGCGCCACGCGCGTCGGCCACGTCCCGACCGGCGCTTGCCTCGACGCCGACCTCATCGTTCGAGACGTTCAAGCCCCCGTGAACGACTCGAACGCCTCGAACCGCTCGAACGCCTCGAACGCGGGCGGCACGCGGCGCGAGGAGATCGCACTCTGCGGCCGGAAGGAGACGCTCACCCTCTGGCGCGACGGACGCCGAGCCTGGACCGCGTCGACCCCGCACCGCGGGGCCGCCCTGAGTGACGGCGGGAGCTCGGTGGTCGTCCAGCGCTACGACGAGCGCGTCGACGTCCTCGATGCCGCCGACGGCCGCCGCATGAGGACCCTGACCGACCCGACCTACCTCGGCCGCATCCGCCCGGGCCCCCACGCCGCGGTCGCCTTCCTCGACGACTGGATCTTCGGCCTGGCCGTGACCCGGGCGACCCAGCTCGCGCCGGCCTTGCGCGGCGACATCATGCAGCGTGCCTGCGGCAACACCATCCTCCAGGCCTTCGGCTGGAGCACCGACCTCTGGGCCGGCCTCTGCGGCGACGGCACCCTCATCGCGCGGCGCCACCCCGACGGCGTCCTGGTCGAGCAGCGCGCTCCCTCCGAGTTCGTCTCCGCGCAGCGCGAGTTCGCCGCCCTCGCCGTCATCCCCGCGAGCACCCCGGACGAGGTCCTCATCGGCTCGACGCGCGGCCGCCTGGACCGCGTCGACGTGGCGAGTGCGAAGCGGCTCGCGACCTATGAGGACCCCTCGCGCCGCATGATCCAGCGCATCGAGGTCGCGCCTTCCGGCGGTCGCGCGCTGGTCGACTTCGAGGGCGCCCCGCTCGCCCTGGTCGACGTCGACACGCTGAGTCCGGTCGGGACCGTCCCGCGCGGCGAGCACGTCGTGCGCTGGCTCGACGACGAACACTTCGTGACCAGCGCCGAGGGGCTCACCACCTGGCACTCCCCCGCCGGTGCCGGCTATCGCGCGACCTCCCTCCACGGCATCTCGGGCCTCACCATCGAGGGCAGCGAGGTCCTCGTCGCGCACGGCAACGGCGTCACCCGACTCGACCTGCACACCCTCACGCCGAGCTGGTCACGCGACTGGGGCCTCGGGGTCACCAAGCAGGCCTACGCCCGCGGCTCCGAGCTCCTCGTCGCCACCGCCCACCACACCCCCGGCGACCCCGACCAGACCTGGCTCGAGGCCCCCGATCGCCTGGTCACGATGATGTTCCCCATCCGGCGACTCGCCCCCCTGCCCGACGACCGCTGGATCCGCGCCTACACGGGCCGCGTCGTCGACCTCTGGTGGGGTCGGGGCCGCTCGCTCCAGCTCCTCGATGCCAACCTCCACGACCTGGTCGTGACGGGCGGGACCGCCGTCCTCCTGGAGTCGCAGCCCCGCCGCTTCAGCGTCTGGCCGCTGGGCGACGCGCCGCTTGCGACGCTTGCCTGCGACGACCCACCCGCCCTCGCCATCGCGGTCGCTCCCGGTGGCAGCGCCGGCCTCACCGTCTTTACCGCGCACCCCAACGCGATCATCGCGTGGGACCTCGACGCCAGCGCACCGTGCCGCGAAGCGATGCGCTACGACTGGTCCGGCAGCGAGCTCTGGAAGGTCGCCGCCTCGCCCGACGGGGCCTGGGTCGTGGCCGGCACCCTCGCGGGCGAGGTCGTCGTCTGGCGCCGCGACGGGACCTTGGTCGCGGTGGCCCCGCTGCATCGCGAGGCCGTCACCGCGCTGGCCGTCGATCCCACGTCCCACTGGGTCTTGTCCGGCGCCTGGGACGGACAGGTGCGCACCCTGGATCTGGGGACCCTCGACCGCGATCGCGAGGCCCTCGCCGCCGAGGTCCTGCGGAGCTGGTGAGCCCTCAGAATCTGCGGCGCACCCTCAGCGCGGGGGCAGCACGCCGATGACCAGGGTGTGCTTGGGGCCGCCGACGCCGTACGCGCGCACGACCTCGCGGCGGACCCTGAAGCCGAGGCGCGCCATCAAGCGCTCGAGCTCGGGCTCGGACGTCGCCGACCAATAGATCGCCGTGCCACCCGGGCGCAGCGCGGCGCGCACGCGCTCGACGCCGGAGGCCACATAGAGCTGCGCGTTGCCCGCGGTCGTCATCGCGGTGGTGCCGTTGTCGGCGTCCAGCAGGATGGCGTCGAAGGCCTGCAAGGGGTCTCGGCTGGCGGCGGTGATGACGTCGAAGACGTCGCCGATCGCGACCTGGGTGCGCGGATCGGCGAGCTCGCGCGCGGCCAGCGGATAGCGCGCGTCGCGGTTCCACGCGACGACCTCGGGCAAGAGCTCGGCCACGACGACCGCAGCGTCCGGGCCGGCGTGGGCCAGGGCCCCGCGCAAGGTGTAGCCGAGCCCGAGCCCGCCGACCAGGAGGCGCGCCTTCGGGCGGCGGCTGCACGCGAGCCCGCCGAGCTCACCCAGGCGGAGCTCGGAGGCGTGGCGCTTGTTCGACATGAGCTCGCGCCCGTTCAAGCGCAAGACGTACTCGTCGTCGTGCTCGAACAGCCCAAGCGTGCTCTTGTCGGGCGTCGTCACCTTCTCGAGCAGGTTCCACTTCTTCATGACGCGCTCGCGGACGGCGCGAGTCCGGGCCGAGCCTGGCCGCGGTCGGAGGCCAGCCACGCGCTCACGGCGTCGTCGACGTTCAAGAAGAAGCGCTCGGGCCCGAGCTTGTCGTAGAGGCCGGACGCCTTCATCACGGCGAGCACCGGGACCTTCACGCTGGCAAAGGACAGGTGGATCCCGCGGGCGCGATAGTCGTCGGCGATGCCATGCAGGGCGGCATCCGCGCTGCTGTCGAGCTGGGTCATGCTACAGGCCTCGACGACGACCGCCTTCAGCGGGACCTCGGACTCGCGCTCGAGGCGCTTCAGGAGCGTCTTCAGGAAGGTCACGTTGCCGAAGTAGAACTGCGCGTCGATGCGGACGACGACGAGCCCCGGGTAGGTCGTGGCGCCGGGGTAGTTCTTGATGTTGCGGAAGTCCGGCGAGGCGCCGAGGCGGCCCAGGATGGCGGTGTGCGGCACGGTCGACTCGTAGATGAAGCGCATCAGCGAGGCCCCGACGCCGACCAGGATCCCCGGCTCGATGCCGATCCCGAGGGTCGCCACGAACGTCAGGAGCAGGAGCCACATGTCGATGGGCTTCACCTTGTAGAGGCGCTTGACCGCGCCCACGTCGATGAGCCCGTAGACCGCCGTCATGATGATGGCGGCCAGGGTGGCGCGCGGCAACGCGTGCAGGAGGCCGGTCAGGAAGAGGAGCGTCAGGCCGACCCATCCGGCCGTCACGAGCAGCGTGTAGTGCGAGGTCGAGCCGGCCTGGGCATGCACGGCCGAGCGCGAGAAGCTGGCGCTCACCGGGAAGCCCTGGCCGAGGCCCGCGACGAGGTTGGTCGCGCCGGCCGCGAAGAGCTCGCGATTCGGATCGATGTCGTAGCGGTTCCGCTCGGCGAAGGTCTTGGCGATGGAGATCATCGTGAGGTAGCCGACGAAGGCGATCGTGAACGCCGTGGGGAGCAGAGCCTTGAAGGTGTCCCAGGCCAGCGGCGGGACCTCGAAGGCGGGGAGCCCACTGGGCACGGACCCGATGACCTTCACGCCCTGCCCCTCGAGCCCGGTGAGGGTGCTCACCGCGGTCAACAAGGCGACCACGCCGAGCGCGTAGGGAGCGCGCGGGAAGTACTTCTTGCCGAGCACGAGCAGGACGATGCTGACCCCGCCCGCGAGCGCGGTCATGGGGTTGATGGCGTCGAGGTGCGTGGCGATCTGGGCGACGAGCTCGTGGGTGTGCGGGCTCGCCTCCATCTTGAAGCCCAGGAGGTTGCCGACCTGACTCAGGGCGATGGTGATGGCCGCCGCCGAGGTGAAGCCGCTGAGCACCGGGGCCGAGAGGAAGTTGACGAGGAAGCCCGCGCGGAGAGCGCCCAGCGCAATCTGGATGATGGCGACCTGCAGCGCCAGGAGCGCCGCATAGGCCGGGTAGTTCGCGTGCGTGACGAAGGCCAGGGTCGAGAGCGACGCGCCGACGAGCAGCGTGTCCAGCGCGCCGGGCCCGACCGCGAGCTCGCGCGAGCGCCCGAGGAGCGCGTACACGATGAGCGGCAGGAGCGAGGCATAGAGGCCGTGGATGGGCTCGAGCCCGGCCACCATGGCGTAGGCCATGCCTTGCGGGATGATGACCACGGCGGTGGTCGTCCCTGCCTGGAGGTTTCTCAGGAGCGCCGCGCGCCGCGCCGTGGGTGCCATGGGCGCGGCGTATGGCATGGCCCGCGCCGCGCGCCAACGGGATTGTCACTGGCGCTCGCCTCGCCCCGTGGGTCGGTGTAAGGTCCCGCGCCATGAACCCGCGCGCACGACGCCTTCGCCTCGCCCTCTTCGCCCCGTTCGCCGCCGCCCTGGCCTTCAGTGCCTGCGACGACGAGCCGCGCACCGTCTCGGGCTTCGTGTCGAACCGCAGCCCGCTGCCCGACGTCGTGACCAGTGGCGACACCGTCACGCCGGTCGACACCCTGGTCCAGGACACGGCCCCGGCCGACACCGCCGTCGCCGACACGGCCCCGGCCGACACCGCCATCGCCGACACGACCCCGGTCGACACCGCCGTCGCGGACACGACCCCGGCCGACACCACCATCGCCGACACGACCCCGGCCGACACCTCGCCGCCCATGCCCGAGGGCCCGGTCGACATCAACACCGGCTTCATCGGCGGCGCCTGCACCAGCACGGCCAACTGCAACTTCGCGAGCTCGCGCTGCATCCCCGCCTCGGAAGGGTGGCCTGGCGGGACCTGCACCCAGCCCTGCACCTCGACCTGTCCCGACCAGGCCAACATGTCCGTCACCTTCTGCGTGGCCGGCGACTCGGTCGACCAGCCGGGCGGCGTGTGCCTCCAGAAGTGCGACATGGCCAAGAGCCCGACGGGCTGCCGCGACGGCTACACGTGCGGGGACGAGCTCCGCTACAACACGACCAATGTCAGCTCGTGGATGTGCTTGCCCGGCGAGTACCAGGGCTGCCTCCAGACGCTGATTGCGCTCGGCGTCCCGTTCACGCTGCCGGGTCGCACGACGTTCGATACGGTCGCCGGGTCGACTGACGTGTGCGACGTCTTCGAGCCGATCACGGTGGGCGGCACCATCAACGGGGTCCGCTTCCACCCGAGCGACTTCACCAACGCCCCGGCCGAGATGTACGTGCAGTGCGGGGTCGCG
>JAEUKJ010000709.1 GCA_016792665.1 Deltaproteobacteria bacterium | reverse complement strand
TCAAGACCCCGCGCTCGAGCTCGGGGTCGCGCGGCGCGGCGCAGCCGGCTCCGACGAAGGTCACGGCAAGGGCGGCAATGGCGAGGTCACGCTTCATGGGATCGCGTCTTACAGCGCCCGCCGCCGAGTGACCAGAGGTCGCATGCGGCCACCGGCCTCCCAACGCGACTCCATGCCTGTCAGCTCGCGGCGCGCTTACCGGCCGCCTGCACCACGTGCTCGGGCGGGGCCCGCACGTCGTGCACGATGCGCATCGCCTCGAGCGCCTTCAGGCAGTACCAGGTGACGTCGACCTGCCACCAGCGGAAACCCTGGCGCGCCGACGACTGGTAGTGATGATGGTTGTTGTGCCAGCCCTCGCCCGCCGTGATGAGGGCGATCGCGAAGTTGTTCCGGCTGTCGTCGGTGGTCTCGTACGGGCGCGTGCCCCACACGTGCGCCAGCGAGTTCACGAAGAACGTCGTGTGCCAGAGCAGCACGGTCGAGCCGCAGAAGCCGACGATGAAGCCCTCGAGCCCCCAGATCGCCGTCACGATCGCGCCCAGCGCCACGACCGGCAGGTACCAGTACTTGTCGATGAAGCGCAGCTCCGGGAAGCGCGCGAGGTCCTTCACGCGCTCGAGATCGGTGTCCATCGCACCCGGCGCGTAGAACCAGCCGACATGCGCGAACATGAACCCGCGCTGCCGCGGCGAGTGCACGTCCTCGGGCTCGTCCGAGTACTTGTGGTGGCGCCGGTGATGCGACGCCCACCACAGCACCCCGCGCTGCCCGGCGGACTGCGAGAGCACCGCCAGGATGAACTGGAAGACGCGCCCGGTCTTGAACGACCGATGCGAGAAGTAGCGGTGAAAGCCCATCGTGATGGCGATCATGCGCGTGTACCAGAGGACCAGCATCAGCACGACGACCCCGGTCGAGGCTCCCGTGAAGACCACCCCCAGGGCCGCCAGGTGGACCGCCCACATCGGCCAGCCGCCGATGAGGTAGCGGCTCAGCGGCAGCTTCGGGTGCGCGGAGGCCTCGCTCGGCCGGGTCAGCACGGGCTCGACGAGGAGGGGCAGGGGGGCGATCGAGGACTGCGTCGTAGCGCTCATGTCCTACACTTGCCAAACCCCGGCCCACCTGCGGGTCATACATCGGTCTCAGCGTGTCTTCGTTGTGTCTTTGCCCCGCGCGCCCGCCTGCCGAGCCGCCCTCGCGCTACTCGCCGCCCGGCACGAAGCGGTACCCGGACCCGCGCAGCGACAGGAAGTGCTCGGGGTTGGTCGGATCGCGCTCGAAGTGCTTCCTCAAGCGCGCCACGAAGTTGTCGACCGTGCGCGTCTCGCGCTGGCGCGGCAGCTTCCAGACCTCGCTCAAGAGCTCGTTTCGCGACAGGACGCGCCCCGGGTTGGCCGCGAAGTAGGCCACCAGATCCAGCTCCAGCGCGGTCAACGACACGGGCTTGCCGTCCACGGTCGCGACGTGCGCGTCCAGGTCGACCACCGCGCGCCCGAAGCGCAGCACCCGCCCGCTCACGGCCCGCGTCTCCGCCGCCCCCTCGCGCGCCCAGCGCTGCCGCCGGATGAGCGCCCGCACCCGCGCCAGGAGCTCCGAGAACTCGAACGGCTTCGGCAGGTAGTCGTCGGCCCCCGCCTCGAGCCCGCGCACCCGGTCCTCGGCCCCCGACCGCACCGTCAGCATGATGACCGGCACATACAGGTCCGCCTCGCGCAGCTTCTCGCACAGCGAGAACCCGCTCGTGTCGGGCAGCTCCACGTCCAGCACGATCGCCGTCGGCGCCTCGGGCTTCAAGAGCTCGCGCAGCGCGGCCTTCCCGGTCGGCGCCACGTCCACCGTGAACCCCTCGAGCTCGAAGTTCAGCTTCATCGCCCGCGACAGGTGCGCCTCGTCCTCGACCACCAGCAACCGCGGCCGCGGCTCCTCCGGCAGGTTCGCGCTCATCGCGCCCCTCCCGCGCCCGCCCCGACCTCCGGCCCCGCGCTGGCCGGCAGGCTCAGCGTGAAAGTCGACCCGCGCCCCGGCCCGGGCGAGCTCGCCGTGAGCCGCCCCCCGAGCTCTGCCGCCAGCTCTGCCGCGACGTGCAGCCCGAGGCCCGTGCCCGCCCGCTCGCGCACCTCGTCGCGGTCGCCGCGCTGGAAGCGCCTGAAGATCTTGTCCATCTCGGCCTCCGCCAGCCCGATCCCGCGGTCGCGCACCCGGACGACCGCCATCGCCCCCTCGCGCACTGCTTGGACGGTCACGGCGACCTCCTCGTCGGAGTACTTGAGCGCGTTGTCCAGCAGGTTCTGGAGGATGGTCGTCACCTCGCGCGCGTCCACCGACACCGTGAGCCCCGGGTCGACGTCCTGGGTCACGGCCGTCGCCAGCACGCGCGGGTGGCGCCTCAGCGCCTGCGTCACCGCGTCCTCGATGAGCGGCCCGACCGCCACCGGCCCGCGCGAGCGCAGCTCGTCACGCCGCCGATGCCCGAGCCGCGACGCCTCCAGCACGCCGTCGATGAACGTCGACAGGCGGTCCACATCCTCGCGCATCATCTGCCGCACCTCGACCCGCTGGACGTCGCTCAAGTCGGTCCGCGACAGGGTCTCCAGGCACAGCCGCAGCGACGCGAGCGGCGACTTCAGCTCGTGCGTCACCGAGTCGACGAAGGTCCGCTGCCGCCGCCCCTCGACGATCTCGCGCGCCAGCGAGATGCCGCTCAAGAGCAGCACCGTCGTGATGAACGCGATCGACAACATCCCCAGCACGAGCAGCCAGGTCGTGCCCGAGCCGATGGTGTCCACCACCAGCCAGCTCCACCCGACGAGCAGCCCGAGCGACAGCGCCACCGCCACCGAGGTCAGCGTGATGGGCGTCTTCAATGACCGGGTCGTGCGTGCCATCGTTAGTAGAACCCCTCGCTCGCTTCGCTCGCCTCCCCTTTCGGCCGCCCTGGCGGCCAAGGGGACGATGACCTGACGCTTGGCAGCGTCATCAGGGCTTCTTACACATGAGCAACTGCCGGAACGGCAGGCCCGAGCTCGCCGCCTCGGTCCGCAGCGTGCTGGTCTGCTGGCCCGCGGCCGCCCCGCTGTCGTTGCCCCCATCGGCCGCCGACACGCTCTTGCCCGCCAGCGTCAGGGCCAGCGGCACCTCGTG
>JAEUKJ010000673.1 GCA_016792665.1 Deltaproteobacteria bacterium | reverse complement strand
GCGGCGTGGACCTCTACCTGTCGTGTTTCGGGCCGGCGCTGGAGGAGTTCGCCAAGCACTGGCCGCTGGTCCGTGGGCAGCCCAAGGCCGCGGCGGCGACCGGCACGCGCAAGAAGAAGGCCGCGGTCGGCGACGCGCTCGACCCGTACGCCGTCACGCCCGAAGACGCGCTCTCGGCCGCGCGGCGCGAGGTGAAGCGGTGGCGGATCGACAAGCTCTTGAGGAGCTCGCGGCACGCCGACCTCGACCCGATGACCGAGTTCTTCGTCCTCGCGTGGGACACGTTCAAGGCGCCGTCCTTCCCGTTCGATGAAGCGATGCAGCTCTCGCGGGTGGTGGGGATCGACCTCGAGCGCGAGGTCTTGAAGCGGCTCGGCGAGAAGAAGGGCAGCGACGTCCACCTGTGGGACTCGGCCACGCGGGCGGCCAAAGGGGCCCTCGGTCCGGCGGACGGGAGCCGCTCTATCATCGACGCGTTGCACCACGCGGCGCATCGCGCTCGCACGGTCGGGCTCGACGCGGCGCGCGAGCTCCTCCAGACGCACAAGGTCTCCGACCTCTCGGGCTTCGTGCCCGGACTCTCGGCGCTGCTCGAGGTGTTGCCCGTCGGCGCCGCGTTTGCGCGGGGGACGACGGTGGAGGGCGAGGCGGCCGGGGCCGCGGGCGACTTCGACGCGCTGGAGCAGCTCCGGCGGCTGGCCTTCACCGAGCGCATCCCGATGCCGGAGCAGTTGGTGTTGGGCGGGGTCGCGTGAACGCCGCCGGTCCGACGAGTCCCGCGCCCGAAGGGGTCGAGGTCGATCTGGCGGTCGCGGCGCAGGGAGTCGCACATCTCGGGAAGCTCGCATCGGCGTACTTCGAAGCCGCGGAGGTCATGCTCAGCAGACATGTCGCCGGTGGCGCGCACGTCGGCACCTGGGAGCACGACGGGAGCGGCGAGGTCAGGCTGGCGCTTCGATGGGCGCCCGCGAGCCCGGAGGCCACCGAGGTCCACGGCGACCTCATC
Organism: Deltaproteobacteria bacterium; assembly: GCA_016792665.1. Lineage (GTDB taxonomy): Bacteria > Myxococcota_A > UBA9042 > PHBI01 > PHBI01 > WYBB01. The sequence goes on along the minus strand of JAEUKJ010000673.1, from coordinate 998 downwards.
GACGCCACGGAATACGGCGCGTACGCCGTCGCGATCGCGCTCGTCGACGTCCTGGGGTTCAAGGTGCTCGGTCGGGCGGCGCGAGGGACCGGGGCGGATTGGTGGATCGAGCCCCGCTGGGAAGGCGGCGGCGAGGACGGGGCGCCCTGGAAGCTCGAGGTCTCGGGTATCGATTCCGGGACCGGCGCCGTCCGGACCAGGCTGAGGGCAAAGGTCGACCAAGGGCGGCGAGGCGAGTACCATCGGCCGGGGATCGCGGTCGTGGTTCGCTTCTGCGACGTCCGAGCCGCATCGGAGTGCTGGACATGAGCCTCGCCGCGTACTTCGACGATCCGAGACATCGCGCCTGCGAGGCGCTCATGTTCGAGGCCGAGGCGGTCGCGCGGCGGGGGGAAGACGCGCAAGAGTTATGGGAAAGGGCCGCGAGCGAGGAAGAGGCGGTGGCGAGGGCGCTGCCTCGGGAGGAAGGGCGCGGGAAGAGCATCTTCGGCGTGAGTGCCGTGACCCTCCGCCTCCGAGCCCGCCAGTGGGAGCAAGCGAAGGCGCTGGCGCTGTGGTTGCTCGCCGAAAGCGACGGTCTCACCGAGGGCGCAAGGGCGGAGCTGGAGGGACTCTTCGCGCGAGCACAGCGCGAGGCGATGCTCGAGGCAACGCTCGCTTCTCTCCAGGGGGCCGAGGTCCTGGAGGCCGTCCTCGAGGGCGGCCGAATCGGCCATGGCCTGGCGCCCAGCGGGCTCGTCGCGGATTTGCGCGACATCCTGCAATCGGTGGTGGTTCGGTGCGGCGAGGCACGCGCGAAGCTTCCGTTTCGAAAGAAGGGGCGGTCCAAGCTCCACCAGGAGTTCGTGTTCCTCGACGCCCAACCCATCGCGGGCAGCTATGGCGTTCGGTGGGTCGTGACGGACGTGTCGTCGCACGCTGGGAGCCCGCTCATCGCGAACGGGATCAGACAGGAAGCGGTCGCGCTCTTGTTGGAGCTCGCGACGGGGCGCCAGGAA
>JAEUKJ010000672.1 GCA_016792665.1 Deltaproteobacteria bacterium | reverse complement strand
GGGGGCGGCGAAGGTGCCGCCGCCGACGGGGACCTCGTGTCTCGGGACGGTCGAGAATATCCCGTCGCGGGGCGCGAACCATATCCTCGAGCCGACGCCGATTTCGTATGTGGATAGTCCGCCGTCGTCGGGAGATCATCGGCCGGCGTGGGCGAAGTGGGGCGAATACGATTATCTCGGGCCGCAGCGCTGGGTGCACAACCTGGAGCACGGGGGCATCGCGTTCCTGTATGACCCGTGTGTGGATGCGGGGACGATATCGACGCTGCGCGAATATGCGCGCGGGATGCCGGATGACGACAGCGGACCGTTCCGCTGGGTGTTGACGCCGTATCCGGGGCTCGGCCGGGCGGTGGCGGTGGTCGCGTGGGAGTGGACGTGGCAGAGCGACTGCCTGGATGCCGCGGGGGTGGCCGACCTCGAGGGATTCATCAATTTGCATTATCGGCAGGCACCCGAGGACTTCGCGTCGGACGGAAGTTACTCGGTCGGATGGATGGGTCGCTGAGCGACCCGCGGAGCACTCATGTCGGACTCGCAGAAGATCGTGCTCTATGTGGATCGCCCGTGGATCAGCCCGTACGCCTTCACGGCGTATGTCGCGCTGGAGGAGAAGGGCGTTCCCTATGAAGTGCGCGAGGTGTCGTTGGGAGACGGCGAGCACAAGCGCGAGGACTATCTGAAGCTGTCGATCACCGGGCGGGTGCCGGCGCTGGTGCACGGGGATTTCGGGTTGGCAGAGTCGAGTGCCATCGCCGAATATGTCGACGAGGCGTTCGATGGGCCGCGGCTGTTTCCCGGAGACCCGCACGAGCGGGCGCGGGCGCGTCAGGTGATGGCGTGGATTCGAAGTGATCTCATGGCGTTGCGGGAGGAGCGGCCGACCACGACGATGTTCTACGAGCGGGCGAAGAAGTCGCTGTCGGTGAAGGCCCAGGCGTCGGCCGAGAAGCTGATCGAGGTGGCGACGAAGCTGGTGCCGTTCGGGCAGACGAGTCTCTTTCGGGAGTGGTCGATCGCGGATGCAGATCTCGCGTTCATGTTGCATCGGTTGATTCTGAATGGCGATCCGGTGCCGGATCACCTGCGCGACTATGCGCGCAGCCAGTGGGAGCGACCGAGCGTGACGGGGTTCGTGCAGCACGCGCGACCGGACTTCGAGTCTTAGGGCGTTCGGTTGGCGCGTCAGGCGGGCGCGGGCGTGGCGGGGCGGGCGAGGGTGCGCTTGGGGCGTGACGTCCGGGCGGATGTTCGGTAAAGGGGCGCGCGCGCACGGAGGCGCTCGAGCCATGGCCAACCCGACCCAGACCAAAGCAGAAAAGACCGCCATCACCCCGACCCGCACCGAGGATTATCCGGAGTGGTATCAGCAGGTCGTGAAGGCGGCGGACCTCGCCGAGAACTCGCCGGTGCGCGGGTGTATGGTGATCAAGCCCTGGGGATATGCGATCTGGGAGAATATCCAGCGCATTCTCGACGGGATGTTCAAGGACACGGGGCACGTGAATGCGTACTTCCCGTTGTTCATCCCGAAGAGCTTCCTGGAGAAGGAGGCGGAGCACGTCGACGGGTTCGCGAAAGAGTGCGCGGTCGTGACGCATCATCGGCTGGAGGTCGGGCCCAATGGCGGCCTGGTGCCGGCGGGTGAGCTCGAGGAGCCGCTGGTGGTGCGGCCGACGTCGGAGACGATCATCGGGGCGATGTTCGCGCAGTGGGTGCAGAGCTATCGCGACCTGCCGCTGCTCGTGAATCAGTGGGCGAATGTGGTGCGGTGGGAGCTGAGGACGCGGCTCTTCCTGCGGACGACCGAGTTCCTGTGGCAGGAAGGGCACACGTGTCACGCCAACGCCGAAGAGGCGATGGAAGAGACGAAGAAGATGCTCGAGGTGTACTCGGTGTTCGCGCGTGAGGTCATGGCGGTGCCGGTGATCCCGGGCGAGAAGACCGCGGGCGAGCGCTTCCCGGGGGCGGTCTCGACGTTTACGATCGAGGCGATGATGCAGGACCGGAAGGCGCTGCAGGCCGGGACGTCGCACTTCCTCGGGCAGAACTTCGCCAAGGCGCAGGACATCAAGTACCAGTCGAAGGGCGGGACGCTGGAGCACTGCTGGACGACGTCGTGGGGTGTGTCGACGCGACTCATCGGGGCGCTCATCATGACGCACTCGGATGATGACGGGTTGGTGCTGCCGCCGCGGCTGGCGCCGAAGCACGTGGTGATCGTGCCGATCTGGCGGAAGGACGACGAGCTCGAGGCGGTGCTGGCGTATTGCAAGAAGCTCGAGGCCGAGCTCAAGACGCAGAAGTACGCCGACGAGAAGGTGCGCGTGATGATCGATGCGCGCGACCTGAACGGTGGCGAGCGGACCTGGGACCAGATCAAGAAGGGCGTGCCGGTGCGCCTCGAGGTCGGGCCGCGCGACATGGCCAAGGACAGTGTCTTCATGGGGCGGCGCGACAAGGGCCCCAAGGAGAAGGTCTCGATGACGCGCGAGGAGATCGTCGCGGGGATCGGTGGGATCCTGGAAGAGATCCAGGCGAACCTGTACCAGCGGGCGCTGGCCTACCGTGAGGCGGCGACGGTGCGCATCGACAGCGTGGACGCGTTCAAGGCGTACTTCGCGGACGAGGGCGGCGGGTTCGCGATGGCGTTCGCGGCCGACGACCCGAGCTACGCCGAGCTCTTGAAGGAGCTCAAGGTGACGGCGCGCTGCATCCCGTTGGCCGACAACGAGGAGACGGGTGCGTGCATCTTTACGGGGAGGCCGGACCAGAAGCGCATCGTCTTCGCCCGCGCGTACTGACGCGGCTGCGTCGAGCGCCCGGGTCGTCGGCGACTCGCGCGCTCCTGCGGCGCACGGAGGTGCGCCTCGTCGCTTGCTTCGTCGCCTCCTACGTCCCGGCGCTCGTTCCTTGCCCGCCGGGGTCTCGCTGACGAATTCGGCTGGAGCAGCACCTCACTCACTCGAGGGATGAGGTCGTGGCTAGAGATTCAGGGTGGCGCCGTCGGTTGCGACGGTGGCGCGCCAGCCCAGCTCGGAGGTGATGGCGTCGGCGAGGGACTGTGAGGCGGCGGGCTCGCCGTGCACGACCCAGGTCTCGCGCGGTGGGTGGCGGAAGCCGCGGAGCCAGCGGAGGAGCTCGTTCTTGTCGGCGTGGGCCGAGAGGCCGTCGAGGCGCTCGATGCGTGCGCGGACCGGGATGTCCTGGCCGTGGATGCGGAGGGTGTCGACGCCGTCCTCGAGGAGGCGGCCGCGGGTGCCGGCGGCCTGGAAGCCGGGGAGGAGGACCGTGTTCTTCGGGTCCGGGAGGAGCTGGGCCAGGTGGTGGAGGATACGGCCGCCGGTCGCCATGCCGCTGCCGGCGATGAGGATGGCGGGGCCGACGAGGTCGTTCAGGGCGCGGGACTCGTCCGGGGTGCGCACGATCTGGTAGTCGCGCGAGACCAGCGGGCAGCGGCCCTCCTCGATGAGGCGGCGCATGTCGAGGTCGTGGTCTTCGGGGTGGTCGACGTAGATGTCGGTGACGGCGGTGGCCATCGGGCTGTCGACGAAGATCGGCAGGCGCGGGATGCGGCCTTCGCGCGCGAGGGCGTCGAGGCGCCAGAGGACCTCCTGGGTGCGGCCGATGGCGAAGGCGGGGATGGCGATCTTGCCGCCGCGGCGGGTCGTGTCGGCGATGATGCGGACGAGCTCGGCGTCGGGGTCCTCGGTGTGGAGGCGGTCGCCGTAGGTGGACTCGACGAGGAGGATGTCGGCCTCGGGGACGAGCTCGGGGTCGCGCAGGATGGGGCGGTTCCAGCGGCCGAGGTCGCCCGAGAAGACGAGGCGCAGCGGCGGGGAGTGGTTGGCCTTGCCGATGGCGAGGTCGATGGATGCCGAGCCGAGGATGTGGCCGGCGCGGCGGAAGGTCACGCGGAGGTCGTCGGCCAGGGCGACGGAGTCGGCGTAGGGGTGTGGCACGAGGTGGCGCAGGATGCGGTCGACGTCGTCGCCGGTGAAGAGGGGCTGGGCTGGGCGATGGCGCGAGTAGCCGTGCTGGTTGGCGCGGCGGGCGTCTTCCTCTTGGAGTTTGGCGGCGTCGTGGAGGACGACGGGCAGGAGCGAGGCCGTGCCGGCGGTGCAGTGGATCTTGCCGCGGAAGTTGTGGCGCGCGAGCAGCGGGAGATAGCCGACATGGTCGACGTGCGCGTGCGAGAGGAGGACGGCGTCGAGGGTGTCGATCGGGAAGGGCGGGCGCAGCCAGTTGCGGAGGCGCAGTGACTTCAGGCCCTGGAAGAGGCCGCAGTCGAGCAAGAGGTGGCGGTCGTCGAGGCGGAGGAGGTACTTCGAGCCGGTGACGGTGCCGGCGCCGCCGGCGAAGGTGAGGGAGCGGGTCATCGAGAGGGTGTCGCCGTAGGCTGAGGGGGAGTCGGGTGCGCGGGCGCGCGGCGGAAGGACTTGAGGGCGTCGACCGCGAAGACCGGGAGGACGCCGCAGGCAAGCGTGAGGGCGAGGTCGGAGAGGCTCAGCGGGCCGAGCGAGAGGGCGTCGCGGATCGGCGGGACGAAGACGAGGAGCCCCACGAGCGAGAGGGTCGCCCCGATGAGGATGGGGACGCCGCGGTTCTTGCGGTGACGGAGCGCGTGCCAGAGGGGGGCGTCGCTGCGGCTGGCGAGCAGGAGCGCGAGGTTGCCGACGACCAGGGTCACGAGCGCCAGGCTGCGCTGCGAGGCCTCGGAGGCGCCGTCTGCGCGGGCCAGGGCGAGCGTCGTGAAGACTCCGGCGAAGGCGACGAGGCCGAGGGCGAGGGACCAGAGGAGGTGGGTGCGGGTGAAGATGTGCTCGGAGGCTTTGCGCGGGCGGCGTTCCATGACGCGCTCGTCGGCGGGCTCGAGCTCGAAGACGATGGAGCTGGCGGGGTCGATGACGAGCTCGAGGACGACGACCTGGAGCGGGCCGATGAGCTGCGGCCAGCCGAGCAGCGCCGGGATGAGGGCCAGGCCTGCGATGGGGAGGTGGACCGAGACGAG
>JAEUKJ010000662.1 GCA_016792665.1 Deltaproteobacteria bacterium | reverse complement strand
GTAGTGCGTGCTCCGGAGGAGCGCGGTGGTCCGCGGGGCGCGCGCCATCGTCTCATCGAACCACTGGCCTTCCGACGCGAAGAGCCACGCGTTCCAGCCGCGCCCGTAGCCCTCGAAGTCGGTGAAGCGGAGGCGTTGCTCCTCGACGCGCGCGAACTCGTCGATGACCTCGTCGGTCGCGGCCTCGAAGGCGCGGTTCCATGGGAACACCGCCGGGTCGTGGAACGGAATCGCCGTCAGCCCGGGGACCCGCATGAAAGTGATGCGCTGGTCCGGCACGGCCCCGGGGATCGGCGCGCCGTCCCGGACCTCCTCGAGGCCCGCGACGATCCGCGCCGGACCCTCACGTCCGTGGCGATGGTGGATTTCCTCGATGACTTCGCGAACTTGGGCCGGCGCCGCCATGGGCCTGACGATAGGCTCCTGGGTGTGCGATTTCAAGCACTCGGGCACCCGAGCCTGTCCAGGCCGCGCATCCGGATGCGAACCGTGCCGCAGCGACTCAGCCGATGGCGTTCATGCGGGCCGCGAGCGCGCGGGCCTCGACGATGTTGTCCTCGATCGAGCAGTAGGTCCACGACCCGTAGCGGCCGATGCTGTGCACGTTGGCGGCGCCCAGCGTCGCCTTCTTGTCGGCGACGTCGGCCTGCGAGCGGCGGGTGATGTGGCAGTAGGCCGGGTCGAGGAGCACGTGGTGGTGCGACACGAGGTGGTGCCCATCGACCACGCCGACCTTGGCGAGGTCGGCCAGCACGCGCTCGCGATAGCCTTCGATCTCGTCAGCGCTCGGGTTCGCGGCATCCGCGGGCAGGCCGATCTCGACGTACATCGACATCCGGTCGGCGCCGAAGATGTTGTCGTAGAAGCCGACACGATAGAAGACCAGGTCGCGCGCCGCATAGTAGATCCAGTGCGGCTCGGTCGGGCCCTTCCGGTCGAAGCCCAGGTTGAAGACCAGGACCTTGTTCGCGGTGTAGAGGGTCGGGTCCCAGGCGAGCCCGGTCATGGCGAGCAGCGCCGGGAACGGGGCCGACGAGATGAGCTGCTCGTAGCGGATCTGGCGGCCCTTCGAGGTGGTCGCGACCTTCTGGCGGAGGTCGATCGCGGTGACCTTCTCGCCCAGTAGGATGCGCTGGGGATCGAGGTCCTTCGCGAGGGCGTGCACGTACTGGATGGCGCCGCCCTCGGGGTAGGTGAAGTGCGCGTTGTAGCTCGCGTTGTCGGCCTGGCGGAAGTTCCGGATGATGTCGGCGATGTCGGCGTGCGGGAAGAAGCGGCCCATCGCGTCGACGTCCAGGGTCGCGAGATCGGTCGCGTAGAGCTTCTCGTTGTAGGGCACGAGGAAGCGCTCGGCGATGCCGCGCCCGAGCTTCTGGTAGAGCATGTCGCGGAAGCTCTGCGGCTTGCCCTCGGGCCGGAAGTAGAGGTCGTGGAGGCAGTCCAGGAACTCGGCGTGCGGGAGCTGGTGGATGTTCTTCTGGAACGGGAAGTCGATGTAGCGGTCGCCGTGGCGAATCCACGAGACCTTGTCGACCTTCAGGACCTTCTGCCCGGGCATCCGCTCGACGAGGTAGCGCTCGATGTCGGGGTGCTTGAAGTGGAAGAAGTGCCCCGAGTAGTCCCAGACGAAGCCGTCCTGGACGACCGTCTTGCAGTAGCCGCCGATCTCGCTGTCGGCCTCGACGACCAGGAAGTCGCGCAGCGCGGGCTCGAGCCAGTTCAGGAACGACAGGCCCGAGATGCCGGCGCCGATGACGAGAAAGCGGGTCGAGTCCATCGCGTTTGTCCTCTTCGCGTGCTCGCCCAGAGCGCCGCGAAGGCCGCCTCCGTAGCACGTGCGGCGTGCCCGGGCGAGCGCTGAACGATTTGGACGTTTTTCGAGCTTGAACCCGGACCGGTCGGCGCCCACTCTCTCCGCGGAGGTCGCCCATCATGCAGCCCGAAGCCCCGACCCAGGTCATCGAAGTCTTCTACGACGGCGCCTGCCCGCTCTGCGTGCGCGAGATCAACTTCCTGAAGCGCCGCGACAAGCGCCAGCGCGTGCGCTTCACCGACATCGCCGCGCCGACCTTCGACCCCGACTCGCTGGGCCTCTCATGGGAGAGCTTCATGGCGAAGATCCACGGCCGCCTGCCCGACGGACGCTGGGTCGAGGGGGTCGAGGTCTTCCGCCGTCTCTATGGAGCCGTCGGGCTCGGCTGGCTGCTCGCGCCGACGCGCGTGCCCGGGCTGAAGCAGCTCGCCGACCTCGCCTATCGCATCTTCGCGAAGAACCGCCTGCGCTGGACCGGTCGTTGTGACGCCAACGGCTGTGCGCTTCCGCGCCCGCCCTCGACCCAGCGCGCAGCCTGACACTGTGAGGATCGTCAATCGGCAGCGCGAGCGCTCGGTGCTCGCAAGGCTGCTTGAAGGTTCCCGAGGCTTGGAGCACGATGCGCCCGCGCCGCTCCAAGACGGCACGGGGAGACCTCCAGATGACGCATCCTGTTCCTTCGCGGCCGCGCCTTTCGGCCCGGCTCACCGAGACTTCGAGGACCTCTGCCGCGCGGCGCCTGACCGACGCCCGAGGGGGCGCCGCCACGTGGATCATCGCGGTGCTGGTGCTCGCCGCCGTGGCCTTCGCGGTCTACTGGTTCGTCTTCCGCAAGGCCGGCGGTGCCGGTGAGAGCGCTGCCCTCGCGAGCCGCGTCATGCCGGCCGAGGTCGACATCATCGGCGGCATCGACATCGCCGGCCTCACCCAGAGCCCGGTGCTCCGCGACCTCGCCAAGGCCCAGGGGGTCGACCTCGACCAGATCGAGGCCAAGCTGAAGGAAGGCGGCGTCGCGCTGGCCGACCTCCGCTCGGTGGCCCTCGGGGGTCGCGTCGACGGCGGCACGCCCAAGGACATCCTCATCGCCATCGAGACGCGCACCGACACGAAGGCGCTCGCCGCCCTGGTCACGGCGCTCGTCGCCTCGGCACCCGCGGACGCTGCGTCCTTCCTCCAGGGTCTCCGCGTCGAGCCCCTCGAAGGTGGCATCGTGGTCACCGGCTCCTCCGCCCTCGTCGACCTCGCCCTCGCCGTCTCCAAGGGGCAGGGCAAGGCGCTCGGCCAGAAGGCCGGCCTCGACGAGATCCAGAGCGCCCTCGACACCGGGGCGGCCTTCTGGGTCGCGGGCCCCGTCCCTGCCGGCGCGACCGCGCAGATCCCCGGCATGTTCAAGAACCTCATCGGCGGCACCCCGACCCATGCCGGCTTCTCGTTCGAGCCGGGCGAGACCAGCGTCGTGCGCGGTGCCATCCTCATCCCCGGGGCCGACGCCGCCAACGTGGCGAGCGCCCTCGGCATGTTCATGGACAAGGGCAAGCTCCTCATGAGCGCCGAGCGCAAGGCCATCATCGAGGCCCTCAAGCTGACGGGCTCGGGCTCGACCCTCAAGATCGAGCTCGCCCTGTCCAAGGCCCTCCTCGCCTCGCTCTCGAAGCAGAGCGAGTGACCTGCCTGCGCGACTCCGAAGACGAGCCGCGCCCCTCCTCAGGACTCATCCGGAATCGCGCCATGCAGAACAATCTCGACCGCGCCGAGCTCGTGGGCCGCCTCCTCGCCGAGCTCGAATCCCCGACCTCCGAGCCCGGCTCGGACCTGCTCCCGGCCTTTGCCAAGGCCCTCCTGCGCCGCGTCGACGACGCCTACCTCTTCCGCCACCGGCTCACCACGCTCGGTGCCCAGCTCTCCGACTCGTACCGCTGGTTCCGCCCCGCGGTGGCTGCGGGCGACGTCGCGGTGCGCGTCTTCCGCCCCGAGGTCGCGACCCACGGCTACGCGGTCGAGGGCGTCGTCATCGAGACGGTGATGCCCGATCAGCCGTTCATCTACGACACGCTGAAGCTCACGGTCGAGCAGCTCGGTCTGCGCGTGCTGAACAACCTGCGCGTGGTGATCCCCGTGCAGCTCGAAGGCGAGCCGGGGCAGCGCCAGGTCACGAACATCGGCGAGAGCTCGGCCACCACCGAGAGCTTCGGCTACACGCGCTGGTACGTGACCTGGGATGGGTCGCCGACGGCCGAGGGCCTGACCGCCGAGGTCTCCGAGCGCCTCGTCCTGGCGCGCGCCATGGTCTCCGACTTCAATCGGATGATCCGCGACCTGCGCGCGACCGCCAACGAGTTCGACTACCTCGCGAAGCTCACCGGCGCACCGCGCAGCGAGTGCGTCGAGGTGCGCGACTTCGTGCACTGGCTCTTGGACGAGAACTTCGTCTTCATGGGCCTCCAGAGCTACACGCGCGACGGCTCCGGTCTCGTCGCGGACACCTCGCGTTCGCTTGGCATCGCGCGCTTCGGCGCCGATGGGCAGACCGGCGTGAGCAAGCCCGCGATCGACGCGGACGAGGCGCGCTTCCTCGCCGAGGCCAACGCGGTCGCGGCGCCGCTCGCGCGCGTCCACAAGTCGAGCATCGACAGCGTCATCCACCGCCGCGGCAAGGTCGACCACATCCTCATCCGCACCTTCGACCCCGACGGTCGCCCGGTGGGTGGCTTGCTCGTCCACGGCATGTTCGCGCACAAGGGCCTGTCCCAGCCCGGCGGACAGATCCCCATCCTGCGCGGCAAGCTCGAGCGCATGGTCGCGCTGGCCGGCACGCGCCCCGGCGACTACGACCACAAGTCGCTCATCTCGGCCTTCAACGCGCTCCCCGTCGAGTACCTCTTCGAGGCGGACGAGACGACGGTCTTCGACCTGTTGCAGATGTCGCGCGCCGCCGACGACCGCCACGAGTTCCGGAGCCACCTCGCCATCTCGCCCGACGGGCACAGCGGCTACGTCTTCGTCGTGGTCCCGAAGGAGAACTACGCCGACGAGCTGCGCGCCCAGTTGCAGAGCATGCTGCAGGCCGAGCTCGCCGCGAACTACGCCGACCACCGCGTCCACTTCGGCAAGTACGGCTCGGTCGCCATCCACTTCTACCTCACCGCCGACCAGCCCCTCTTCGGGGCGGATCTCGACCAGCCGACCCTGCGCGCGCGCACGGCCGACCTCGAGAGGAAGCTGGCCGAGCTGGGGACGCCCTGGGTCCTGCGCCTGCGCCGCGCCCTCGAGGCCGAGCTGGGCGAGGCGACCGGGGCCGAGAGGCACGCCAGCTACGCGGCCGCCTTTCCCGAGAACTACACCGAGGTCACGGCCGTCGACGTCGCGGTCGTCGACATCCAGCACCTCGACAAGGTCGTCGCCGACGGGCGCACGCGCTTCGACATCTTCCCGTCCAACGGCTCCGACGAGGACGCGCTCTTGCGCATCTACTCGGCCCGCGACCTCTTGCTCACCGAGATCCTGCCCGTCGTCGACAACTTCGGCGTGGTCGTCGCCGAGCAGAACGCCTGGGACGTGCAGCCCGAGAACGCCGCCGCGCGCCTCCAGATCAACACGCTGCGCGTGCGCCGCGGCGACCCGGACCTGCTGTCGCAGCGCCACAACCTGGTCGAGGCGCTCCAGGCGGTCTTCGAGCGCAAGATGCGCAGTGACCGCATCAACCGCCTCCTCCTGCGCGCCAAGATCACCTGGCAGGACGTCGAGGTCTTCCGCAGCTACTACTATTACAGCCGCCAGCTCGGCAGCACGCTCACCCCCGAGATCGTGCAGAAGGTGCTGCTCCTGCACTCCGACTTCGCGAGCGGCCTGGTCGAGCTCTTCCGCGCGCGCTTCGACCCGGCGGCGCACGCCTCGCTCGAGCTGCGGCACGCACAGGAGACGCGGCTCGGTGACCGCCTCGCCAAGTACCTCGACGGCGTGACCTCGTTCGACGAGGACCGCATCCTGCGCACCTTCCTCGGGCTCGTGCGCGCCACCGTGCGCACCAACTTCTACGTCCCGGGGCGCGCCGATCGCGCGGGCTTCCACTACACGAGCTTCAAGCTCGACTGCTCGAAAGTCCCCGACATGCCGAGCCCGCGGCCCTTCTTCGAGATCTGGGTCCACGCGACCGCGATCGAGGGCGTCCACCTGCGTGGCGGCAAGGTCGCGCGCGGCGGGCTGCGCTGGTCGGACCGCCTGGACGACTTCCGCAGCGAGATCCTCGGCCTCATGTCGACCCAGATGCTG
>JAEUKJ010000646.1 GCA_016792665.1 Deltaproteobacteria bacterium | reverse complement strand
GCTGTTCACGCCGGCTGGACCGACAACGACAACAGCTACCTCTGGATTGACGAGCCGGTCTACTACTACCAGGGTCGCAGCTACTATCCGATCACCGGCCGCTGGAACACGGCGAACGCGAACGATGCGGGCTTCCGCCAGGGCTGGCGCTGGTCGCCCGAGGGCAACACCAACCAAGGTCGGAGAACCCTGGAGACCCAGGGCGAGGACAACCTCTTCAAGTTCCGCTGCGTGTGGCGCGACACGGTCGAGACCAACTTCACCAACTGCGGCGCCAACCAGATCCAGACCTGGGACGGCTCGGCGTATACCTGCTCGAACGCGACCACGGGTACCTCGAACGGGCAGGCCATCCCCAACGGCATCCAGATCGTCGATGCCTGGGGCAACGCCTGGGACACGTTCCAGCGCAACGCGGCGACCTACGCCAACGCCAAGACCACCTGCGAGACGGCCGGCGGGCGCCTCCCGACGGCCACCGAAATCTACCGCGTGCGTGCCAACCAGAGCCTCGCGGGCGTGAGCGCCATCGGCGACTCGACCTCGACCTCGTACCTGTGGACGATGTTGCCCGACACCATCGACAACACCTACGTGACCCTCCGCGTCTCGGACGGCGCGGGCTCGCGCCTCGCGGCGACCAGCACGACCCCGTTCCGCTGCGTGTGGCCGACGACCAAGGGCGATGCCTTCACCGGCCGGTCCTGCTACGGCGACCCGACGGCGCCCTGCTTCACGACCGGGCGTGTGCGCATGGACAAGAACGACCGCGCGGCGGTGTCGGTCGTTGCGGCGTTCCACGAGTGCCGCTTCTACGGCGGGCGCCTCGCTGGCACCGAAGACTTCATGACGGCGATCCACGCGGGCCTGCCGAACGGGTCGCAGAACGACCTCTGGTCGTCGAACACGGCCAACTGGTACAACGACGGTCGCGGCTACATGACGGTGCGTTGGAACGGGACGGGGACGGCGGCGTTCACGTACCAGAACAACACCTACCGGACCTTGAACGTCTACTACGGGTACTCGTACCTCCCGTTCCGGTGCGTCTTCACCGACGAGATTCGCTGATCGCGGAACGCCTGGCTTAGCCAGGCTGCCTTCGGTGGCTGCAATTGCACTCGCCGGCAGCCTCGCTCCGCGAGGCCTTGTGCGAATTGCACCCGCCGGCAGCCTCGCTCAGCGAGGCCTTGTGCGAATTGCACTCACCGGCAGCCTCGCTCAGCGAGGCCTTGAGCGAATTGTAAGGGTCCCTCCGACTATGTAGAATCGCAATGACGGTACACGTCAGGCGATTCTCGGTCTGGGGGACCCTTATGCGTTTGGGCGAACGATGGTTGGCAGTGCTCGGCTTGGGCGTGACGGTCGGCGGTTGCTTTCCGGATCCTCCCACCTTGGCCGACACAGGCGACGGCACCCTGCTCGACGTCGACGGTGATGACGGCGCGGGTAGGGACGACACCGCGCCGGACAGCCGGAACGACACGTCGGACGCGGTCGACACCCGGGACACCGCGGACGAGACCCATGAGGTCAGCGAGACTGACACTGGAGAGGTCGACTCGGGCTGCCCGGGACCCCAGACCCGAGAGGGTCGTTGCATCGAGATGCCCGCTGCGCCGACGAACCTGAGCGTGGCGCCGGAGCTCGCGATCCTGACCCTGACCTGGAACGCGAGCGCGGACGCTGACGGCTACCGTGTGAGCCGCTGCGCGAAGACCATCTGCACGGACGCCGACTTCGTACGCCTCACCGAGGCCCCGATCAGCGCCACCCGGTACGTCGACGAGACGACCGCGGGCCCTGCCCTGCCACCGGCCCCGAACGTGACGGCCAGCACGGACGCCACGGACCGCGTGTTCGTGAGCTGGAGCTCGGTCGTCACCCCCGAGGCTCCGCGCTATCGCTATCGAGTCACGGCGGTGAATGCTGCGGGCGAGAGTGTCCCGTCGGGAGAGGTCGAGGGGCAGAGACTCGCGGACCCGGTGACCGGCTACGCGCTCGCGATCGACGACGGCGCCTTCGTCGCGGTCGGCACGGCGACCTCGACCAGCGACTTCGAGGCGGCTGCGCCGACGCTCACCGCAGGGACGGCCACCGCCTCGGAGGGGACGCACCCCGCGTTCGTTCGCGTGGCGGCGACGGGCTACGCCGCGGCGCTCGGAGCATCGCGCCACTATCGGGTGCGCGCCGTGACGGCGACGCGTCAGGGTGACGTCTCGAGCGAGGCGGTGGGCCGACGCCAAGCGGGCGCGCTGACGCTCCAGTGGGAGCGATCGAGCGGCACCGAGAGCGCGAGTTTCACTCCGCTGGCGACGGCCACGAGCGCGAGCTTCGACGACGCGAGCGCTCCGGCCGACGGCG
>JAEUKJ010000642.1 GCA_016792665.1 Deltaproteobacteria bacterium | reverse complement strand
GATCGGGTCCGACCGAGATGAAGCTGTGGTCGTACGAGACCGGGAAGGCCGGCAGGTCGGGGGCGGTCAGCGCCGCCAGCGAGGCGGTCGTGCGGGCCACGATCCCGGCCGCGTCGGCGAGGGGCGGCAGGAGGCACGCGGTCGCATGGGGCAGGTGGTGGGCCTCGGCCAGGAGGAAGTCTGGGGCTCGCTCGGGGTGCTCGGGCGACCAGGCGATCATGAAGTCGGGGTTGGCGTAGGGGCGGCCCGGCGGGCCCAGCGCGGCGAGCGAGGCGAGGGCCTCGCGGATCGGAGCGAAGCGCTCGGGGTCGATGATGACCGCGGCGGCGGGGTCGGCCTCGCGCTCGATGTCGGCGCGCAGGGTCGCGCGAAAAGCGCGGAGCGTGTCCTTGGCGCGGCGCGCGGCCGCGGGCATCGCGAGGTCGGGGCCGTGGGGGTCCTCGGCCAGGGCGTCGAGCACCTCGCGCCAGGGCACGGGGCCGGGCGAGGTGCCGGGAGGAGTGGCCTCGAAGGTGCGGTCGAACCAGGCGCGAAAGGCCACGCGATCGATGGCGGCCTGCAAGAAGGCGAGGTCGAGAACGGGGGCGATGGCGTCCTCGAGGGCCGGGCCCCACGACCCGACGTGGACCGGGGCGCCGGTGCGGTCGGCCTGCTCGTGGACCGGCCCGCGCGAGGCATAGAACTCGCCGCCATGACGCGTGGCGGGCTCGCCGAGGAGCGGCGCGAGGAAGGCCTCGAGCTCGGCCAGCGCGACCCGACGCGCGGCAGGGTCGTGAGCACTGCGCGCGAACGCGTCGCGATGGGCGGCGAGGGCTTCGAGGTGACCGATCCAGCGGTCGCGAGGCGGCGAGGGCGCGAGCCCCGTGAGTGCGGTGATGGCATGGCCGATGGGGTCGACGAGGCCGCTCGGCAGGACGTCGAGGTCGACGCTGGTCGGCTCGTCGCTCGGGGCAAAGCCGCGTGCGCCGGGTGCCCAGCGCGTGCCCTCGGCGTCGACGCCGGGAGCGCGGCGCGGGACCGCGGTGTGGAGGCCGGCCGCGCGCAGCTCGGCGATGGCGCTGGCGAGGAGTCGCTCGACGACCCACTGGGTCGAGAACACGCCGCGCGAGACTTCGACGGGGAGGATGTTCGTGCGCGCGTCGGAGGCGCCCTGGTCGTCGAGGTCGAAGCGGCCCGACGCGACCGCGCCGAAGAAGCTCGTCGAGTCGTTCTTGGCGGTGAGGCGCTGGAGGAAGCGCCACAGCACGCGCTCGCGCTTCTTGTCCTGCGAGTTCCGGCGCCCGGCGTCGACGTGCGCGCGCCAGCCGTCGAAGTTCTGGTCGACGAGCGGCGCCGAGGTGAGGAGGGCTTCGCGGGCCAGCGCATCGCCCAGAGCCGCGAAGAGGGCCTGGCGCTCGGCCTGGAGGCGGGTCGGACCGACGAAGCCATCGGGCTCGGGAGCCGTCGCCATCGGTCCTGCGACCGAGAGCAGGCGTTCGATGGGGAAGCCGGTCGCGCGCAGGAGGAAGTCGGGCTCGAAGCGCCAGGTGGTCATGACGTCAACCGTGAGGGGGGCGAAGCGGTGGGCGGGGCGGCGTGCCGGGAGGCCGGGGCGGCGGCCGGGGTGGCGCGTGTGGGGCGGGCCCGGCGGGCGCGGCGTCGGGGTCGAGGGCCGAGCGCAGGCGCGCCTTGAAGAGCTCCGAGCCGACGCGCTCGAGGAAGTGCCAGCGGCGGAGCTCCAGGCGACGCTCGACCTCGGTCGGCTGCAGCTCGAGGCTCGTCACGTGCTTGCACGCGCTCGAGAACACGTGGACGCGATTCTTCGGGCCGAGGACGATGATGGTGTCCTTGCGCTCGTCGCGCAGGAAGCGCCCCTCGGTCGCGGCGAGGGCGTCGCTGATGGCCTGCGCCGTCGGCCGCTCGCGCGAGTCGTGCCGGTCCTGCGCGTGCTGCGTGCGATAGTCGCGGGTCTTGAAGACGCGGAGGAGGTCGGCCCGCAGCCGCGTCAAGAGCGCCGTCACGTGCGGGCCGAGGTCGAAGGCCTCCCCGCGCTTGTGCGCCAGCGCGGCCTGCCGCCCGAGGCCGTCGATGCGCCCACGCGTCATGCGCAGGACCTTGCGGAAAGCCTCGGCGGGGCTGGTCGCGTCCTGGCTGGCCGCGGCCTCGGCGATCGCCTCACGCGGCAGGCCGATGACGTTCAGGCGCAGGCGATGTTGGAGCCCGAGCTGCGAGGTCTCGACCACCTGCAGCGTCAGGGCCACGCGCTCGGCGCGCGAGCGCAGATCGAGGTCCTCGGGCACGAGTCCCAGGACGACCTGCCCCAGGAGCCGATACGCCAGGCTGTCCTTCCCGAAGGCCGGCAAGAGCCCCTCGCCCAGCGCGTCGGGCCCGATGACCATCGCCAGGACCTCGGGTGGGTCCCCATAAAGGCGGTCGACCCGCGGCTCTTTGCGCGTGATGCACAGGTTCGGAAACGACACCCACTCGGGACGGCCGTTCGCACTGTACCCCGAGAACACATCGACCTTGTTCGGAGGCGACGAGTAAGGTGACTCGGGCTGGTTCGTGTGGAAGCAGTAGACGTGCCCCTCGCGGAACGCCGTCACCCCCAGGGTCGCCGCATCCAGCCGCTCGCGCAGCCGCCCGAGCAGCGCCTCGGCCCGACGCCGCGACGGCCCTTCGGCGAGGTCACGCTTCAAGACGACCGGCAGCGGCAGGACCGCCTCGACGTCGCCCAACGCCCACGCCGGCGGGCGCCCGAGCTCGGCCAGCAGCACCGCCACAGCCCGGTCGAGCGCCGCGATGACGGCGGTCGCCGCTCCGAGCGGGTCGCGCGGCATGCGGGAACCAGGCTCCGCCGTAGCTTGAGCAGACTGCGGCTGGCCCGGGTTCGACGGCGCCGGCCTGGCCTGAGCAGCTTTCGACGCCGCGCGCGCCACATCGCTCGAGGCCGCGACCGGACCCACACCCTGCGGATGCCCTTCCGCCCCCTGCGTCCCCTGCGACGAGGCCGCGGAGGATCGACGCTTCCGGCGGCGGCGCTTCTTGGTCGGGGGGGCCTCGGCCGGTTCGGTCATCGCCCGACAACGTAGCGCCGGACCTGCCCCTTGGCCAGCCCGACCCCGTCGATCCCCGCAGAAGGCCTCGCGCAGCGAGGCTGCCCAACGGCGCGATCCCCGCAGAAGGCCTCGCCGAGCGAGGCTGCCCAACGGCGCGATCCCCGCCGAAGGCCTCGCGCAGCGAGGCTGCCCAACGGCTCGATCCCGCTTCCTTCGCGGGGTCGGCTTGTGACGATCGGGCTCGGGGTCGCATACTGAGGTCGCTCCGCGTCGTTCAGCTCACTCCCTCCGGAGGCAACGTGGTCGCCCAGCTCGTCGAGACCTCGTATCGCGTGCAGAAGACCGCCCACGCCGT
>JAEUKJ010000699.1 GCA_016792665.1 Deltaproteobacteria bacterium | reverse complement strand
ACCCAGGACCTGGGCGGGCTGGCGCGTGAAGAACGGGACGGCCTCGGCCAGGGGCAGGCCAGCGTCGACCAGGCCGCGCAAGGTCTCGAGGAGGGTCGAGCACGAACCCACCCCCATCGCGACCATTCGTCCATCGTGATCAAAGGATGGAAGGCACCCACCGCCGTCCGAGGACACGGTCAGGCGTTCGGCGGGCAGGCCGGAGCCGACCCAGTCCAGGACGGCCTCGACCGCGCTCAGGGTGTCGGGGTCGTCGTCGTGGGGGAAGGCGGTCACGTCGAAATAGGGCGGGCGCGCGACGCGTGCGAGGTCTTTGGCCTCGGCCCAGAGGCGGCGGTTCCGGTTGAGGTGGGTCGGGTGCCAGACCCGCGCCGGGATCTCAGCCGTGGCGAGCGCGCGCCGCACGAGCTCGAGGCCGCGCTCGCCGTCGCCCAGGTGGAGGTGCATGACGCCCGACTTGCCCGCGGTGAGGCCGGCTACGTAGGCGTCGGACGCGATGCGCAAGAGCTCGTCGAGGGTCGGCTGGGAGGAACGATGGTCCGAGATCGCGAGCTCGCCGACGCCGACGATGGGCTCCACGAAGACGAGGTCGTCCTTCACCGAGCCGGTGAGCGTCATCACCGGCACGGCGTAGTTCCCGGTGTAGCACCAGGCCGAGAGCCCTTCTTCGCGGACGGCATAGGCCGAGGCGACGAGGTCCCGGAGGGTGCGCGTGGCGCCATCGGTGCCGAGGACGCCGACGACCGAGGTCACGCCGTTCCCGGCCAGGGCCGAGACCTCGACCCGGGGGACGCGCGTCTTGAAGCCGGCCTCGCCGCCGCCGCCGGTCAGGTGGACGTGGGCGTCGACCAGGCCGGGGATGACGTGGCGGCCCTCGAGATCGAGGGTCTCGCACGTGACCCCGAGGGGGCCCAGATCCTTGCCGATGGCGGCGATGCGACCGTGTGCGATGAGCAGGTCGACCTCGGCCCAGGGCTCGGCCGAGCGCGACTCGGGTCCGAGCACACGGCCGTTCTTGAGATGGAGAAACGCGCTCATCGCGAGGCGAGATAACGAAAAGAAGCCCGCGGGGGAAGGGGCGATGTAGCGCTCGTCGCGCGGGCGGTCCGTGAGCAACGCCGAAGGCCTGGCGGAGCCAAGGCTGCACAACGGCTCGATCGAGCGGTGGCGCGACCGACAACCAAGGCGAGCCAGGGGAATAGTCGACAGCGTGGGGGGCTCGTGCGAGTGTCTTCACACTTGGAGTCGTGACGCCGCATGTACGCGTACAAATACGACAGCATCACCCACGCCGAGCACGACGTCCTCTGTCCGTTGAGCCGTGCCAAGCTCGACGGAGTCGTCGAGCTCCTCGGGCTGGCGCCCGGTTCGAAGGTCCTGGACCTCGCGGCTGGCAAGGGTGAGCTGCTCTTCCGCATCCTCGAGCGCTATGGCGCGACGGGTGACGCGGTCGAGCCGTCGCCGCTGTTCCAGGCCGCGATGCGCGCCGAGATGTCGAGCCGCGTGCCCGAGGGCAGCGTGCGGCTCCTTGAGCTGGAGGCCTACGAGCTCGAGGTCGAGCCCGAGTCGTACGACCTCATCGTGTGCATCGGGTCGCGCCCCTTCGGCGACCTGCGCGAGACGCTCGCGAAGGCCTGGGCGATGGTGCGCACCGGCGGACAGTTGCTGCTCGGCGAGTGGCACTGGAACGACGAGGACCCGGACCCCGACTACATCGACGTCCTCGGGTGTGGGCCCGACGCGTATTGCACGCACGACCAGGTGATCGCGCTCGGGGTGCGCGAGGACTTCACCCCGATCTACTTCGCGAGCGCGACGCGCGACGAGATCGACCATTATGAGGGGCTCGCGCTCTGGTCGGCGGAGCGATGGCTGCGCGGCAATCCGGGCGACCCGCATGCCCTGGCGGTGCGTGAGCGCGCGCGCAAGTGGCGTGATGCCTACCTCAAGTGGGGACGCTACGAGCTCGGCTTCGGGATCTACCTCTTCCTGAAGTGACGCGCGGCGCGCGGGCGCATCGAATTGACGGGGGAGGCCATCGGATCGGTCGCTGGGCTGGCACGACGGACGCGTGAGGCGCACCATCGCTGCCTCGGCCCGAGGAGCACGCGCTGGAGCGGCCCATGCACGAGGCTTGGAGGCGAGGCGCGCAAGCGCGCGGCGTGGGAGGCGACCTTTGGGGGACACCGACAAGAACGTGATGGCGCGGCGCCGAGCCGCAACGGCGCTGGGGATGGGGCCGGTCGGCGCGACGGACGCGGGCCGAGACCTGGTGCGCTGGTGGATGGGCGAGGCGGGCGACCTGGCGGGCATCGAAGGCCACATCTCGGTCGACACGCCGCTCATGCATGCGCGGGCGACAGTGCGCGGCGAGGCGACGGCGATGATGGGGCCGCTGGCCGAGCAGCTCGGGCTCGTCGATGCGCCGGAGGCGGATGTGGCGCGGGTGCGCGCCCTCGGGGAGGGGCTCGAGCCGGAGCGCGTGAGCCTCTGGGTGGAGGCCGGGCCTGCGGGCCTGGCGGTCGGCTTCGGGATGCAGGGCCCGTTCGCGGTCGACAAGGCGCTTGCGACGGCGCCCGAGCACGCGGCGCGGGCAGCGCTCGTGCGGGCGGTCGGTCTGCTCGGGCTGGCGCGAGTCGACGAGGTGCGGGCAACCGTCGGGATGGAGCCGGCCGCGACGTTCTTCAGGCTTCCGCTGGGTGCCGGTGATGCTGCGGCGAGTGCGACGGCGCTGGCCGTGGCCATCGAGGTGTCGCCGTTCGAGGCCGCCCTGGTCAAGCACCTGGCGGGGACGGGACCGGGTGCCGCGCTCGTCGTGGGCTTGAACAGCGACGGGGTCTGCGCCTTCGGGGTGAGCTGCGGAGAGGTGTCGACCGCGGTGGTCTCGGGCCTGGTCGCGGCCATGCCGGTGACCGGGGCGACCCAGCGGGACGACGCTCTGCGCGTCGCCTTCGAGAGCGCCCTCGGGCCAGAGCACGGGCGCACGGCGACCCTGTGGCGCGACGCGGACGGGGTGCGGGTCGACCTCGGCTACCGCATCTTCTGAAGTGACCCTGCCGCGGCCGCGCCCCCAAGGGGACGGGACCCAGGGTCGCGGTCACGCCTCGAGGCGCATCGCGGTCGCGTAGAAGCCGTCCATGCCGTGGAGATGCGGGAAGGTGCGGAGCGAGAAGCCGTCGTCGGAGACGATGCCCTCGACGCGCGTCTTGCCGAAGATCTCTTTCACGGGGACGCGGGTGAGGCGCGGCTCGGCGGCGAGGAGGCGCGCGACGACGGCCTCGTTCTCTTCGCGGAAGATGGTGCAGGTCGCGTAGACCAGGCGACCGCCCGGGGCGAGCAGCGGCAGGGCGCGCAGCGCGATGCGGAGCTGGAGCTCGGGCAGGGCATCGACGAAGTCCGGGCGCATGCGCCAGCGCGCCTCGGGGTTCCTGCGCATCGAGCCGACCCCGCTGCACGGGGCGTCGATGAAGACGCGGTCGGCCTTGCCGGTGAACGCCAGGGCCTCGGCGGGCAGTGGACCGTCGTCGGGCACGGCGATGGTGCGGTGGTTCGAGAGGCCGGCGCGGCGCGCGCGGCGACCGAGCTCGTCGAGCTTGTGGCGCGCCATGTCCATCGCGACGAGGCGGCCCTTGTTGCGCATGAGCGCGCCGAGGGCCAGGGTCTTGCCGCCGGCCCCGGCGCAGGCGTCGATGACGAGGCCATGGACCGGAGGGGCGACGAGCTCGGCGACGAGCTGGCTCGCTTCGTCCTGGACCTCGAAGCCGCCGGCCTTCAGCTCGGGCAGGCCGAAGACGTTGGTGCGCGCGCCAAGCACCAGGCCGTCCTTGGCCCAGCGGGTCGGGGTCGTGGTGAGCGGCGGGTCGCGCTGGGCCCAGGTCGCGGCGAGCGCCTCGCGCGTGGTCTTCAACGTGTTGGCGCGCACGGTGAGCGGGGCGCGGGCGTCCATGGCGGAGGCGAAGTCGATGGCGCCCTTCTCGCCGAGCTCGGCGATGAGGCGGCTGGCGATCCAGTCCGGCAGGGACCAGGTCAGCGCGAAGCGGGTCAGCGGGTCGGCGATGTCGCCGATGGCCGCATGCGCGCGGAGCACGCGGCCCCAATCGAGGTCGGGGCGCTCGGCCTTGGCGACGTCGAGGGCCATGCCCTCGAAGAGCATGCGATAGGCCAGGAGGTCGAGCTGGGCGCGCTCGCGCGTGGGCTCGTGGCCGGGGGACCAGGGGCCCACTGGGACCTGCGGGGCGAGCACGTGGTCCAGCGTGCGGACGCGGCGGACCATGCCATACAAGGTGTCGGCGACGACGCGGCGCTCGGCCGAGTGGAGCTGGCGCGCGTTGCGGAAGGCCTGGGCCAGGCGCTCGGTGATGAAGCGCCAGTCGGCGCGGCTCTGGCACCAGAGGTCGAGCAGGGTGTCACGAACGCGAGCCTCGGCGGGGCGGTAGTCGGCCATCGCGGGGCAGGTATCACGCGGACGCCGCCGAGCGCGAGCAGAGACGCGACGAGCGGCGAGGAAGGGCCCGTGCCATTCGGCGACAGGTGTGCGCTATTGCACACATCGATCGCGCGCACGCTGTGTGCAATTGCAC
>JAEUKJ010000594.1 GCA_016792665.1 Deltaproteobacteria bacterium | reverse complement strand
AGGGGCCGAGGCCGCGCACGAGGTGTCCGTGGCCTTCGGGGTCGACCTCGAGGTGGAGGGTCGGGTCTTCCTCGACGAGGTGGGCGAGCGCCACGCCGAGCTTGCCCGCGTCGCGCTTCTCGGCGGCCTCGATGAGGAGGGCGGCGCTGGCGTCGGGGAGGGTCGGGGCGACGAGGCCGATGTCGTCGGCGATCGCCGGGCTGTGCAGGAGCTCGCCAACGCGCAGGCCCTCGACGCGGCTCAGCGCGACGATGTCACCAGCCGAGGCGGGCACGCCGAGCTCGTGCCACTCGGCGCCCTCGATCTTCAGGACCTGGTTGGCGCGGTGGGGCTTTCGCTCGGCGGCGGGTGTCGCCGAAGGTCGGGCGGAGCCAGTGTGCCCTTCGGTGACCACGAAGGTGCTCGTCCCTTCGAGCGTACCCTGGAGGATGCGCACCATGGCGAGGCGGCCGAGCTTCGGGTCGGTCGTCACCTTGAAGATGTGGCCGAGCAGCGGGGCGCTCGCGTCGCAGCCGAGGGCGACGGGGGCGCCGGCGCGGAGGTAGGGACGCGGGCGCGCGGACGCGGGGCTCGGGCCTTCGGCGGCGAGCATGTGCAAGAGCGCCGCGACGCCGACGCCGGTGCGGCTGGCGGTGAACAGGACGGGGATGACGTGGCCCTGGATCATGGCCTGCACGAAGCAGCGGCGCAGTGCCTGGAGGTCGATCTTCTCGCCCGCGAAGTAGCGCTCGACCTCGGCGTCGTCGACCTCGATGGTCGACTCGAGCATGGCGCGGTGCACGTCGGCGACGCTGCCGAAGTCGGAGTGGCCGACGTCGTGGTCGAAGCAGTCGATGACGTCGGTGCGGCTGCGCACGGGCAGGGTGATGCAGTGCAGGTTCGGGCCGAGGTCGGTGCGCAGCGAGGCGAGGAGGTAGGGCAGGTCGGCGGCGGCCTGGTCGATGCGGTTCACGACGACCATGCGCGCGAGCCCGAGGGTGCCTGCGGCGTCGAAGAGGCGGCGGGCGTGCGCGTCGACCCCGAGCACGGCGTCGACGACGAGGACGGCGGTCTCGACCGCGGGCAGGACGGCGAGGGCCTGGCCGACGAGCTCGGGGTGCCCGGGCGTGTCGATGACGTTGATCTCGCGCCCTTCCCAGGCGCCGTAGAGGAGGGTCGACTGCGTCGAGAAGTGGTGGCGGCGGGACTCGCTGTCGAAGTCGCCGACGGTGGTCGCCTCGGCGATGGAGCCCATGCGCGCGATGGCGCCGGTGCGCATGAGGAGGGCTTCCGCGAGGGTCGTCTTGCCGACCCCCTGCGGACCGAGCAGCGCGATGTTGCGGATGTCGTCGGGCCGATAGGTCGTCATGAGCTTCATGCGCGCACTATAGGCTTCCGCGCCCGCTTGTATAGCGCGGCGCGAGGAGGCGGCGGACGAGGATGACCAGGAGCCAGAGGAAGAGGATGGCATAGGCGACCGTGAGGGCGGCGAAGACGATCTGGCAGTCCTCGTCGTCGGGGCCGTAGTAGGACATTTCGTCGAAGTCGGCCGAGACCTGTTCGCGTGTCAGCTTGTGGGTCGGTGAGGCGGCGTCCGGGGCGATGGCCGTGAGATCCATGACGTGGCCGAAGGTGCGCGTCGCGAGGTCGTAGGTGGCGTGGGCGCCCTTGGGCAGGCCCATGTAGGGCTCGCTCAGGGGCTTCACGTCATAGAGGGTCGAGCCGATGCGGTAGGGCTCGATGAAGCCGCGGCGGTCGTCGGTGTCGTCGGTGTGCCAGCCGCAGAAGAAGCAGAACGGCGGGTAGTTGGTCGTGTAGGTGCGGAGGCTCACGTCGAGCTCGCCGGGCTCGCGCTTGGTGAAGACCGCGAGGGCGAAGCGGTCGTCGACGCGATAGAAATAGGTCGAGGTCGACTCGTTGGCGAGCGAGCGCGTGAGGGCGCGGCGCGACTCCTTCGGGACCGAGATGTCGAACCCGAAGATGATGACGGCGACCGCGAAGATGGCGGTGACGAGGGCGAAGCTATAGCCGAGGACGGGGTGGCTCTTCATGCGTGCGAAATGACATCGGAGGTCGGCGCGGGGTCAAGGTGCTTCTTGCGGGCGCGTG
>JAEUKJ010000570.1 GCA_016792665.1 Deltaproteobacteria bacterium | reverse complement strand
CGTGGGGCTTCTTCGCGGTGCTGAGCGGGCCCGAGCGGGTGTCGCCGCGCGCGTGCGCGAAGCCGCCGGCCGCGGCGCCGACGGTGACGGTGCGGGTTGTGGG
Organism: Deltaproteobacteria bacterium; assembly: GCA_016792665.1. Lineage (GTDB taxonomy): Bacteria > Myxococcota_A > UBA9042 > PHBI01 > PHBI01 > WYBB01. The sequence goes on along the minus strand of JAEUKJ010000570.1, from coordinate 2,499 downwards.
GCGCGGCAAGGTCGAGCTCGGGGCGCTCGGGGCGTGCGAGGGCGAGTGCGTCGTGCCGGGGACCTTGTTCGAGCGGCTGCACGTCGCGGCGGTGCCTGGCGCGGGGCAGCGCTTGGCGGCGTGGTCCGGGGCGTGCGCGGGGGTCGGCGAGTGCGACGTGTGGCTCGACCAGGACCTGACGATCGAGGCGCGCTTCGTGGCGACCGAGCTCGACGCGGTGGCGGACCTCGGGTCGGCGCTCTTGAACGGGCCGATGTTGGTGGCGACGACGGGCGGCGCGGTGCTGGCGAGCGGGGTCCACGGCGAACTGAAGATCGGCGGCGACGTGGTGCACGCGGCGGGGGCGGACGCGACGGTGGTGGTCGGGTTGGACGCGGCGCTCGCGAGGCGCTGGTCGTTGGAGATCGCGGGAGTGCTGCCGATCGGGCTGTCGGCGACGGCGGATGGGGTGATGGTCGCGGTCGAGGCGAGCCCGGGCGTGAGGGTGCGCTGGCTCGATGACGCGGGCGCGGTGAGCGGCGAGGCGGCGGTCGCGCGGCAGGCGACGAACTGGCGGGTGATCGCGGACGCGAGCGGCGCCACGTTCGCGAGCTACCGGTTGAACGACGCGAAGTGGCAGTTGGCGGGGCTCGGCGCGACGGGCGAGACCTTCACGGTGGCGCTGACGAGCACGCCGAGCGTGTCGGTGCTGGGGCTCGTGCCGCTGGCGGAGGGGGCGGCCGCGCTGGTCCTCGGGTCGGGCGAGCTGAAGGTCGGGGCGGAGGTCATCGGGACCACGGGGCTCGTGCTGGTGACGGTCGACGCGCAAGGCGCGGTGAGCGCGCACGCGGTGGCGGCCGGGGCGCCGGGCGAGCACCTGATGGCGGCGTACGACGGGTTGTGGCTGGCGGGGCTGACGACGCGGGACGGGGCGCTGCCCGCGGTTGGGGCCTACCTCGAGCCGATCGCGGCGACGGGGGCGTTGCGCGGCGCGGCGGTGGCCGTGAACGTGCCGGTGAGCTTCGACCGCTTCGGCCCACCGCCCATCTGGCCTCTCCAATGGTCGGGCGCCGGGCGCTTCGTGGTCGCGGCCACGCTCGCGGCGCGCGCGGTCGACGGGGTGACGGTCGAGACCTACGGCCAAGGGGACCTCGGCGTCTTCGCGCTCGGCGTCGACGGCAAGGCGTTGACCGGCGAGAGCTTGGGCGGCGCGGGCGTCGATCGATGGCTCGCGACCGCCGCGGTCGAGAGCCACTTCGTGGGCCTCGCCTACCTGCCGGGCGGCGGCACCGTCGGCGGACGCGCGGTGTCCGAGCTGGTGCTCGTCGCGAAGCGGGCTCGCTAGCGCGCGAGAACCGCGCGGTCCACACTCGGCCCGGCGAATCAGTGCCCGTGGGCCGGCACGTCGCCGACCAAGATGTCGGCCATCATGCCGCGCTCGCTGTGCTCGGAGATGTGGCAGTGCACCATCCACTGCCCCGGGTTCTCGAAGCGGCCGAGGATGGTGACCTTGTCGCGCCCACGAATCTCGACGGTGTCGCGGTAGCCCGGCTCGTCCGTGACGGGCACGCCGTTCCTCGCGAGGATCTGGAAGAACTGGCCGTGGATGTGGAACGGGTGCGCGGGTGACACGTCGGCCGAGAGCGTGATGGCGACCGGCTCGCCGGGCGTGAAGGTGTCGAGGGTCACATGCTCGCCCTCGCCGACGTAGGTCGACTGGCCGTTGATGGTGAAGCGCACGACGCCGTTGTCGCTCAAGCCCGAGAGCTCCCAGGTGAGGTGCCGGGTCGGCGTCGCGTCGACGCTCGGCAGGACGACCGTCGGGTAGACCGGCTCCTGGGCGGTGACCTCGCCCGCGACCGACGCACGCAAGAGCGGGAACGGCGACTCGACCACCTGGCCCGCCGAGTTGGTGACGAAGATGAGCGCCTCGAGCACGACCTCGACGGCGCCCGGCTCGGGACGCACCTCGAGGTCATAGCGCTGGCCCGAGGCGATCTCGACCCGCGTCAGAGTCCACGGTGCGGGCACGATGCCGCCGTCGGTGGCGATGACGCGCACCACGCCGCCGCGCACACGCAGGCCGAAGCCGAGCGCGTTGGTTGCCGAGACCACGCGCCAACGCTCGATGGCCCCGCGCGGGATGTTGGCCACGGCCGGGGCCTTGCGACCATTGGCGAGCAGGAGGTTTCCGACGCGACCGGCCCCGACGTCGGGACCGCTGTTCTGGAACGGGGCGACCTGGTTGTCGGCGTCCAGGCGGATGTCGTCGATGACCACGACCCGCTCGGCCGAGAACACCGGCGCCCGCGCCTCGTGCACGACGAGCGCCCCGTAGAGGCCGCGCTCGAACTGCTCAATCTGGTGATAGTGCGTGTGGTACCAGTAGGTCCCGGAGTCGGGCACGACGAAGTCGTAGGTGAAGGCGGCGCCGGCCGCGATGGGCGACATCACCATGGGCGAGCCGTCCATCTGGTCCGTGATGCGGAGCCCGTGCCAGTGCACCGTGGTCGGCGCGTC
>JAEUKJ010000547.1 GCA_016792665.1 Deltaproteobacteria bacterium | reverse complement strand
CAGCATGAGCGCCTCGGTCGGGCCCTCGACGCTCGGCTCGGGCCCGAAGGCGACCTCGAGCTCCTTGCCCTTCGCCGTCACGGTCCCGCTCCACGTGACCGAGACCAACTCGCCGTCGCGCTCGGCCGTCTCGGTCACGCTGAACGCGCCGGCCTTCCACCCGAAGGTGAACGGCTCGCCGCGCGCGACCTTCTTCCTGGCCGGCGTGGTCGTGCCTGGCCCGCCCTCCAGGGCCGCGCCGCAGCCCGCCATCACCGCGACGAGCGCCACCACGCCCGCTCCGAGCCATCGCTGCTTCCCCAGGACTTTCACGCGCGCTCCTCCGGTTCGTCTCTCTCGGGCCGATCGTCGCGCGACCGAACTCGACCGCGCACACCCGCGATCTTGGCACGACTCTCCCCGGACGCGCGAGCCGTGAATGTTGCACAAGGCCTGGCGCACCCAGGCTGCCGAGGGATCCCATGACCGTCGCCCCCGCGCTCACCCGCGTCCTGTCCGCGCTCCTCCTCGTGAGCGCCGGGGCCGCGCACGCCCTCGAGCCAGCCCCCCTCGGCTCTGCGCGCTGCGCTCAGGCTTTCGACGGCCGCCGCGCCGACGCAGGCATCTGCCAGGACTTCGCGGCCGCCCCGAGGCTCCCCTCGAGCGATCCCTGGGCGCGGTCCGCGCTGGCCCTCTGGGCCAAGGTGATGGACCCGGTCGAGTCCCTCACCGAGCGCCAGACCGGCATCGTCCTGCTCTCGCCCGAGGCCCGCCAGCGCGATGGGCGCCCCTTCCCGCCCGCCGCCTGGATCTGCCCCGGCGCCCCGCCCGTGCTGTACGTGCCGCACGAGCTCCTGGCCGCCGTCTACGGACCCACCGGGCTCGGCGAAGGCCTCCTCGCCTTCGTCCTCGGCCACGAGCTCGGCCACCGCCTCGACGACTTCACGATCGACGGGTGCGCAGCGGCGTTTTCCGGCGCGAGCGACCGGCAGGGCGAGCTCGAGCGCGAGCGACGGGCCGACTTCCGCGCCGCATTCTACGCGGCCCGCGCCGGCCTCGACCCACGGCGCCTGCTGAGCCGGGACGTGGTCGCGCGCTTCCTCGAGAGCGAGTTCCAGGTGCGCAAGAGCGACCTCGACGCGCGCCGCGCCGCGCTGGAGGACGCCGTCGGCTGGCTCGACGCCTTCGAGGCCACCTATCGCGGCGCCCTCGCCCTATCGCTTGGCGGCGAGAAAGGCAGCGCCTCGCGCCTCCTGGCGAGCCTCGACGAGCGGCTCGCGGCCCGCGGCGTACCGCTCCCCGAGCTCGCCTTCGCGCAGGCCTTGGCACTGATGTCCGACGCCGCAGCAGCAGCCCCCTGGCTCGACCTCCTGGACCGCCTGCCGGCTCCCCTCGAGCCGCTCGCATGTCGTGCGGTGCACCCCGCGCATGCAGCCTACGCCGAGGACCCGCGCGACGGGCGGGTGCGGGCCGATCCGGTCCGGCGCGACGCGGCCCGAAAGCTCCTCGAGCGCGCCCGCCGCCTCCTCGATCGCGCCGAAGATCAAGGGCTTTCGCCGCTCGCGGTGGCGTCGGCCCGCGCCTGCACGGCGCTTGCTCTCGGCGATCCAGCGACCGCGATCGGCGCCTCGAACAAGGCGGACGAGCGCGCCCGCAGCGCGACGCCGGCCGTCAAGGCGACCCTCGCCGCCAATCGTGCGCTGATGCGCTTCGCGGCCTTCCTGGCCGAGCAGCCGGCCCCCGCGGCCGATGCACCCGCCGCGCTGAAGGCCTCCTGGCGTGCGGCACTCGGGGCGCGCCGGGCCGACTGGGTCGCCCACCCGCAGGTCGATCGCTACGTCGCGAGCCTGCTCGGCGAGCCCGCGACCCCGCTCGCGTCCGAGGCGCCGCGCTGTGGGCTGGCGACGACGCCCCCGCCGGAGGCCGCGCTGGCGTCGCTGGCGAGCGATCCGACGTGGTCGGCGGCGAGCCCGGCAGGCACCTGTCCCGGCGGTTGGGAGCGCCGGGCCTCGCTCGGGCCCGAGCTGACCGTGTGCCGCCGCGAGGCCGGGCCCGAGGCGACGCTGGTGAAGGTCGGCCTGCCAGGGCTGGCCGAACCGGCCTGGCCCGCGGTCGATGCCTCGATCGTGCTCGTCGGCCCGCCCGCCGGAGCGCTGCGCAACTTGGAGAGCTGGGCCTGTGGCTGCGATCGGCTGACGGCACGCGGGACCTCGGACCTCGGCGAAACGGCCTGGCTCGCGGCCTGCCCGCGCCTCGGCGTGCCGCTCGCACTGGTCTTCGCCGATGGCCGCGGCCGGGTGCGGCGCGCGGCGCTGTTGCCGCTGCGCTGACGCGTGCCCGCGACGCTGAACGTGAGACCGGGGCCGTGACGTTGCGGCGTGTAACCCTTTATGCTCAACTCCGGCGCTCGGAATGAATCGATGGGGCCCGAGTTCGTCTGGGGCCCCGTTCGCCGCCCGGCCACGCTCGTCCCGCTCGAACCTGCCCGAACCGCTCGACGCGCGGCTCGGGTCCCTCGCTCGCCCCGGAGATCCCGAATGAAAACCCTCCTCGTTGCTCTCTCGCTCACCTTCCTCACGGCCGGGGTCGCCTCCGCCGAACCCGCTCTGAAGGGCCCGCAGATCGAAGCCGGCGTGCAGCAGGCCCTCGTCGACGGCCTGAAGCTCGTCCGCGACAACAAGTGGGACGAGTGGCTCAAGAGCTACTGCAGCCCGAGCAAGCTCTGCCTGAACGACAACTCGAAGAAGTCGCTCAAGACCTACAACCTCCCGGCCACCCAGCGCCGCACCAAGGCCTGTCTCAAGGCTGGCGACACCGTCCAGGTGACGCGCGTCGACGAGGTCGGCACCGACGACTTCAAGGTCTTCGTGCAGTGCGAGGAGACCGCCATGCCCGTGCCCTTCCGTCTCGGCAAGGAGAACGGCAAGTGGCTCTTCCGCTCGATCTGACCTAATCATGGTCGGCGCTCACGCGCTGACCCCTCCGCCACACGGCCCGGGTCCCAAGCCCGGGCCGTTTGCATTTCCGCCTGCCAGCAGCCTCGCTTCGACGTGTCCGCTCCACCGCTCATCTGTCCGACCTGCCTGTCGCGCTACGCGCCTGGGACCCTCGCGTGCGCCGACGCGTCCCACGCGCGCCGGACGCCGCTCGTCGCGCTCGACCACGCAGAGGATCCCCGCATCGGACGCCTCCTCGACGAGCCGGGGGCCAGCGGCGCGCCCGCCCACGGCCGCTACCTCGTGCTCGGACTCCTCGGCGAGGGCGCGATGGGCATCGTCTATCGCGCGTGGCAGCGCGGGACGGGGCGCGAGGTCGCGCTGAAGGTCCTCCATCTCGATCCGCGCCTCGTCGCGGAGAGCCCGAGCGAGTACGACGAGCTCCGCGCCCGCTTCCAGCGCGAGGTGGCGCTCTCGGCACGCCTCGACTCGCCGCTCATCGCGCGCGTCTTCGACTCGGGAGAGCTCGCTGACGGCGGACTCTTCTTCGCGATGGAGAAGGTCAACGGACTCTCCCTCGACAAGGTGCTGCTCGCCGAGGCGCGGCTCCCGGTCGGGCGCGTGGTGCGCCTCGGAATCCTGCTCGCCGAGGCGCTGGGCGCGGTCCACGAGCAAGGGCTCGTGCATCGCGACGTCAAGCCGGGCAACGTCATCGTGTCGGGCGCGGGTCCCTCGGAACGCCTGCGCCTGGTCGACTTCGGCATC
>JAEUKJ010000541.1 GCA_016792665.1 Deltaproteobacteria bacterium | reverse complement strand
AAGCCTGCGCGGCGCGACCGTCGCAGGGCTGCGCGCTCACACGGCCACGGCGGTCGACCTCGACACCGAGGTCATGGCCGAGCACGATGCCCGTCTCGTCCAGGGTCACGCGCTGCGATGCGACGTCGGCGCAGGACTCGGCGCGCAGCATGCGACCCGCGCCGCGGCGGCCCTTCACGCTGGCCAGGCAGAGGCCGTCGCCGTTGACGAGGTGGTCGCCCTGCTGCGACCAGAGCTGGCGGTTGGCATCGCTGCAGGCGTCGGTCTCGATGCGCGAGCCGTCGACGGCGAGGCAGCGGCCCCCGGATTCGAGGGAGAACCAGGTGGTGGCTGGGCTCGCGTCATCGGTGTCGAGGTCGCCGAGGCTGTCGCGATCAGCGGGGTCTAGATCTTGGGCGTGGGTGGGCGCGGTGGCGAGCAGGGCCAAGGATGCGAGCGGCAGGACGTGCTTGAGCATGGCGGGTCTCCTGGATGTGCGGGCCCCGTCCGAGATGGGCGGAGCTCAGGTGCGGGCCCCGTCCGAGATGGGCGGAGCTCAGGTGCGGGCCCCGTCCGAGATGGGCGGAGCTCAGGTGCGAGCCCCGTCCGAGATGGGCGGAGCTCAGGCCTGCGGGGCGCAGGCCGATGCGGCACGGACTCCCGATGCTCAGGGCGATTCCACCGGAGTTGTAACGAGATCGTCAGTCGGGGTTCCGCACTTGTGGTGGGGGAACCCGATGGGCAGGTCAGCCCGACTTGCGACGCGACGGCGCCATCGCCCACGTGCAGATCGGGCACGCGTCGATGTCGTGGCCGCGGGCCGGGCAGAACTTGCGACCGAAGTAGATGATCTGCAGGTGCCGGCGGTTCCACTCCTCCTCGGGGAACAGCGCTTTCAGGTCGGCCTCGGTGCGCTCGACGTTCTTGCCGTCGGACAAGCCCCAGCGCTCGGCAAGGCGATGGATGTGGGTGTCGACCGGGAAGGTCGGGACGCCGAAGGCCTGCACCATCACCACCGACGCGGTCTTGTGGCCCACGCCGGGCAGGGCCTCGAGGGCGTCGATGTCCTGAGGGACGATGCCGCCGTGGCGCTCGACCAGGAGGGCGGCCATGGCTTTGAGATGCTTGGCCTTGGTCGGTGCGAGCCCGACCTCGCGGATGTAGCCCTGGATCTCGGCGACCTCGAGCGCGGCCATGGCCTCTGGCGTGGGGGCCCGCGTGAAGAGCGCGGGGGTCACCTGGTTCACCTTCTTGTCGGTCGTCTGCGCCGAGAGCAGGACCGCGCACAGGAAGGTGAAGGGGTCTTGGTGGTCCAGCGGGATCTCGGGATCGGGGAAGTGCTCGTCCAGGAGCTCGCCGATTCGCTGGGCCTTCTTTCGCTTCGCAGGCGTCGGTCGCGGAAGTGCCATGCGTGGAACCTACTCGCGACTCGCCTCGCGTGGTAGGGAGTCGTGCGGCGGCCGCGACGGGCCTCGCGGCGGGACGACAGGAGAGCGTGATGGCGGTCGGAATCGAAGGCTTTCGAGCAGACCTGGGCTCGCCCAAGCTCGGCGTCGGCAACGCCGTGAGCCAGGGCCCGGGCGCCTACGATCGGCTCGTCATGGCGGTGCGCGCCCTCGGCGACGATGCGCGCCTCCTCGAGCCGCTCGCGCGTGCCTGGCAGGGGCGCCACTTCGAGACCGCCTACGCGCGGCCGATGCTGCTCCTGGCGGCGATGCGCTACCGCGCCCTCGAGAACCCCGACCACCCACTCGCCCTCGAGCTCCTCATGGACGCGGAGGCGCCCGACCTCGACCAGCGCCTCCTCGCCGCCCTCGCCGACCCCGACCTCGTGCCCGTCCTCGCGGCGCGCAGCGTCCAGACCAACGAGCCCGGGCGCGCCTTCGCGTGGGGGCTCCCGGCTCTCACGCTAGGCCTCGGACACCGTGCCTTCGACCTCGTCGACCTCGGCTGCTCGGCCGGGCTGAACCTCGTCGTCGACCGCACCGCGATCCCCTATCGCTTCGGCGTGAACCGCCTCGCGGGCTTCGACTTCCCCTCGCCCGAGCGCCGCGTCGGCCTCGACCGCGCCCCGATCGATCTGCACGACGAGGCCGAGTCACGCTGGCTCGAGGCCTGTATCTGGCCGGGCCAGCCCGAGCGCATGGAGCGCCTCGCCGCCACGCGCGACCTCTACCGCCGCCCGTGGCGCGGCGACGCACCCGCCCCCGAGCTCCTCGCGCACGAGCTGGGCCAGGGCATCACGGCGAGCCGCATCGCGTCCCTCGGGGTCGGCCTCGGCCGGACCGTCATCGTCTACGAGAGCGTCGTCCGCCCCTACCTCGAACCGACCGCGCGCGCCCACCATGACGCCGACCTGTGGGGCTTCCTCGCAGGGGCGCGGGACCGCCTCTGGTGCGTGCTCGAGCCCGCCGACGGCGGCGGGTTCCCGGGCGCCCTCGTCAACGCCGCGCCGACCTCGAGCTCGCACCCGATGACGCTGAGCCTCCACTTCGTGCGCCACGGCGAGCGCGTCAGCCTGGCGCTGGCCCAGTCGGCCTATCACGCCGCGGCGTGCGTCATCGTGCCGGGCGCCATCGCCCTCTTCAAAGAGCTCTGGGGGGCTGCGTGAGCCGGGTGCGCGCGCAGGCCGCCCTCGTGCTCGTGGGTCTCCTGGTCACGGGCTGCGCCAGCGCCCCGGCCTTGCCCGAGGCCCTCACCTGGTGGCGAGGCGGCATGCAGGGGCGTGCGCTGACCGCGGCGCGCGCGGAGGTCGAGCGCTTCCGCGAGGGCAACCACCTGACGAGCGCCGAGATCGAAGCCGCCCTCGGCGACCTCGATCGTCGCTTCGACGACGGACTGGTCCTCGTCCTGCCCGACGACATCATGCACGACGTTCATGACGACCCGGGGAGCGATATGCACCCCGTGCATGAGCCGTTCGAGCGTCGGGACGCCGCCGAGCTCACCCTGCGCAACGACCTGGCGTCGCTCGGAGCCGCGCGCGTGCTGCGCGCCGTGCGGTCGGTGCATCGCTTGGCGCTGGCCCGCTTCGCCCCGGGGCTGATGGCGATCATCTGGCGTCGCGAGGCGTATCGCGTCGACGGGCCGCTGTTGACAGAGGCCTCGCCGGCGCTCCGCTCGGTCACGGTCAAGGCCGCGGCGCTGCGCGCGCTCGAGGCCCTGCGCTGACGTCGCGTCAGATCTCGTTGGAGGTCTGGGCGCGCTTCAAGACGACGTGCTTCGAGATGACCACGAAGTCGGACGGCTTCGGAGCGGTCGAGGTCTCCTCGGCGGTGACCTGCACGAAGACCTGATCGTTGGGGGTCGTGACCTGGAGGCGGCCAGCGCGCTCGTCGGCGTCGTAGGCCAGGCGGCCGGCGCGGATCGGCGGCCCGTCGGTCGGCGTGAGCCACACGATGAAGGCCTTTTTGCTCTTCTCGTGACGCTCGGGCGGGGGCAGGTTCACGAGCTCGACCGAGACGACGTTCACGTCCTCGGACTGCGGCTGGATCGTGATGACTCCGTCGACGCCGATCGACTTCTCGGTGCCGCGAACGACGTACTGCGCGTTGCCTCCGCAAGCCCCGAGGGCCCCGGTGGCGGTGGTGGCGGCGATGATCCCGGCGATGGTGTACTGGCGCATACCTGTCCTCTGTGTGACCGCGCATCCGTGTCGCGGCTCGGCGTCGAGGCTAGAACGCCGTCTTGGACCCCGCCACTTTTCCATGCACCTGGCACTTCGGGCACCAGTAGGTCATGCGCGCCATCGGGCCCTGGAGCCGACTGCGGACGAGCGCCCCACACACGCGACACGGGTGGCGCGCGCGCCGATAGACCCAGTAGCGCTCGGCCGCGGGGACGTCGTCGCTGGCCGTGACGCGTGTCGTCGTGCGCCAGCCGCCGGCCTCGACGTTCACCTTCATGAGCGTGGCCGCGCGCTCGTAGATCGCCAGGAGGCGCGCGTCGTCGAGGGCCCCGATCGGGTACCACGGGTCGACGCGCTCGAGGAAGAGGGTCTCCGACTTGTAGACGTTGCCGATGCCGCTTGCGACGGTCTGGGTGAGGAGGACATCGGCCACCGCCATCGCCGCGAGGCCCGGGTGACGGGCCCGCTCGACCGCGTCGCGGGCCGCGAAGACGCCCTGCCCGGCGGCGACGCCCGCCAGCAGATCAGGCCCGAGATGCCCCACCGCGCGGGCGCGGGCCGCCCCCGCCGTGTCACCGGAGAAAGCCTCGCCGACGGCGACCTCCTTCGGGCCAAAGCACACGAAGAGCCACTCGGCGGTGGCGATCAGCGCGCGCCGACCGCTCGCGGGACGCGGCCACACCTCGCCCGGTCGATAGCGATGCCAGCTTCCCTTCATGCCCAGGTGCACCCGCAGCGTGCGCACCCCGAAGGCCCCTTCGAGCGTGATGACGAGGTGCTTGCCGACCGCCTCGACCGAGGTCGCGCGACTGCCCTCGGCCCACGCGCAGGGGCGCTGGTGGACCTCGAGCAGGACCACGACCTGGCCTTCCAGATCGGGTCGCATGACGCGCGCGACCGTGTGGATCGTGTCGCCCTCGGGCATGCCTAAGCGCTCGGCATGAGGATGGCGCGGAGCCCGTCGAGGGCCCCGAGCGAGAGGCCTATCGCGCCAAGCGGCACCTCGGGCTCGCGCGGGTTGATGCGGATGAGCGTCCCACCGAGCGACCGGGCCACCGCCTCGGAGAAGCGCCGCACCGTCGGCACCGCCGAGCCCGCGCCGAGCTCGATGACGACCAGGGCCTTGCCCGCCTTGCGGACGGAAGGGCGCTCGAGCCACGCACCGAGCCGGGTCTCTTGCGCGTCGGTCCGCTCCGAGCGCCAGGCGCCGTCGCCGAACATGAGGATGTTGGGGCGCGCCAGGGCGCCGCAGCGCGGGCAGCACGGGAAGGGCTCGGACGCGCGCAGGGTCTCGGGGGAGACCTGGACCTCGACGCCCTCGGCGCTCCAGATAGGGGCCGCGCAGCCGGCCACGCATTGAAGGTGGTGGATCGATCCGTGCGCCTCGACCACGTCGACGAGGCCGGCCTTCTGGAACTGACCATCGACGTTCGACGTGAACGCGAACAGGCCGCCGGGGAGACGCGCGCCGAACGCCGCGAGCCACCCAAAGCCCGCGTGTGGTGTCGTGTCGCGATAGAGGTGGAGGCGATGACCGTAGAAGCCCCACGCGAGCGCGGGGTCGTCGACGAACCAACGCGGGTTGGCCAGGGCCGAGAAGCCGAGGCCGAGCTTCGCAAAGGGCGGGTAGGCCTTCCAGAAGCCCTCGTTGCCGCGAAAGTCCGGCAGCCCCGAGTCGACCCCCATGCCGGCCCCGGCCGTGACGATCAGGCCCTCAGCTCGGGCGATCGCTGCGCGCGCGGCGGAAACTGAACTTTCGAACGCGCCCCCCGTGCTCATCCGGCCCTCCTTCGATGTCCGTCGAATCTTCGCGCGGCGCCGGCGATCGCGATGCACCCCAGGGCCCCTCCGGCCAGGCGCCAGGGACCGGTGCCGGGGCGACGTTGCCGGTCCGAGCCCGGAGCTCGCTCAGCGCGCTGTCGAAGCGGCGCTCGACCTCGCTCCGCGCCACGACCTCCGGACGCTTCGCGAGCACCATGCCGCGATAGTCTCCGACGAAGCCGGCCTCGCGCAAGAGGGCCTCCCAGCGTGTGCCGCGCACCGCGCCACCGTCGATCTCGGTGACCAGGGTCACGCCCTCACGCCCCGTTCGCGCCCAGGCCATCAGCGCGCGCACCGCCCTCCCCTCGTCCTCGCGCGCGGCCGGCATGCTCGCGATGCGCTTGCCCCCGGGACCGAACCAGAAGACCGGCACGCCGTCCTCCAGCGCGACCAGCGCCCCGGCCTTGCGCGCCAGCCCGCGCGGGGTCGCTCCGGCCGGGTCGCGGCGCTGCGCGAGCGTGCCCTCGAGAGGGTCGGTGGGCCATGGCATGACGTTGCCCCACGGGCTCGCGGGGTCGATGGCCGAGACCAGGACCACCTTGCCGTCGGTCTGGGACCGCGCCGCGCGCAGGCGATCGACCACCCCCGGCAGCGCCATCTGCGCACCCTCGAGCCCGTCGACGAAGTGCCCACGCCGCACGCGCCCGACCTCTTCCATGGCGCGCAGCGTGTCGTAGAGACCCGCGAAGCCGCCTGGTAGCGTCTCGCCATCCAGGACGCCGCGCGCGACGAGGCCCCAACGCTCGAACAACATCGCGGCCCGCGCGAGCGCGATCTCGGCCGCGGGCAGGACTTTGAGACCCGCGCCGACGAGACTCCAGCGGCCGCCGCTCTGCACCCGGGAGCGGGCCGCCGCTCCTGCCGACAAGGACCGCACCGGGCCGAGCGTGTCGTTGGTGAGCCACCCCATCCACACCAGATCCCAGAGCGCAGCCAGCGCCTCATCCCGCGTCGCCGCGCCGAGCTCGACCTCGCCGAAGAAGGTCGCGCCGCGCGACGCGAAGTGCGCCAGCAGGCGCTGTTGCAAGGGCTCCAGCGAGTCCAACAAGGCTGTTGTAAGGTCCCTCGGGGCGGCCAGCGCCGAGAGCTTCTCGCGCCGATAGAGGGCCACGCGCCCGTCCTTCGATCCGATCGCAGCCACCCCGACCCACACGATCAGGCCCGAGGTCATGAGCTCGTCGAGCATGCGCGGCTGATACCCCGGGATGCGCGCGGGCAGGATGACGGCCTCGAGCTCGCCCAGCGGCAGCGCAAAGCCCTCCAGCTGCGCGACGACCTCCAGGAGGCGCTCGGGGGTCGGCCGCCGCCCCCGCGCCTCGTCGACCGCCAGCACCCCGTGCCAGCCAAGCCAGAAGCGCGCCAGCGCCGCGCCATCGACCGGCGCGACCTCGCTGCGGAGCTGCGCCATCATGCGGCGACGGATGCGCCTCAGGACCTCGGTATCGCAGAGCTCGCTGCCACTGCGGCCGGGGCGATAGGCGCCCTCGGACAGGCGACCGGCGCGCAGGAGCGCGGTCACGGCCGCATCGACCGCGACCTCGGGCAGGCCGAGGTGTGCCGCCACCTCGGCGCGTGAGAACGGCCCGTGACTGCGCGCGTACTTGGCGACCAGCCCTTCGAGGGGCCGATCGATCGGCGCCAGCAAGCTGGCAGGCAGGCCGCTCGGCGGCGCGCACCCGAGCCCATCGCGATAGGCAGCGACGTCCTCGACCGCGACCCACGCGTCGACCTCGGCGACCCGCATCCGCACCGCGCGCCGCGAGCGCGCGAGGACCTCGAGCCAGGTCGCGAGCTCGGCGGGAGAGGCGGCCACGCGCGAGCGCAGCGCGTCGCCGGACAAGGCCCCGACGCGGCGCAGGACATCGTGGAGCCGATCGGCATCGGTCGCCTGGTAGGGCGGGATGAGGCACTGCAGCTCGGCCTCGACCTCGTCCAGGACCTCGGTCGAGAGGACCGAGCGGAGCTCGTCCTGACCCAGGAGCTCGCGCAAGAGGTTGCGGTCCAGCGAGAGCGCCTGGGCCCGCCGCTCGGCCACGGGGTTGTCGACCTCGTACATGTACGAAGCGACGTAGGCGAAGGCCAAGGACCGCGAGAACGGCGAGGCCGCGCGCGTCTCGACCTCGTGGACGCGCACCTCGCGGCGCTCGATCGCCTGGAGCAGGCCGACCAGGGCCGGCACATCGAAGATGTCCTGGAGGCAGGTGCGATAGGTCTCGAGCACGATCGGAAAGCCCGCGAACTGCCGCACCGCCGACAAGAGGTTCTGCGCGCGGAGCCGCTGCTGCCAGAGCGGGGCGCGACCGTCCGGACTGCGCCGCGGCAGGAGCAGCGCGCGCGCCGCGCTCTCACGGAAGACCGACGAGAAGACCGCCGCGGTCGAGAGCCGCTCGACCAGGAGCTCCTCGACCTCGCTCGGCTCGACCCAGAGCTCACTCCAGCCTGGGGCGCGGCGGGTCTCGTCGGGGGTTGCGCCCGTGCCCGCGCCCTGGTCGGCAAAGCGCAGCGCGATGCCATCGTCCGTGTACAGGGTCTGGACTTCCATGCCGGCGCGGCGGCCGATGGTCTCTTCGATGGCCAGCGCCCAGGGTGCGTGCACGCGCGCCCCGAAGGGCGTGAGGATACAGACGCGGTAGTCGCCGAGCTCGTCGCGGAAGCGCTCGACGACGATCGTACGGTCGCTCGGCAAGAGGCCGGTCGCCTCGCGCTGGTCGGCCAGGTGGCGGATGAGGTTCTTGCGCGCCTTCGCATCCAGGGGGTAGCGCGCCGCCAGGAGGCGGTCGGCAGCGTCTGGTTCGAGCTCGCCGACCTGGCGCACGAAGGCCCCGAGCTCGCGGCCGGTCTCGATGGGGCGGCCGGGTCCATCGCCGTGCCAGAACGGCATCTTGCCGGGCTCGCCCGGGGCCGGCGTCACCATCACGCGGTCGCGCGTGATCTCCTGGATGCGCCAGGTCGAGGCCCCGAGCATGAAGGTCTCGCCGACGCGCGCCTCGTGGACCATCTCCTCGTCGAGCTCGCCGACGCGACTCGCCTTGCCGCCCTCGCCCTGGGTGAAGACGCCGTAGAGGCCGCGATCGGGGATGGTCCCGCCGTTGACGACCGCCAGGAGGCGCGCGCCCTTGCGGGCGGTGAGGACGTCGAGGCTGCGGTCCCACTCGAGGCGCGGGCGCAGATCGGCGACCTCGCTCGAGGGAAAGCGACCCGTCAGCATCTCGAGCACGGCGTCGAAGACCTCGTCGCTCAGGTCGCGATACGAGCTCGCGCGCCGCACCAGCGCCAACATGTCCTTTCGCGCCCAGGGCTCCATCGCGCACATCGCAACGACCTGCTGGGCCAGCACGTCGAGCGCGTTCTTCGGCACGCTCACCGACTCGATGCGCCCCTCGATCATCATGCGCGAGACGACCGCGGCCTCGAGCAGGTCGTTGCGATGCTTCGGGAAGATGCGGCCGCGCGAGACGCCGCCGACCTGATGGCCCGCGCGCCCGACGCGCTGGAGCCCGCGCGCCGACGAGTCCGGCGACTCGACCTGGATGACGAGCTCGACCGCGCCCATGTCGATGCCGAGCTCGAGCGAGCTGGTCGCGACGATGGCCCTCAGCTCGCCGGCCTTCAGGAGCTCTTCGATCTCGCGCCGCTGGGCATGCGCCACCGATCCATGATGCGCCCGCACGAGGCCACCGGGCGGGGCCACGCCGAGCTCGGCCGCGAGCTCGTTCAGGCGCTGCGCGAGCCGCTCGGCCAGACCGCGCGAGTTCACGAAGACGATGGTCGAGCGATGCTCGAGGACGAGCTCCAGGATCTTCGGCTCGATGGCCGGCCACAAGCTCGCGCGTTGCTCGGGCGAGAGATCCTGTTTGGCCGCAGCTTTGTCCGCGACCTTGTCCGCGCGCTCGCCGCGCTCGTGCCGCGCGATCGCCAGGAGCGAGCCCGAGGGTCGCGCGGTCTCGGCCCCGGGGGCCACCGCCAGCTCGAGCCAGGGCTTGGTCATGTCGTCCACCGGGACGACGATCTCGAGCTCGAGGCGCGGCGGCGCGGCCGTGTCCACGATGGCGCAAGCACGCGCCCCCGACAGGAAGCGCGCGACCTCCTCCGCGGGCCGCACCGTCGCCGAGAGCCCGATGCGCTGGAGCCCGGCCTCACCGCGCAGGGCCGCCATGCGCTCGACCGAGAGCATGAGATGTGCCCCGCGCTTGGTCGGCGCGAGGGCGTGGATCTCATCGATG
This sequence comes from Deltaproteobacteria bacterium, assembly GCA_016792665.1. Lineage (GTDB taxonomy): Bacteria > Myxococcota_A > UBA9042 > PHBI01 > PHBI01 > WYBB01. Next base: position 50,222 of record JAEUKJ010000541.1, on the reverse strand, counting down.
ATGAGCGTCTCGACCGTGCGCAGGTTGCGCCGCGCCTCCGACGTGAGGAGGAGGTACAAGGACTCGGGCGTGGTCACGAGGATGTCGCCCGGGGCATCGACCTGACGCTTCCGATCGCGCTGGCTGGTGTCGCCCGTGCGCACATCGACGCGCAGCGTACCGAAGGCCAGGCCGAGCTGGGCGGCCACGGTCTCGATGCCGCGGAGTGGCGCGGAGAGGTTGCGCTCGACGTCGTAGACCAGGGCCTTCAGCGGCGAGACGTAGATCGCGCGCCAGCCCTCGGTCGGGGCATCGACCGACGCGAGGCGATCGACCTTGGACGCCACGGCGCGCCCAGGACGCGTGGCACGCTCGGCACGCACGACGCTGCCGATGCGATCGATCGCGACCAGGAAGGCGGCCAGCGTCTTGCCCGATCCGGTCGGCGCGATGAGCAGGGCGTCGTCCCCGCGCGCGATGGCTCGCCACCCCTCGGCCTGCACCCGCGTGGGCGTGCCGAAGGCGCGCGCGAACCAGGCCGCGGTCGCCGGCCCGAAGACCTCGTCTGTCACCTCGTCGACCATGGTCCAATCGCGTGACGCATCACTGAACACTTGTCACGCCGAAAGCACGAACCCCGCGCGGCCAGTGGCTCAGGCGTAGGCCTCGAGGGTGCCCTCGACCACGACCAGATCGCGCATCCGATCGGCGGCCACCGCGCGCACGGCCTGGACGCGATCGGCGTCGAACGCGATGGACCCGTGCTCGAGATCGACCCCGCTCTCGCGGCTCCACACCAGCGCCATGGTGTTGCCCGAGCTCAGGAAGTGGCACGCGTCGGTGTCGCCTTCGGCGCGCGTCGCGCCTTCGCCTTCCGCACGTGCCTCACCAGCGCCATCCCCACGGGCCTCGCCGCGCACCAACGCATCGACGAAGGCCAGGAGGAAGCGCGCGGCCGGCTTCGCGATGGGCTTCGCGCTGCGGATGCGCAGGGCGAGGTGCTTCGGCAGCGGGTGGTAGCTCACCGTGAGGCCTTCGAAGGTGGTACCGAGATCGCCGCGGCGCGAGGTGTCGACGGCCTCGGCCAGCGCGGCGAGGTGCGTGTCGGAGAAGAGCACGCGATAGCGCTTCTCCTGCCTCAGCACCGTGAACATCACGGCCAGCACTCCGACCCCCAGCCCGACGAGCAGATAGATCCACATGAGGGCGGACCCTGGCCGGACCCTCGGTCCTCGTCAATAGATGTCCCGCGCGCAGCCGCGGATGCGCTAGGGTCAGTGCCATGCATGTCGTCACGACCCTATCGCCCCCGACCGTGTCGCGCTCGGGAAGGCTCGCGGTGCACGCCGTCCCGATGGCCAAGGACAACCTCGGCTGGCTGCTGGTCGCGGGCGACGAAGCCGCGGGCATCGACGGTCCCGAGGCGACCTCGGTGTTGAAGGCCTGCCGCGAGCTCGGGGTGCGCCTGACGACCGTCCTGAACACCCACACCCACCCCGATCACATCGGCATCAACCGCGGCCTCCTCGAGCGCACACCCGAGCTCGTCGCGCTCGGCGCCCCGGACCCGAGCATTCCCGGGGCCCTCACCATCGTCGGCCCGGCCGCGGTGGCAGCCCAGGTCCCGGGCCTGACCCAGGGGGTCGAGGGCGGCCAGACGATCACCTTCGCGGGACACGAGGGGCGCGTCCTCACGACCGAGGGACACCTCGCGGGGCACGTCTCGTTCGTCTTCGAAGACCTCGCCTTCACCGGCGACAGCCTCTTCACCGGCGGCTGTGGCTACCTCTTCACGGGCCCTCCCGCGGCCATGCACGAAGGGCTCGCCCGCCTCGCCGCGCTGCCCCCCGAGACCTGGATCTTCTGCGCCCACGAGTACACCGAGGACAACCTCCGCTTCGCGCTCTCGCTCGAGCCCGGCAACCTCGCACTGCGCGAGCGTGTCGCCCGTGTCGCCAGCGTGCGTCGCGAAGGGCGCGCCACCGTACCCGAGCGCCTCGCGGTCGAGCTCGACACCAACCCGTTCCTGCGCACGCACGCGCCCGAGCTCGTCGCGTCGGTCGCCCGCGCGCTGCCGGATCTGCCGCTGACGACCGCTCTGGAGATCTTCACCGCCACGCGCCGCCTGAAGGACCTGAAGCGCTATCGCGAGGGTTGAGCCACGGACGGCCGGAAGGGGTTGCGTTCTCTCATCGACCCTTCGATAGTGGTGGCGCCTTGCGTGACACGGTCACCGATCTCCCCAAACCCATTCGCTACCTCTGCCCCCGCTGCCGGACGACCTTTCCGACCGCCGCACCCTGCATCAAGGACGGCATCGAGGTCCTCCCGGACCGCACGGGCGAAGTGCTCGCGCATCGGTATCGCTTCCGCCGTCCCCTGGGCCGCGGCGCGATGGGCGTCATCTGGGAGGCCGAGCAGCTGACGCTCCACCGCAAGGTCGCCGTGAAGCTCATGCGCGCCAACGACGAGGAGGCCGAGACCCGCTTCCGTCGCGGCGCCATCGTCATGGCCAAGATGTCGCACCCGAACATCGTGGCCCTCCATGATTACGGCGAGACGATGGGCCCCGAGGGGTTCGAGCACTTCCTCGTCATGGACCGCCTCGAGGGCGCCCCGCTCGCGCGCTTCTTCACCCGCGGCTTCACGCCCGAGCAGGCCCGCTCGGCCTGCCTCCAGACCCTCGCCGCCCTGGAGCACGTCCATCGCAAGGGCTACATCCACCGCGACGTGAAGCCGGCCAACCTCTTCGTGACGGCGGTCGACGACGACCCCTTCGTGCTGAAGCTCCTCGACTTCGGCATCGCGCGCCTGGCCGACAGCGCGACCACGCCCGAGGGCGTCATCAACATCGAGCGCGAGCGCGCCATGCGCGTGACCCAGCCGCTGCGCATCCTCGGCACCCCCGAGTACATGGCGCCCGAGCAGGTGCTGGGCCAGGCCCTCGACCTCCGCGTCGACCTCTACGCGGTCGGCATCATGCTCTTCCACCTCATGACGGGACGCCTGCCCTTTCGCGGCGTGGACCGACACGAGCTCTACGCGGCGCATCTCCGCGACCCGATGCCGGCGCTCGCCGAGACGCTCGTGCCGCGCGAGGACCACGGGACGACCTACGACCGCGACGCGCTGGCCCCGTGGCAGCACTTCCTCCAGCGCGCCCTCGCGAAGAACCCGCTCGAGCGCTTCCCGAGCGCCCTCGAGATGCGGCGCGCGCTCGCGGCCCTGCCTGCGCTCACCTGACGTCGCGAGGAACCCCCGAAAATGCCCGGACTCGACCCCGACGGAATCCGCCGCTTCCTGGCCGAGCGCTTTCCCCAGGCCCTCGAGTGGCCGCTCGAGATAGGCCCCCTGGTCGACGACTCGGTGACCATCGGCCTCGCGGTGGACGACTCGCACCTGCGACCTGGCGGCACCATCTCGGGTCCGGTCCTGATGACGCTGGCCGACACGGCGATGTACTTCCTGCTCCTGGCGAAGCTCGGCCCGATCGCCTTGGCGGTCACGACCAGCCTGCACATCGACTTCCTGCGCCGCCCCGAGCCGCGCCCCATCACGGCCAAGGCCGAGCTCTTGAAGCTCGGGAGGACGCTGGCCGTGGGGCGCGTGACGCTGGCACTCGCCGATGACCCGCGCCCGGTCGCGCACGCGTCGGTGACCTACGCCTTGCCACCCGAGCCCCCGAGCCCATCGCGATGAGCACTCCCTGGCGGCATCACTGGCAGCTCGACCCCGACCTCGCCTTCTTGAACCACGGCAGCTTCGGGGCCACCCCGCGCGTCGTGCTGGAGGCCCAGGCGCGGCTGCGCGCGCGCATGGAGGCGAACCCCGTCGACTTCTTCGCGCGCTTCCTGCCGGTGGCCCTGACCGAGGCGCGGCGCCAGGTGGCGGACTGGATCCACGCCGACCCCGAGGGCCTGGTCTTCGTGCCCAATGCCTCGAGCGGCGTCGCGACGGTGCTCGCCAACGCGACCTTCGGCCCGGGCGACGAGCTGCTCGTCACCGACCATGCCTACGGCGCGTGCAAGAACGCGTTCGCGCTCGCGGCCCAGCGCAGCGGCGCGCGCGTCGTCACCGCGCACATCCCCTTTCCCGGGACCACGGCCGAGGCGATCGTCGCGTCGGTCCTTGCCGCCGTGACCGAGCGCACGCGCCTCGTCATGCTGGACCACGTCACCAGTCCGACAGGCCTCGTCTTCCCGCTGGAAGCACTCTTGCCGCACTTCGCCGCGCGCGGGATCGAGGTCTTGATCGATGGTGCCCACGCGCCGGGCATGGTCGACGTGGACATCGATCACCTGGCGACCCTGGGCCTGACCTACTACGCCGCCAACGGGCACAAGTGGCCCTGCGCCGCCAAGGGCGCGGCCCTCCTCTGGGTGCATGCGGCGCGGCGCGACGGCTTCCACCCGCTGGTCATCTCGCACGGGCTGACCGCACCGCTGGCCCCGGGTCAGTCGCGCTTTCGCGCCGAGCACGACTGGACCGGCACGAGCGACCCGAGTCCGTACCTCACCTGGCCGGACGCGGTGGCGTTCATCGCGTCGCTCGATCCCCAAGGCTGGGCAGGCATCCGCAAGCGCAACCACGACCTCACCGTGCTGGCCCGCGACCGTATCGCAACGGCGCTGCAGATTGCGGCGCCCGCGGACGATGCGCTCCTCGGGTCGCTCGCGTCGTTCCCACTGCCGCCCGACCTCGCGCCCGAGCTGGATGCGATGGCGCTGCACACGCGCCTCTTTCGCGAGCATCGCGTCGAGCTCCCGATCTTCCCATGGCCCGCCGCCGGGCAGCGCGTGCTGCGCATCGCCATCCACCTGCACAGCGACCTCGACGACGTCGCGCGCCTCATCGAGGCACTGGCGACCTTGCGCTGAGGGCGAGTGCTGGACGCTCCCGGCGCCACGTGCGAGCGTCGCGAGGATGTCCGTCGACTTTGGCGATCGCTACCAGCAGGCCACCCTCATCGGAACCGGTTCCGAAGGCGTCGTCTACCAGGTCTTCGATCGCGCCATGGGTTGCTACGTCGCGCTGAAGACCTTCGCGATCGCGCGCGACACCGACACGAGCGAGCTCAAGAAAGAGTTCCGCACGCTGGTGTCCGTCAACAGCCCGAACGTGGTCGTCTTCCACGAGCTCGAGGTCCGCGACGACCGGGCCTTCTTCACGATGGAGTTGGTCGACGGGCTCGACCTCGCGACCTACATCGACCCCGACGCCGAGCCGGCCGTGCGCGTCTCGCGGCTGCTCGCCGTCTTGCCGCGCATCATCGACGGCGTGCACGCGATGCATGGCGCGGGCGTCCTCCACGGCGACCTGAAGCCCGCCAACATCCTGGTGCGCGTCGACGGGACCGTGAAGCTCGTCGACTTCGGCCTGTCGCGCGACGCGTCGCGAAGCGCCCACGAGGCGCTCGGAAACTTCCGCGGAACGCCCTCGTTGATGTCCCCCGAGCTCGCGCGCGGAGAGCCGCTGACCCCGCTCGGCGACTGGTACGCGCTGGGTGCGACCCTCTTCCTCGTGCTCACGGGGCGACCCGCCTATTCGCACCTCGAGCTCTTCGAGCGCCGCTACCCGCCGCGCGTCGACACGTTGGTGCCCGAGGTCCCGCCGTGGCTGGCGTTGCTCATCGAGGACCTGCTCGACCCCGACCCGAGCTCGCGCCAAGCCCCGCGTCCCTGGGGATCGGCCGGGCCCGCCGTCGACCCCGCGACCGAGCCGCGCGCGAGCGACCCATTCAGCGACGCGTTCCCGTTCATCGGGCGCGACGCGTTCGTCGCACGGCTCGAGCGCGCGCTGCCCGACGCCCACGGCCCACGCCCGGGTGCGCTGATCGTCAAGGGCCCCTCGGGCATCGGCAAGTCGTTCCTCCTCCGCGAGTTCGCCCGGCGCGCCGAGCACGTCCACGGCGCGCGCGTCTTCTTCGGGCAGTGCCACTTCGCCGAGGCGGTCGCCTATCGCGGCGTGGACCGCATCCTCGACGAGCTCGCCGCGGACCTCGCGCGGCGCACGACCGACGAGGTCTCGGCCCTCGAGGTGCCGCACCTCGCGGACCTCTTCACGGTGTTCCCGACGTTCTCTCGCGTGACCGCCTGGCGGGCGCGAGAGGCGCGCGTGGCGCGCGAGGTCCAGGAGGTCCAGCGACGCGCCTTCGAGAGCCTGACGGCGATCGTCGGGCACCTCGGGAGGGTCGTGCTGGTCATCGACGACGCCCAGTGGTGCGACCAGGACAGCCTGCGCGTGCTGGCGGCGCTGACCATGCGCGGTGCCTGCCCGAACCTCCTCGTGGTGCTCGCGCTCCGGTCCGAGCCGCTCTACGAGGCGGTCGCCAAGCGCATCGAGCGGCAGCTCGCGGCACATGCCGATGCGATCATCGCGCTCTCTCCGTGGGGAGAGGCGGACATCCGCGCGCTGCTCCGCGAGCTGGGGGCCACGGACATCGCCGACCGGACCGCCACCCAGGTCCTCGACATCTCGGGAGGCCTGCCGCTCTTTGCCCATGACCTCGCGGCCGACGCCCTCGCGGGCGGGATCCCGACATCGTGGGAGGCCCTCATCGAGAAGCGCCTCGACACGCTGCCTGCGATCGAGCGCGCGGCCATCGACATCGCGAGCGTCGCCGAGCACCCGATGCCGCTGTCCGATCTGGTCGCGCTGACCTGCGATGACCCGCGCGAAGGGGTCAACGCCATCCGCCGGCTGCTCGCGACGCGCCTCCTGGCACCGAGCCCCGACGAGCCGCCGCGCGTCCAACTGTATCACCAGCGCGTGGCCGAGGCGGCCCAGAGCTTCATCGCGGCACCGCGACGAGCGGCCCTGCACGCGCGCATCGCCGAGACGCTGACCCATCGCCTCGACGTCGACCCGGCGCTCATCGCGAAGCACCTCGAGCAGGCCGGTGTCTCCGATCCGAGCGAGGTGCGGGAGCTGCTCCTGGCCTCGGCCGAGCGTGCGCGGAGACAGCTCGCTTTCGATCAGGCGAGCCGGCTCTACCTCGCCGCGCTGGAGACGGACCCGACGCGAGCGCTGCCGCTGCTCGTGCAGGCCGCGAGTGCCCTGGCGCTGTCGGGGCGCAGCGAAGAAGCGGCGCGCATGTATGACGAGATCACCCAGCGCACCAGCGACCCGGCGCAGGCCGCCAGCGCACGGCGCGACGCCGCCGACCAATGGTTGCGCTCGGGCGACTCGGTGCGCGGCGAGAGCCGGCTGCGCGAGGTCCTGAGAGACCGGGGGCTCGGCTTCCCGAGCTCGATGGTCGCGGCGCTCGTGACCGTGCTCTGGGGTCGCATCAAGGTCGATGTCCGCGGCACGCCCTTCACCCCGTCCGCGGGCCCGCCCGATCCCGAGGTCCTGGCGCGCGTCGACGCGTGCTGGTCGGCGACCCTCGGCCTGAACCACCTCGACATCATGCGCTCGGCCGCCTTCCAGACGCGCCACCTCCGCCTGGCCCTGAAGTCGGGCGACCGCGCGCGTGCCGTGCGCGGGCTCAGCACCGAGTTCGTCTACCGCGTCGCCGAGGGGGCGCCCATCGACGGTACGCGGGTCAAGCGCTTCATGGCGCAGGCCGGCGCGTTGGCCGAGGAGAGCGGTGACGGCGCGGCGCGCGGCTTCTACACGCTGTGCCTGTCCGCGGCCGAGGTCTTCGCGGGGCGCTGGCGGGAAGCCATCGCGACCTCGCATCGCGCCGAGGCGCTGCTGGTCGAGAACCAGGGGCGCGGCACCTGGGAGGCATGGAACTGCCTCATGTATCGGACCTGGGCGGCGACCCACCTCGGCGACTTCACGATGCTGGAGGAAGAGCTCCTGCCCGCCATCGAGGCCGCCGAAGCACGCGGCGATCGCAGCGCGCGCGCGGCTCTCTCGAGCGGTCGCTCGAACCTCGTATGGCTCGTCGCCGGTCGCGCCGAGGAGGCCGCCGCGCGGGCCCAGGACGCGATCGCCGCGTTCCCTGCCGAGCCGTTCCAGACCCCGCACTACTTCGATCTCTTCGCGCAGACGAACCTCGCGCTGAGCCGGGGCGACGGGGTCGGCGCGTGGAAGCGCATGTGTGAGGGTTGGTCTTCGCTGCGGAAGATCTTCTTCCTGCGCATGCGCTACTTCCGCATCGAGGCCCGTTGGCTCCGGGCGCGCGCCGCGCTTGCCGCTGCTGCGTCGGGCCAGGACGAGGCACGCGCGGCCGTACAGGACCTGGGTCGACAGATCCGCGCCCTCCGCAAAGAGGGCCCGGCCTACGCCACGGCCTATGCCTCGTTCCTCGACGCCGCGCGCGCGCGACTCGCAGGCGATGACGCGCAGTGCCAGAGGCAAGCCGGGCTCGCGAACCGGGCCTTCGCCTCGACCGGACAAGCCCACCTCGAGCAACTCTCCTTCGCGTTGCGCGAGCGCCGAGACCTCGCATCGCTGCCCGGTCACCGAATCTTTTTGCCCTGGGATCGCTGAGCACCTGCCGCGGAGCCAGGTGCTCGCGGGTTCGCGTAAGTTCGCGAAACGGTCAGCCAATCTCGCGCCACTGAGTAGGTCCATGGGCGTCGGCTCGCCAGGGCTTCAGCGGAAGTGCCCTGCGTTCGCCACCGACGTCCCCCGACTCGTGAGGCACGCATGTCTCGAGACCCTGCGATCGACACCCTCGCTACGCTGTACGAGACCCGCGGCAAGGTCGAGGCCGCGCTCGAGCGTGCGGACGCAACCGGCACTCTCAAGGAAGAGGTCCAGGGGCACGACTCGCAGGGGTGTTGGTTCGCGGTCGCGCAGCGCGCCGACGAGGCCACGTGGGAGCGCGTGCTCCAGAAGGCGGTGCATCAGCACCCGCGCCATCCGGGCTGGCGCAACCTCGATCTCGACGTCGGGCGCGTCGCGCAATACGCGCAGCTCGCCGATCGCTTGAACGAGGGAGAGCTCCGGCTCGAGGCCAAGATCGACGACACCCCCGAGCTCGTCGACGCGATCTGGTTCGCGCACGGCAAGAACGCGGTGGATGCCGTCTGCCTGCTCTCGAACTTCCAGGCCGCCAAGAAGGGCACCGGCTTCCTGGCGCTGGGCGGGCCGACGGGCGGCCTCATCGTGACCAACGAGCACGTCATCGCCTCGAACGAGGAGGCCGAGAACACGAACTGCGAGTTCCGCACCTACGCGGCGAGCACCGACGACACGCGCGTGGAGGTCGAGCCGCTCGGGCCCTCACCGCGACGCTGGGCAGGCGCGCAGCCGGAAGACCTGGCCTTCGTCGCCCTCCCCGCCGAGCGCGTGACTGCGTTGCGCGAGCGCTTCGGCGCCGTCCGCCTGCGCCCCGCGGGGCGCCCCAAGGTGGGGGACCGGGTCATGGTCATCCAGCACCCCAAGGGCGGCGCGAAGCAGGTCTCGCTCTTCAAGGGCGAGGTCCTCGCGGTGGACGGCATCTACGTCCGCTACTCGGCGCACACCGAGGACGGGTCCTCGGGCGGGCTGGTGGTCGACCTGATGTGGCGCCCGGTCGCAGTCCACCACGCGGGCCGGCCCGGCCACTACAACGAAGGCATCCACATCGACGTCGTCAACGCGCGCCTCGACGCCATCCTGCAAGGACCCTGACCATGTTCTCCTTCGACCTCCTCACGCCACCCGCCGGCCTCGGCCTCGAACGTGACCTCCCCAGGATGGAGCAGGGCGGCCCGACGCTCGGCGCCGTGGTCCTCCCCGAGGACGAGACCGCGCATCGCGACCCGTCGGAGTGGTGGTACTACAAGGGACACCTCGACACCGCGAGCGGCCGGCGGCTGAGCTTCCTGGCCGTCGTGCTGCGCCAGCGCGTACTGGGTGTCGACGTGGTCGCCGGCATCACCAAGCGCATCGACTGGCAGGGTGGCGCACGTCTCTCGCCGCACTTCGTGCGCGTGCAGTCGTTGGCACACAGCTACGAAGGCTCGACCGATCCGACCCGCATCGCGTTCCGCTTCGGCGCGCAGCTGCCGGGGATCGGCGAAGGGCCGAGCTGGTCGGTCGCCAGCGAGATCGTGGGGCGTCGCGACGGCTATCGCCTGAAGATCGATGGCGAGCACGGACTCGACCTGCGCCTCGAGACGCACGCGCGCGCAGCACTGCTCGGCGAGCGCGGCATCGTCGACTACGGCGGCGGCGAGACGCTCGCCTACTACGCGCGGCCCGATCTCACGGTGACCGGCACGGCGCGCGTGGCCGGCCGCGACGAGGCGGTCACCGGCACGGCCTGGATGGAGCGGCAGTGGGGCGCGGCCGACGTGCGCGCGTTCACGTGGAAGTACATCCCCGTGCAGCTCGATGATGGAAGGCGACTGATCTTCTTTCGCGTGAAGCATCCCAAGGCCCTGAACGAGAAGGTCTTCGGCGCGCGCCTCTCTCGCGGAGAGGTCGAGGAGTTCAAGGGTCTGGAGATCGTCGACGACGAGACGCGCGGCTTCACCCCGCCGCTGAGTCGCACGCCCTACCGGACCCACACGCGCATCCGGAACTTCGACGCGTCCGGCAAGATGACCCTCGAGCTCACGATTCGCCCGGTGTTCGAGGATCAGCTCGTCTCGACCCTCATCCCGGGCGTCCCGACCTTCTGGGAGGGCGCGTGCACCGCGTCCGGCACCCTCGATGGCCAGGCCGTGACGGGTCGCGCCATGACCGAAATCTCTCTCGCGAGGCCCCGATGACCAACGACCTTCAGCCCTCTTCCGCACCCATTCGCATCGCCATCCTGGGCGGCGGCATCGGCGGCATGAGCGCTGCGCACGAGCTGGTCGAGCTCGGCAAGCGCAGCGGCCAGGCCTTCGACATCCGCATCTACGAGGCCCGGGACGCGCTGGGCGGCAAGGCGCGCAGCCAGCTCGAGCATCGACCCGGGGGCGGCACGTGGCCGGGCGAGCACGGCTTTCGCTTCTTCCCGGCCTTCTACAGCCACGTCATCGAGACGATGCAGACGACGCCCTACCGGCGCTCGGACGGCACGGTGTCGAGCGTCGGGGCCGAGCTCAACCCGAGCAACCGCGGCGGGGTCGCGCTCGAGCACACCCTGACCCTCATCGAGCGGCCGGCCACGAGTGCCGACAGCGTCCTCGACGCGGCGCGGCAGACGATGGCGAACCTGCGCCTCCAACCGCGCGAGCTCGCCGCGTACTCGCTGGTGCTCCTCCAGTTCTTGACCTCTTCCTATGAGCGTCGCCTCTACGAGTACGACACGGTCGGTTGGGATGACTTCATCGGGGCCAAGCGCGGCTTCTACTCGGACCGCACGCGCGACCTGTTGCTGGCCATCCCCGGCAACCTGTCGGCGATGAAGGCGCACGAGGGCAGCTCGCGCACCATCGGCAACACCTCGCTGCAGGTCCTCTTCAACTTCAACTCGGCGCGCAACCAGCGCATCGACGCTGTCCTGCCGGCGCCGACCGACCTCTCGTGGCTCGAGCCATGGACCGAGCACCTCGCGGCCGAAGGGGTCGCAATCCACTACGGGCAGCACTGGGACGGCTTCGCGCTGGACGTCGACCAGGGGGTCGTGACCGGCGCGACGCTTGCCGATGCGGCGGGTGCAGCGCATGAGATCGAGGCCGACTACTACGTCCTCGCGGTCCCGATCGAGGTCGTCCGGAAGCACCTGCGGTCGGCCGGGGGCAAGCAACTCCTCGACTTCGACCAGGCCTTCGCCAACATCGCCTCCCCGCACCTCGATGGCACGGTGCGCGACATGGTCGGCGCGCAGTTCTTCCTGCGTCGCGATATCCGCGTGTGCAAGGGGCACATCGCCTACCCGATGACGCCGTTGGCGCTGACCTCGATCTCGCAGCGGCAGTTCTGGACCGAGGCGGACTTCGCGAGCTTCGGGATCCCGGACCTCCAGGGGGTCTTGTCGGTCGTCGTCTCGGACTGGGACACGGTGATCCCCGACGGTCCGCACCAGGGCAAGACGGCGCGCCAGCTCGGCAGTCGCGAGGCCGTGCTGGAAGAAGTCTGGCGCGAGCTGGTCGATGCGCTGCACGGGACCGAGGACGTCGACGGCAACGTCATCGACATGCGCGGCGACCTGCTCATCGCGTCGCACCTCTGCAGCGAGATGCAGATCGTCGCGGGGCACTTCAAGAACGAGACGCCGCTGCTCGTACACCCGCGCGGGTCCTTCAACCTGCGTCCTCTCGCCGAGACGCGGGCCCGAAACCTCCTCATCGCGGCGGACTACGTGCGCACGTACACCGACCTCGCCTCGATGGAGAGCGCCAACGAGGCCGCGCGGCGGGCCGTGCGGGTCATCGCGCATCGCGAGGGGATCCACGAACACGACTGGCCCGCGATCTATCCGCTGAGCGAGCACTGGCTGTTCGCGGCGGGACGGGCGATCGACACGGTCCTCTTCCGGGCGGGACTGCCCCACGTCATGGCGCCCGCGCTGCGCGTCATCTTCGGCGAGGCGGACGTGGGGGCGGGCGTCGCGCTCGCACAGGAATCGACCGGGCGACGCAGCCTCTCGAGTGATGCGTACCTCGCGGTCCTGGAGGCCCTCGAGGCGGGCGTCGAGGTCGGCACGGCGACCCCCACGTCCGAGGGCTTCGACCCGCTCGGCTGGCTCGATGGCGTGGCGCGCAACCTGAGGGGCGCGCTGGCGCTCGGCGAGGATGTCCTGGCCGCGCTGGCGAAGAAGCTCCGCGCGTGGGCCAAGGTTCACCCGGACCTGTTCTCCGGCGAGGGGTTCGGGACCGAGGCCGCGAGCATGGAGGCCTTCGTGCGCGGCTGGGAGGCGCTGCTGCGCGAGGCGCGACCCTGAGGAGGCTCAGGGCCTGGGCGCGCTCGGGCGGACGAGGCGCGCCACGTCGAGGCCGGCCTTGATGACGACCGGCATCATCGACTCGGTCGCGATGCGGCGCACGAGCTGCCCGTCGAGGATCTGCCAACCGTAGACCGTGATGAGGTCGACCACGCGAGCGCTGACGGGACCGCTGAAGAGGGCGCGCGCGGCCTCGGGATCGCCGGTGACATCGACGCGCGAGTCGATGTCCTCGATGCCGAGCGGGACCGCGTCCGCGGCGCGGCGCGTCTTCTGGGCCCTGGCCGAGAAGGCGCCGAGGTCGAGGCCGGCGATGCCGACGGTCCAGGCGCGCTGGGGCATGCCGGGCGCGCCCTCGTTGACACTGAGCGCTGTCACGATGCGCCCGTCGATGACGCCGCGCGCGCCGAGGAAGCGACCGTGACGGACGGCGTCGCCGAGGCCGAGCGCCATGAGATCGGGGGTGACGATGCCGCGGTAGTCCGAGGTCGCGCCGTCACTGACGACGAGGGTGAGGAGCCGCTTTCGATCGTTGAAGAGGCGCGCGATGCGCCAGACGATGAACGCCAGGCCGATGACGCCGACGACCGCTTCGATCCATCTCATGTGCCGTCTCCTGGAGGGGTGACGCGCGAAGCGTCGTGCGTGGCGCGGGCCGCGAGCGCGGCGAGGGCGTCGCCTGCGAGGGAGCAGTCCCACCAGTGCGAGCTCACGTCGGCGCCGAGCGACCGGTAGAAGGCGATGGACGGCGCGTTCCAGTCGAGCACCTGCCACTGCATGCGGGCGAGCCCTTCGGCGTGGCACAGCGCCGCGAGGTGGGCGAGCATGGCCGTGCCGAAGCCGCGGCCGCGGTACTCGGGTGCGACGTAGAGGTCTTCGAGGTAGAGCTTCGAGCGCGCCTTGAAGGTCGAGAACGATCGGAACCAGACCATGTAGCCGATGGGCTGGTGATCGAGCTCGGCGAGGGCGGCGTGGGCGACGCGTGCGGAGGCATCACCCGCGAAGAGGGCGCGCTGGTAGTCGTCGACGGTCGCTGTGACCTCGTGCTCGAGCTGCTCGTACGCGGCGAGGTCGCGCACGAGACGCAAGAGCACGGGCACGTCCGCGGGCGTCACGGGCCGGATGGCCAGCGCGGCAGACTCAGGCATATTCGATCTTCACGAGCTCGACCAGGCGCTTGAGGGCGCGCATGACGACGGCCGTGTCGGGGTGCTTGACGACGGCCCAGCCCTCGCCCTCGTAGCTGGACGACTTGGGCTGGCCGACGACCGGCAGCTTGCGGTCGACGACGTACTCGCCGACCTCGGCCTGGGCCTCGGCGAGGCCGTGGACCGCCTTGACCTTGCCTTGTCCCTGGCCGCGGAAGAACGCGGTGCCGGCCGCGAACTGGCGGGTGGGTGCGACGAAGCGATCGTGGGACATGAGCTCGGCCCACTTCGCCCACATGTCGCAGCCGTAGGCCTCGCTCATGAGCGGCATGATGTTGGCGCCGGGCGGGCGGGCGCCGACCTCGTTGACGAGGACCGAGCCGCCGGTGCGGCGGAACCACTCCATGTGGGAGAGGCCGGTCTTCATGCCGAGGGCGTCGAGGGCGGCGCCGTTGACGGCGTCGAACTCGCGGAAGTGCTTCTCGCCCTCGTCGCGCGGGAGGAGGACGCAGTACTGCATCCAGGGGTTCTCGAGGACCTCGAGCGGGCCGGGCAGGTAGTGGGTGCCCGAGCGCCAGACGTGCTGCCCGTCGATGGTCACCGTCTCGCAGGTGCTCTCCCAGCCGTCGACGTACTCCTCGGCCTGGTAGGGGTCGCTGGCCGAGGGCGGGCGCGTCTTCAAGAGGGCGTCGAGGTCGGCCTGGGTCGCGACGCGGAAGGTCGAGCGGGCGCCGAGTCCGGCCGGGGGCTTCACGACGATGGGCAGGCCGACCTCGGCGGCAAAGCGGCGGACGGCCGGCTCCGAGGCGAGGAGGCGACTGCGCGCGACCGGCACGCCGTGTTTGCGCAGCACGGCCTTCATGCGGTCCTTCTCGCGGAAGTTGCGCGCGGCGAGGCCGTGCATGCCGTCGATGCCGAGGTGCTCGCGCGCGTCGGCGGTGGCGATCTGGAGCTCCTCGAGGTGGGCGACGAGGCGGTCGATGTGGCCCCCCATCATCGGGGCGAGGCCGCGCACGCCGCGCTCGATCTCCTTGGCGTCCATGGCGTCGCGGACCTGGTAGTGCGCGTGCAGGGTCTCGCGCAGGTCGGCCGGGATGGCGGCCGCGGGCTCCATCGAGATGACGCCGAGGCGCACGTCGGGGACCTGGGCGAAGGCGCGGAGGAAGCGGTTACTGCCCTCGCGAAAGAGCGGCGCGACGAAGACGACGGTTCTCATGAGGACACCTTGGGGACGATCGAAGGTCGGTGTGACGGAGTCTCGGAAGTGGCACGTTCAACGGAACTTGCAGACGCGCACGAAGGTGTAGGCGCCAGTGGCCTGGGTGCCGGCGGCGTAGAGCCACTCGCTCGCGAGGTTCAGGACCTCGAGCTTGCAGGCCATGTTGGCGGGGCACTGTGCGTCCGTGGTGCAGAAGCTCGTGCAGAAGGTGCGCGCGTCGTTCGGGATGAGGCCGAGGCACTTGTTGGAGCGGCACTGCGAACGCTGGGTGCACTGCGTGCCGGTGGCGGCGTTGCCGGTGCCGCTGCGCGTGTAGCAGGCGGTGAGCGTGTCGCGGGTCTTCTGAGTGAAGAGGGGATCGTAGGCGACGGCCTCGGCGCGCTCGGTGTTGGTGCCGAGGACGAGGTTGCACTCCTGCGATGGCGAGCAATCGAAGTCCGTCTTGCAGAGGGGCGCGCAGTTGGTGGTCTGGGCGACCGGGGCGAGCAGGTCGCAGTGTCCGGACGTGCAGACCGAGCCGTCGAAGCTGAGGCCGCCGTCGAGGCTGCACACCTGCCCGATGGAGCGCGTGCCGGCCGGGTCTGGGTCGCAGGCCGCGCTGATGAGGCCGATCGACAGGTCGCCGACCGGGTGGCAGGTGCGGCCTGGGGTGTCGCAGTGGGCCTCGTCGAGGCAGAGGGGAGCGCACCGACCGTCCGAGCAGATGCGACTCTGGCACTCGATCTCGTCGGTGCAGGGGGCGCCGTCGACCAAGCCGTCGGGCGTGTCCTGGCAGAAGCCGACCTGGGCCGAGCCCGGGACCTTCGAGCAGATCTGTCCGGCGCCGCAGTCGGAGGCACCGGCACACGGGTCGGAGCAGCGGAGCACGCCGGTCGTGTCCCAGCGTGCGCAGACGCGTTCGGGGTAGCAGTCGGTGTGGTAGGTGCAGAGCTTGACGCCGCCGCAGGTGTCGTCGGCGAGATCGGTCTGGCCGTTGCAGTCGTCGTCCTGGCCGTTGTCGCAGATTTCGGGCGGGATGACGCCGCCCTTGCAGGCACCGGCCTGACAGGTCTCGCCCTCGGTGCAGGCGTCGCCGTCGTCGCACTTCAGACCGTCCGAGGAGGTCCAGGTCGAGGTCGAGGCGCTGGATTGGCAGCGGAGGCAGGGGTTCTGGGGGTTGGGTTGCTGGTCGCTCCAGCAGACGCCGTTGATGAGGCACTTGGCGGCGGCGAGGGAGTGTTGGCAGATGCCGCCAAAGCAGGAGTCGTCGGTGCAGGGGTTGTTGTCGTTGCAGTCGATGGCGTCGCCGCGGCACGTGCCGGCCCGGCAGCGGTCGTTGACGGTGCAGGGGTCGCGGTCGTCACAGCCGGCGCCGTTGACGCAGCCCGTGGTGTCGGGCGCGGTGTCGACCGGTGGCGTGGTGTCGGGCGACAGCGTGTCGGCAGGCGCGGTGTCGGCGGTGTCGGCGGTGTCGGGGCCGGGGTCGGTGTCGGGCTGGGAGTCGAAGCCGAGGTCGGGGAAGAGGATGCCGTCGCTGGTGTCGAGCGTATCGCGCGGGCCAACGCCACTGCCGTCGCCCGGCTCGGAGCAGGCGAGCAGGGTCGAGAGGAGGGCCAGGAGTGCGACGGTCCGCGGGCGAAACACGGCGGCATCATGCGAGCCTTTGGCCCTGGAGACAAGCCGTCGTTTTCCGGTGCTTCGGCGTGCCGCCACGCCCCCTCCGACGGAAGGTCGCGACGAACTACGCCCCCTCCGAGGGAAGGTCGCGACGGACCTAGCGCGCTGGGTGGCGCACGGCGGACCCTGGGCGCAACTCGGCCTTGGCGGGTGTGGATAGCCGCGGGTCAAGATGAGTTGGGGGGGGTCGAGGCGGATACTGCGAGGCGGCCGCATGGCGCCAGAGCGCGGTCGGCCTGGGCGGAGTCTAACTCGGGGCCGCGAGCGGCACTGCGACGCCCGGCTCGCGGCGCGCGCCATAGAACCGCCACGAGAACCAAGTCCCTGGTGGAAACAGCGTGTCATGGAGGCCGCTTCGGAACCGCTGCCACGCTTCCAGCCGCGCCTTCCTGAAGGCCAGCAGGCTCGCGAGCATCGCCAGGACGCGCCCTTTCGTGGCTGCGGCTACGCGCTTCCGCGCCCCTGAGCGGTGCCCAACCTCGCGCCGCAGCGGCACGTCGGCCGCGTGCCAGACCGAGGCCTTCTTGACTTTCTCGACGCCGGACCAGCGCCGACGGCCCGCTTTGACCTCGCGGTCAGCGTCGGCCACGTACGCTTCGACCCGCTCGGCGACCTTCCTCCGGAAGGTGTCGAGGGGCATGAGATCGTAGAACTCATGCGGGTAGTCCGACCCCATGATCACCATCTCCGACGTCCACCCTTCCGGGTCGAAGAACCGCTTCGGCCGCGCAAAGATCGTCCCCATCCCACTCCCCAGCGTCGCCACCGGCGTCATCACCCCTATCCACGCCTCCGGCCGCGGCACGATGAAGTCCTTCACCGGATTCGCCAGCGTGTACGCCACCTTCGCGATCACCGTATCGATGTCCCCGAGCGCCACCGCGTCCCCATCCTGCGCGCTCCAGAACTTCGTCTGCTCCACCCCGTCCCGCGAGCTCCCAAACCGCCCCATGACCCCATGGAAGTCGCGCAGGAACTCCGACAGCCACCCCTGCCGATCGAACACCACCGCGTGATAGTGACTCGACATCTGGCACACCGCGATGACGTCTATCCCGTGTCGCGTCGCACTCTCGACCAGCGTGAACGCGAACGCCGCCCGCGTCTCCGGCGTCGGCTTCAGCCGAAACTCGTGCCGCTCACACACCCCCGTCACGAAATACGTCGTCCCAGGCAGCCGCTGCTTTGCCAGTGTCATCGTGTCCCCCTCGCCCGACTTCCCCTCGAGCGACCGCCACGCATAGCCACCCCCACGCGCCGGACAAGTCCCACGCCGCACAGGGTCGATCGGAATTCTGGCTCAGGGATTCGGAGCAAGCTCGCGCGCGAGCCAAGGAGCCGACCCGAGACCTATCGAGAGTGTCGACGAAGGTGCAGCAGCGAGATCGCCAGAGGACCGATCCCACGAACCCGGGGACCTGTCACATGCCTGTCAGACCCGCCCACAGGCCAGGTTGGCCGGCACCGCGATGTCCATCAGCTTCGGGTTCGGCAGCTTCAACGCCCGCATCTGCGCCACGTACGCCTCGGGCGTGGTCGCCTTCAAGCGCGGGTTGTGCGCCCTCTCCTCGCCGATCGAGCTCACCGTCCATCCCTTGTAGTCGTGGCCCGGATACACCGCCGTCGCCTCCGGCAATCTCAAGAGCCTCTCGAAGAGGCTCTCGTACTGCGCCTCCGGGTCGCCGTTCTGGAAGTCGGTGCGGCCCGTCGAGCGGATGAGCAACGTGTCGCCCGTGAAGACCCGGTCCCCCATGAGGTAGCTCATCGAGTCATCGGTATGCCCCGGCGTCGCGAGCGCGGTCAGCCGCAGCGCCCCGACCGCGATCACCTCGCCGTCCCTCACCTTGCGCGTCACACAGTCCGACCCCGCACGCTCACCCATCACCGTGACGCACCCCGTCTGCGCCCGCAGCTCGCCGAGCCCGGTCACGTGGTCGGCGTGCACGTGCGTGTCGATGGCCACGACCAGCCGCAGCCCGAGCTCCGACAGGAGCTGCAGATAGCGCGGAACCTCCTCACGCACCGGATCGATGAGCGCGGCCTCCCCCTCCGATCCGACCAGATAGGTGTAGGTCGACGACTCACGCTCGAACATCTGCCGGAAGATCACCGCGTCACCTCACCGTCGTACGGCCGGAGTCGCACGCCGGCACCAAGCCATCGGGACCTCCGCCGACAACGTAGCGAGACACGCCGCGCCTGTCGATGCGCGCGCCCGCCAACGCCCCGTCGTGCCACCGACCTCACGTCGGCGCGCATGAACCGCCCGGGAACTTCGCGCCCACGCCGTTGTCCACCCGACCCATGCTCGCCCACCTCCTCGCGCTCCTCACGCTCCTCACGCTCCTCACGCTCGCCACGCTCCCCGCGCCCCCGGCCGCCGCCACGCCGTGCCGCCTCCAGGGCCTGGCCCGCGACTGGTACGATCTCCCGGTCCAACCCGAAAGCGGCCCCACCTTCGCGCTCCGCCTCGAGCGCGCAGCCGTCGACATCGCGCTCGACGCCGGCTCCGCCCGCGACGAAGTCACCGTCTCGGTCTCGTCCCCCCTCGCCTTCGAGGCACGCGTCCCGCTCGCCGCCGTCCCACTCGGAGTCCGCCGCGCCGGTCGCCTCTCACCCTTCGTCACCGCCTCGGCCTCGACCTGGCTCGTCGCCGACGCCGTCGCCGGCGACCGCCTCCGCGCCCACCTCGACCTCGGCCCCAAGTGGCGCATCGACCCCGTCGAGGTCCCCTGCGACACCCTCGTGCTCCGCCCCAGCCGCCGCGACGACGAGGTCCATGCGAGCCCGGCCGCCGTCCGGTGGCGTGGCCCTGTACTGAGCCTCTACGCCGCCCCCGGTCGCGGTGCCGTCTTCACCCTCGTCGAGCGCGCCGCCCCCCCACCCGAGGAGGCCCGACGCCTGGCCAAGCTCCCTCTCACCGAGCTCCGTCGCGGCCGCGGCTGGACCGAGGTCGAAGCGCGCTTCTCAGAGGGCACGCGCGTACGCGGATGGGTCTCCAACGACCAACTCTCGACGCAGCTCCGACTGAGCCCCATGGGCAAGCTCGCATACGGTCGCGGCGCGTGCATCACGAGCAGCGCCGAGCGCCGCGTCACGCTGCGCCCCGACGCCCCGATCTACGACGCCCAGGCCGGCCGCCTGTGGGCTCACGTCCCGCCCACACCGCCGAGCGGCGTCTACGCAGTCTCCGGGGCCGACGGCTGGAGCCAGCTCACCCGCATCCCCGGCCTCCTCCCCAATGACGACGCCCTGAACGCCCGCCTCGAGGTCGCCTGAATCCGGACGAGCGACCTCGTCACTTCGGGTCGGTGACCGCCCCGGTCACGTCCGAGCACTGCTTGCCCTCGGGCAGCGCCCCCGAGCTCGGAACGACCTCGCAGTCCGCCGGCGACAACACGTTGTTCAGCGAGAGCCGACCGATGGTCTCTTCGAGCAGACAGCGGCACGCGGGCTCGAGCGTGCCCTGCGAGCGCGTGCGCAGCTCCGCCTCGAGCTCCGCCTTGGTCTCTGCCGAGGTCGCCGTATTGCCGCGGATGGTCTCGCGGCTCGACTGGTACTCGCTGATGACCACGTCGGTCGGCTCCGCGATGGTCATGCACGCGTCCTTGATCGAGGACGGCACCAGGCGCTGCCCGTTCAGGTTCGTACAGCACGTGAGCACGCGCGAGCAGTTGGGGAGCTCGGGCTCCTTCAGCGGAGCGGCCTGCCCCTGGAGGCTCTCCTCCAGGGCATCACAGGCGACGAGCGAGAACACGGACATGGCGAACAGGATGATGTGGCGCATAGGCTCCCAGGTCAGGACGCCGACCATGCCGCCTCCGCCTCACTTGCGCCAGCGCCGCGGAGCCGCCGCGGCGACCTCCCATCCGAATCATATGACCAAACGATTCCGTTGATCTCGCGCACCGCCCCGTAGTACGAGCGCCCCGTCGTTGCCGGAGCTGGCGCTTGAGATACGTCACCTTTCTATCGAGCCTGCCGATCCTGTGGCCGCTGTCGGCCTGCGAGGTCGACCGCCCTGCCGAGCTCGTGCGCGAGCCGAGCCCCGGCATCGCCCACCCCGTGGACCCGCTCCCGACCCAGCCCGACCCCGGCGATCCGATCTCGAGCGCGGTCGACCTCGACTCACCGACGCCCCCACCGGTCCGGCTCGACCACGTGTGCGAGCCTCTCGCCGCCGCCACCTGCCGCGTGCACCTCGGCTGCCGGAGCGGCGTCTCGCGCGAGCTGCTGCTGGGCTGTGAGGCCCACCTCACCGCGGCCTGCGAGGCCGAGCGCCCCCACCTCGAGGCGCGCATCGCCGCGGGTCGCCTGCGCTTCGATGCCTCGGCTCTCTCCACCTGCCAGGCCCGCGCGGCCATGGTCGCCTGCGCCCCGCCCGCCGACATGCAGGCCGCTCTCGGCCGCGACTGCGACGACGTCTTCGTCGGGCGCGTCACGACCGGCGCCTGCGTCGACGCCGGCGATTGCGCTCCCGGCCTGGCCTGCGTGACCCGCGACGGCTCCTGCCCTGGCACCTGCGAACCGCTCGGCCCGCGCGGCGCCCGCTGCGACACCGAGCTCGCCCCCTGCGCCGACGGCCTCACCTGCGAAGACGGCCGCTGCCTCCCCGCCTCGGTCGCGCTCGGCGACGCCTGCGCCACTACCGCGCAGTGCCCGCCCGACGCCTACTGCGACGACGCCACTTGCGTATTGCGCAAGTCACGCGGCCGGGCCTGCACCGACGACGAGCAGTGCCCCGCCAGCGACTACTGCCGCTTCCTCGTCCTCGGCGATGACGTCGCCCTCGAGACCGGCACCTGCGAGGCCCGCCTCGCGGCCGGCGCGGGCTGCGACCCGCTGATCGGCGGCTGCGCCGACGGCCTGGCCTGCGACGAGGCGCGCGAGGTCTGCGCATCCGTGCCCGACACCGCGGGCGAGAGCTGCGTGGCCGATGCCGCCCCGTGCGGCGAAGGCAAGGGCCTCGTCTGCGACGCGAGCCTCTGCGAGCTCGAGCCGATGCTCGGCGACGCCTGCGACCCGAGCGCGCCCTCCTGCCGCTTTGGCGTGTGCGTCGCCCAGGACGCGAGCGGCATCGGCACCTGCCAGGACTTCCTCGCGCCGGGCGCCGCGTGCAGCGACGACGCGAGCTGCGGCGCGCTCGCCTGCGTCGCGGGTCACTGCGCTCGCCCCGCCTCGCGCTGCGGCGCGACGACATACGACATCAACGTCGGCTTTCGCTATCGGCTCCGCTGATGAGGACCTCGGCCATGCTCCGCCCCATCGCCCTCCTGGCCTTCGCGGCCCTCGTCGGTCTCGCCTCGCTCGCCCCGTCGGGACGCGCCGCCGACCCCTGCCGCAACGCGAACCTCGACGACATCGGCTTCAAGATCGAGCGCAACCGCCACAAGTCGAAGCCGCACGGCGTGCGCAAGCTCCACCTCGGCAAGTCCTTCTCGCGCCAGCTCCACTTCCAGGTGCGCTTCCGCGAGGACGTTCGCTACACGACCGCCGACCCGCAGAACCAGTCCGACTGGGGCAAGCTCATGGGCTTCACCACCAACCGGATCCACAAGAACTCGATCCGCCTCGGCTGGGCCTGGAACCCGCGCACCGAGCGCGTCAGCCTCGGCTACTACGGCTACCTCGACAGCAAGCGCACCATGCCCGAGCTCGCGCAGGTCCCGCTCGGCCAATGGGCCGACGTGTCGATCACCTTCGATGACGGCGGCATGTCCCTCGAGGTCGACGGCCACCGCCATGAAGAGCGCGGCAGCCTCGGTGTCGCGAGCTGGGTGCCGGTCTCGACCTGGCTCCTCCGGACCGCCTACTTCGGCGGCCAGGAGAAGGCCCCGCACACCCTGCACATCGACGTGCGCGGCGTGGTCGTGGACGCGCCCTGCCAGCGCTGAGAATCGTCACCGGAAACTCGTCGAATCCTTTTGCCCCGACTGTGCCTCTCCCCTTCATAGGAGGCTCGGCATGGGCACGAACACGACGAAGAACACGATCGAGATCACGGAGCTGAACTTCGAAGCGACCCTCAAGCGGGGGATCGTCTTCATGGACTTCTGGGCGAGCTGGTGCGGTCCGTGCCGCGCCTTCGCACCGATCTTCGAGGCCGCCGCCGCGCGCCATCCCGACGTCGTCTTCGGCAAGGTCGACACCGAGGCCCAGCAGCGCCTGGCCGCGACCTTCCAGGTGAGCGCCATCCCGACCCTCGCCATCTTGCGCGACGGCATCCTCGTCTTCCAACAGCCGGGCGTCGTCCCCGCGGCCGCCCTGGACGACCTCGTCGCCAAGGTAAAGGCCCTCGACATGCAAGACGTGGCGCGCCGCGTCGCGGCCGCCCGTGACGGCGCACAGCGGGCGAGGGCGTGATGGACGGCACTCTGAAGATCATCATCGTCGGCGTCCTGGCTCTCTTCGCCGCCTGGTACTTCATGCGTCCGAAGGACTCGGCGCGCGCCAACGAAGCCCGCTCCATGGTGTCGGCCGGGGCGATGCTCCTCGATGTGCGCTCGCCCAGCGAGTACGCGAGCGGGCACCTCGACGGCGCCGTGAACATCCCGGTCTCGGACCTCGGCGGTCGCCTCGCCAAGCTCGGCAAGAAGGACCGCCCCATCGTGGTCTACTGCCGCAGCGGCAACCGCAGCGGACAGGCTGCCCGCATCCTCGGCGCGGCCGGCTTCACCAAGGTCTTCGACCTCGGCGCCATGTCCAACTGGTGACGGCCTGTTGCGCACCTCGGCGCGCCGCATCGCCCCTCATCGCGCCCCTTGTCGCTGCGGGAGTGATCCGCTAACGTCGCTCTCTGGATGGGCTTTCGTGGCTCGTCCAAGGGCGCCTCACCGTCACGTCGGGGCCCAAGGGAGCAGCCGATGCGGCTTCGTCTCGAGAGCAGGGTCGCCGTCACGGTGACCGCGCTCGCGCTCATGGTGCTCGGGCCCGCGGCCCAGGCCCTCCCCAGTCCCTGGGCCTGGTGGCCCTTCGACGACGACTCGGACCCCACTGCCGAGCTCATCCACGGCGTGACCGGCGACCTCGCCTCGAACATCGGCGCTGCCGGCCCGACCTTCACCGTCGGCACGAGCGCGCTGCCCGGCATCGACTGCAACCGCGCGGCGCTGTACTTCGATGGGGCCGACGACTACGTGGCCATCGTCGATCCCGGAGGCAGTGCCGACCTCGACGGCTTCTCGGCCGTGACCCTCTCCGCGTGGGTGAAGCCCGACGGCACGGCGGGCGGCGCCGTCATCTCGAAGTACGACACCCACAACGCGTGGCTCTCGTACTACCTCGGCCTGAACCCCGGCGACCTGCGCGTGCGCATGCTCATCGGCGGGGCCGGCGGACAGAACAGCAGCAACGAGGTCTACCTCGGCGCCGACGGGGCGACCCTCACCCCCGGCGTCTGGAGCCACATCGTCGGCGTCTGGGTCGGCGGCACCGGCCCGAGCAGCATCCGCCTGTACGTCGACGGGGTCGCCTCTGCGACCGCCTACTTCGCCAACCGCGAGTTCACCGGCATGTACCAGGGGGCGGTCCCGGTGGAGATCGGCGCGGTCCACTCCGTGTCCGGCCGCCAGGTCGGGCGCAGTTCCTTCTACCGCGGCCACATCGACGACCCGCGCATCTACACCACCGCGCTCGACTCGGCCGACGTCGCCGAGCTGGCCGCGGGCGGCGCCGCCCTCGACGCCTGTGACGCCTGCCCCATCGCCTGCCAGCCCCAGACCGAGCGCGTCTTCTTCGGCGTCGTGCGCCGCGGCAGCGACGGCACGCTCGGCAGCATCCAGTGCTGGTCGGTGGGAAGCGCGGTGGAGTGCCGCCGCGACGCCTCCGGGGCGCTGCTCATCGGACCGCCGGAGTGCGCCCCATGATGAAGCCCCTCGCTGCGTGCCTCCTCGTCGCGTCCCAGCTCGTCGCGTGCAGTAGCGCCGCGCCTCCGGTCGACGCCACCCGCGATCCCCTGACCGTGACCATCGCCCCCCTCACCTTGGCAGCCATCGCCAACGCCTGCTACGCGATCACCGTCACGAACCAACAGGGCCAGGTCGTCACGACGCGCGACCAGATCTGCGCCGACCAGTTCGGCGACGGGCGCGGCGCGGTGAGCTGGGTCGGCCCCTGCGACGCCGACACGCGCGGCCTCCCTCCCGGCGACACCACCAACGACAACACCGTGACCCTGGTCCTCAGCGGCCTCTACACCGCCGACCAGGCCGTGCCCGCCAACCTCGTCCCCGAGGACGACTACACCAACCCCTGCGGCGTGAGCGGCACCAACTGGGACGGCTTCGGGCCGTGCCGCCAGACCGTCGCCTGCCGCGAGAACGCGGACGTCGCGGTGGGCTTCGACCTGACCGTCATGCGCCGCGCGCGCCAGGGCTTCTTCGACGTCGCGGTGACCTTCGACGACGTCTTCTGCTCGGCCAAGCTCGACTGCGTCGGCCCCTCGCCCGGCCTGGTCTTCGACCCGGTCACCGGCAAGCGCGTCGCGAGCTTCGTCCTCGGCTTCGCCTGCACCTCGGGCACGGGCGCCGACGGCCAGGCCGAGCCGAGCTACCTCTACCTCAGTGACGTCACCCTCCGCTGCGACGGCCTCGCCCCGGTGACCCTGCCGCTCGCCACCGTCACGCGCGACGGCAACCAGGGTGCACCCGGCCCCGGCCTCGTGCAGTGGATGCAGACCAGCGGGGACGAGGCCATCGGCGGCACGGCCTTCGACAAGTGCTACTGGAACCTCGCGGGCGGCCTCGACCTGACCCTGCTCGCCGGGCGCACGTGCACGCTCGACGCCACCGGCGCGGCCGCGACGACGCTGTGGCCCGGGCTCGTCCCGCCCGCGGACGAGGTCCGCCCCGTCATCACCTGGTCGGTCCCGGTGTTGGACCAGGGCGCGCTGTGTTCGAACCACGCCCTCGACGCCGACGAGAGCGGTGTCCGCACCGCGTACATCGGCACCGCGACCGCGGGCTCGCCGGCCCTCGCGCCCTTCGTCGCGCACCATCGCTGCGGCACCGCCCCCGCCGAGCCCGGCACGGTGACGTGCGCGGGCGCGACGGACGGGGTCTTCAAGGCACGCACCCTCGACGACGGTGGGCAGGCCGTGCCCGCCATCGAGGTCCACCTCGGGGCGGCGAGCGGGGTCTTCGCGCTGCCCGCCGACGACACCTACACGCTCGAGGGCTGCTGCCTCAGCGCGTGTTGCCAGGGGCCCTGACGCTCGCCCGTGCCCGCGAGAGGTCACTTCCCCTCGCGGCGGTGGCTCACGGCATGACGACCGTGTCGATGACGTGGATGAGGCCGTTCTTCGCCGCGAGATCGGTGGCGGTGACCTTGGCCGTGCCGCGCTTGGCATCGGTCAGCACGACGTCGTTCCCGACGATCGACGCCACGAGCTTGCCGCCCTGCACCGTGGTCAGGGTGGCCTTGCCGTTGCCGGCCTTGATCTGGCCGATGAGCGCCTTGGCGTCCACCTTGCCCGCGACCACGTGGTAGGTCAGGACGGCGGTCAGCGTGCCCTTGGCCTCGGGCTTCAGGAGCCCCTCGACGGTGCCCGCCGGGAGCTTGGCGAAGGCCGCGTTGGTCGGGGCGAAGACCGTGAACGGGCCCTTGCCCTTCAGGGTCTCGACGAGGCCCGCGGCCTTCACCGCGGCGACGAGGGTCGAGAAGTCCTTCGAGCCGGCGGCCACGTCGACGAGGTCACCCTCGGCGGCCATGGGCGACGAGGACCCGCACGTGTCCGGCCCGCCGGCGAAGGCGGTCGAGACCGGGGCGAGGGAGAGGCCGAGAGCGAAGAGCGAGGTCTTGAAGAGGTTCATCGTGGTCGTCCTGAGTCAGGCATTTGGCAAAGGGGGGCCCCCGCGCGATTGCGCGACATCACAGCTGTGAGAAGTCCCCCAGCGAGTCGTCCTTGTGACCCGCAGCGATGAACGTTATGAACGTTTCGCGGTGGCGGTTACCGCGTGCCCGGCGATCAGCCGGAAATTTTCGGAGTCCACCTGTGAACCTCGGTATCTTTGACCGACGGTTCAAGGGGTCGGACCCGCTGCCTGTTATGGTTGTTTCCATGGCTACGATCGACTCACTCATCAAGGTCCCCCGCGGGCTCGACCTCCTCATCGTCGGCGGCGGTCTCGCCGGCCTCGCTGCCGCCCGCGTCGCCGCCGCCCGCGGGGCGGACTGGCTTCTCTTCGAAGGCTCGGACACCCTCGGCGGCCGCGTCGGGACGGACCTCGTCCCCGACTCCGAGACCGGCGAGCCCTTCGTCATCGACCGCGGCTTCCAGGTCCTCCTGACGAGCTACCCGGAGCTCGAAGAGAGCGGCGTCCTTTCCTCCCTGCCACTCGGACGCTTCGAGCCGGGCGCCAACGTCCGCGTCACGACCCGGAGCAAGACGCGCTTCCACCGCGCCCTCGATGTCTGGCGGCGCCCGATGAGCGCCCTCACCTTCGACTGGCGCCACGTCTTTTCGCCGGGCGAGGCGATGGCGCTCATGCGCATGCGCCGCGACGCCCGCAACGGCAACATCGAGAGCACTCGCACCACCCGCGACGAGCTCGTCGCGCGCGGCTTCTCGGAGCGCGCCCTGGCCCGCTTCTTCGTCCCCTTCTGGGGTGGCGTCCTCCTCGACCGCGAGCTCGCCGCGCCCTGGTCCTTCACCGCGCGCCTCTTCGACGCGTTCTCCCGCGGCGACGCCGCCATCCCCATCGGCGGCATGCGCGCCTTGCCCGCCGCGCTCGCCACGGGCCTCGACCCCGACCGCATCGTGCTCCGCACGAAGGTCCAGTCGGTCGGTCAGAACCACGTCATCCTCGACACCGGCGCCCGCCTCGTCTCGGGCCGCGTGCTCGTCGCGACCGACGGCGACGAGGCCAGCCGCCTCTTGCCCGAGAGCATCCCCACCACCCGCTGGCGCGCCACGACGAGCTGCTACTACGCCAGCCAGGGCCCCCTGCCCGCCCCACTCGACCAACGCCTGCTCATCCTCGACGGCGATGGACTCGGGCCGCTCCACCACCTCGCCCCCCTCTCGAGCCTCGGCCCCGGCTTCGCGCCCGAAGGCCGCGGCCTCGTCGTCGCGAGCCATGACGGGGTGGCCGACCCGGCGCTGGAGCCCGCCCTCGGCGCCGAGCTCCGGGCCTGGTTCCCCGACACGACGTGGACCCTCATCGCGGTGCGCGCCATCGCGCGCGGCCTGCCCGTCATCGAGCGCGAGCCGACCGACTTCGCGCTGCCGATGCCGGGCCTCGCGGTCGCCGGCGACCACATCGCGGACCGCTCGATCGACGGCGCCCTCCGCTCGGGCCGGCTCGCCGCCCAGGCCCTCTTCACCTGAGGCGCGCCGTCGCTGCCCTGACGATCAGTTGGTGATGGTCCGGGTCGGGCTGCGCCGCGGGATGGACCACTCGGTGCCATCGGTCGCGCGGATGATGCAGTGCCACTGCTCGCCGACCTTCGTGTGCCGCGCATCCAGCACGGGCACATCGCCCGCACCCGCGAAGAAGGCGCCGTTCAGGTACCAGTCGTAGTGGAGCTCGACGCGATCGAGGTCATAGACCAGGCCCGGGCTGCAGGACAGCGAGTCGCTGACGCGCGGCTGGGTCGGCAGGAGCTGGGCCGAGTCGAGGCGCGGCGGCGCGTTGGACGGCGCGACGACATAGCCGCTCTGGTTCTGGTCCTGGACGACGCGCTTCTTGTCGCCAAAGACCGCGCACTGCCCGCCGCATCCGTCCGGCCCACACGGCTTGGGCTGCCCGTTGGCGAGCGTGCACGACGGCACGCAGTTGGCCTTGCACGCCCCGCCGTCGCAGGCCTGACCGGCGGGGCAGCGCCCGCAGATCCCACCGCAGCCGTTGTCGCCACAGACCTTGCCGGTGCACTGCGGCGTGCAGTCCAGCTTGGCGATGCAGCGACCCGACTGGCAGGTCTCGGCCGGTGGGCAGCGCCCGCAGCTCCCACCGCAGCCGTCGTCGCCGCAGCTCTTGTCGTCGCAGCTCGCGCTGCACGCGACGCACGTGCTCTGCGCCGAGCAGGTCATGTCGTGGCCGCACGGGTCGTCGGTCAGGTTGCGGATGACGGCGACCTCTTTGTACGCGCAGGTGAAGCCGGTGCCGACCGCGCACACGCCCTCGGGGGTCCACCCCAGCAAGAGGTCGGGGAAGCCATCGCGGTCCCAGTCGAACGAGGTCCCGTTGCCGGTGCCAGGGCTGTCCGAGCCGCTCGTGATGAGCGGCGTGACGTCGTAGATGACGTAGGGGTTGGCCCACGCCAGCGTTCCGCCGCTACCGCGGTTGACGAGGATCGAGACCGCTCCCGGGTTGCCGTCGTCGTCGAGCCCGTTGACGATGTCGATGTCACCGTCGCCGTCGAAGTCGGCCGTCGTCATGAGCGAGGCCGGGGCCGCCGCGGTCGCCCCGAGCGAGGTCGGGAGGCCGGTGAAGGCGTTGTTGGCGTCGACACCGAAGCGCCCATCGCCGAGCCCCTTCCACCACGAGAACTGCGCGGGGGTCGTGCCGCCGTTGGGGTTGCACCAGCCGATCATGTCGACGATGCCATCGCCGTCGACGTCCTTGGGCGTGCCCGACAGCGAGTTGACCCAGCCGCAGCAGAGGCGCGGCTTGATGGTGTTGTCGACGCGCGAGAAGGTCGTGCCCGCCCCCTGGTTGATGAGCGTCGCGCCGGTGTTGAGCTCCCAGTTCGAGCGCACCACGATGTCGAGCTGGCCGTCGTTGTTGGCATCGACCATCGCCTGGATGCCCTCACCCGGCCGCAAGAGCGGGTACTCGATGACACCACCGGGCTTCAGCGTGCCGAGCTCGACCAGCTCGGTCGCGCCGTCGGGGCAGCGCTCGCGCACGAGGTAGACCTGCGTCGACGGCAGGCACATGTCGCCCGGCGTGTCGTTGTATTGGTTCTGGTCGAAGCACTCGTCACCGGCCGGGCACGCGCCCGTCTTCACCGAGACGGACGCCGGGCACCCGTCGCCCGCAGGCGCCGAGCACGAGGTCAGGCAGATCCCGGCCGAGCACGTCTGCCCGCCCGTGCACTGCGCGTTGGTGGTGCAGCGCGTGTGGGTGCCGACGCGCGGCGAGGTGACGATGAGGTCCAGGAAGCGGTCGTCGTCGAAGTCGCCGATGGCCGCGATGCTGTAGACCCGGTCATCGGGCATCTGCACGATCTTCGGGGCCGCGAAGGTCGAGTCGCCGCGGCTCGTGTAGATCGCGATGCGCACGGCGCCGTTCTCGTTGTAGGGCCGCGCGAAGAAGACCTCGCCCCAGGTGTTGCCCGACTCGTCGGTGCGCCCGTCGCAGTCGTTGTCGACCACGTCGCCGCACTGCTCGGGCGTGCCCTCGTCAGTGATGCCGTCGCAGTCGTCGTCTTCCAGGTTCGAGCAGTCCTCGACCGCGCCCGCCGGGGCGACCGTCGTGCACGTCCCATCGCCCACGCAGCACCCGAGCCCGGCACACGAGTACGCCGTCCCGAAGCACGAGCCGAAGGCGCACTTGTCGTTGGTGGTGCAGGCGCTGCCGTCGTCGCACGCGGTGTTGACCGGGGCCAGCGACCAGCCGGTCTGGACGACATTGGCGTTGCAGACGAGGCAGGGGTTCGACGGGTTCGCGGCGCCGTTGGCGTAGCAGGCCCCATCGATGAGGCAGAAGCCCGGCTGGAGCGCGTTGGTGCAGCCGCCCGTGCCGGTGCATGCGTCCAGGGTGCAGGCGCGCTGGTCGTCGCACGAGTAGGCCTGCCCGGCGCAGACAAAGCCATTGCAGCTGTCGCCCGAGGTGCACACGTTGTCGTCGTTGCATGCGTTGCGCTGGGCGTTGGACGGCGGCGACCACTGGGTCGGGAGCGCCGGGTCGCAGGCGCGGCAGGTCGTCTGATCGGGGCGCTGACCGGCCGCATAGCAGGTCGCGTCGATGAGGCACTGGCCGTTCTTGATGGGGTAGGCGCAGCCGCCGGCCCCGTCGCAGACGTCGTCGGTGCAGGCCTTGTCGTCGCCGCACGTGTACGCCGTGCCGATGCAGCTCCCGCCGTTGCAGCGGTCGCCCTTGGTGCACGCGAGGCCGTCGTCGCAGGGCACCTGATCGGCAGTGGCCGCGGGCGACCAGGTCGTCGTGGACACGTCGGGGCGGCAGCGCAGGCACGGCTCGTCGGGCTTGCCCGCGTTGGCCGGCCAGCACTCGCCGCCGATGTAGCACGAGGGCCCGTCCCCGCTGCCGGTCCAGCTCGTCTGCGAGACGGCCGGCACGCAGCGCTGGCATGGGAAGATCGGGTTCGGCGTGTTCTCGGCGATGCACGCGCCGCCGATGACGCAGAAGCCGCCGTGAATCGGGTGCTCGCAGGCGTCGAGCCCGACACAGCGGTCGTCGGTGCAGGCGAGGCCATCGCCGCAGGTCCCTTCGTCGGTCGTCCCGTCGCAGTCATCGTCGACGAGGTTGCAGGCCTCGGCCGCGGCGGGTGCGCCCACGCAGGTCGGGGCGCCGCCCAGGCAGGCGGTCTGGCCGGGGCAGGTGCCGAGGCCGTTGTCGACCTGGCACGCGGTCGGGACGACGTCGTCGGTGAGGCCGTTGCAGTCGTTGTCCTGCCCATCGCAGGTCTCGGGCGCGGCCGGCGGGGCGTCGCACGCGGTGAGGCCGCCGGGGCCGCAGGTGCGCTCGCCGTGACACGTGCCCGAGGCGGCGGCGCGCGCGCAGTCGGTCACGAGGTTCATGCCGGCCCAGGCCGGGCGGCACTCGCAGGACCCGTCGGTCGGCAGGCACTGTCGCGCGGTGCCGCCACCTTCGAGGGCGACGTCGCCGCAGGTGAAGCCGTCCGGGCACGGGACGTTGTTGGCGCACGAGCTCGCGCAGAAGCGGCCGTCGTCGGGGTTCGGGGCGGGCAGGCAGAGGGCTGTCGCCGCGGGCTGGAGGGCGTTCTTGCAGTCGGCGTCGGCACGGCACGGCTTGCAGAGGTTCGGGTGCTGCGGGACGCAGGCGTTGAAGGGGTCGCCGCCGACCACGATGGGCAGACACGCGTAGTCGGCCTGCGGGCACTCGGTGACGCAGGGGCTGCTACAGACCTTGCCGTCGGGGCCGTCGACGCACAGCTCGTCGAGGCAGTCGGCGTTGCTCGCGCAGGCACACCCGAAGGTGCGACACCCGATCGCGTCGGGGTTCGTGTCGCTCGGGGCGATGCTCGTGTCGGTCGGGTCGACGTTCGTGTCGGCGTGCGTGTCGATCTGCGTGTCGCCGGAGCTGTCGGGTGCGGCCGTGTCGGGGAAGAAGACGTCGCCGGTGTCGCCCGTGGACGAGGCGTCGCCCTTGCCGTCGTCGGACGAGCAGGACCAGAGCGAGAGGACGGTCGCGAGGGGGACCGCGAGGGACGCGTGACGGCGCATGGAGCTGACTCCGGAGAGCTGGGGGCCCGCAAGGGTATCCGGGAGGTTAACCAAATCGTCGGACGGTTGGGAAGACGAACCCGTGAGTTGCCGCCCGCGCGCGAAGCGATCGCGTTCAGGGGCACGGCGGCACGGGGCCGAGGCGGGGCCGGGTGTCGGATCGGTGTTAGGTCGGCGCGCGATGGGGCGACCGGAATATGGGAAGCGGCGCCCTGGGCTTGGCAAGAGGTCGACCTGCCGGTTATGCACGACGACCCGCGATTCTCGCGACCCTCCGAGGAGCCCGATCACGCATGGCCAAGTATAAAGCGCGCACCGAGCCCGATCACACGCTGACGACCTACCCCAAGGGGGTCCCGTGGATCATCATGAACGAGGGGGCCGAGCGCTTCAGCTTCTACGGGATGCGGGCCATCCTGTACGTGTACATCGTCGGCCTCTACATCAACCTCGGCGGCATGGCCCCGAAGATGGCCGAGGCCGAGGGCAAGGCGGCCTACCACCTCTTCGGGGCGGCCGTGTACGCGCTGCCGATGATCGGCGCGATGATCGCCGACCGGCTCCTCGGCAAGTACCGCACGATCTTCTGGCTCTCGATCGTCTACTGCATGGGGCACGCGGCGCTCGCCCTCTTCGAGAGCCCGTCCTTCCAGCAAGACCTCTTCGGCACGGTGCTGGTCGACCCCCAGATGGGTCTCTCCATCGGCCTGGCCCTCATCGCCATCGGCTCGGGCGGCATCAAGCCGTGCGTGTCGGCCAACGTCGGTGACCAGTTCGGCCGCGGCAACTGGCACCTCCTGAAGAACGTCTACAGCGCCTTCTACTTCATCATCAACTTCGGCTCGGCCTTCGCGACCATCTTCATTCCGGCCATCCGTGGCGCCCACATCATCGACCCGGTCACCGGACACTACAGCTACGACGGCAACGTGAGCCTCGCCTTCGCCGTCCCCGGCATCTTGATGGGGCTCGCCACCATCGCCTTCTGGGCCGGCCGCAAGGACTTCGTGCAGGTCCCGCCGCGCCCCGGCGGCAAGGTCGCGCTGCTCGACGTCTTGTCCGGCACGAGCCTCTTCATGGTGGTGGGCTATCCGCTCTTCCACTTCAACGAGCTCCTCGGGACCAACACGCTCTGGACCGTCGTCATCTGCCTCGGCTTCTTCGCCGGCTTCCTCGCCCTCTTCATCGTGCGCCAGCGCATCGCCCTCGACGAAGGTGGCTTCCTCGTGACGTTCTTGATGGCCGCCTTCCCGTCCCTCTTCGGCATCAAGTCCAAGTCCAAAGGCCGCGGCTTCTTCGCCCCGGCCGAGGATCGCTTCGGCCCCGAGGCGGGCGAGTCGGCGCGCGCGGTGCTGCGGGTGGTCAGCGTGTTCGGGCTGGTCAGCGTCTTCTGGGCGCTCTTCGATCAGCACAGCTCGACCTGGATCGCACAGGCCCAGGAGATGGACCGGACCTTCAGCTTCGGCATCGTCGGCTGGTCCGTCACCGGCCTCGCGATCGGCCTGCTCATCGCGCTCGGGCTCTGGCTCTCGATCGACAACAAGGAAAAGCGCGTCATCGCCTCGGTGATCGGCCTCGCCGCCGGCATCGGGCTCGGCCTCCTCGCCTTCTTCGCCCTGAAGAAGGAGGGCGAGTCCATCGCCACGCTCACGCTCGACGCTTCGCAGATCCCCGCCTCGAACCCCTTCCTCGTGATGATCCTCATCCCCATCACCAGCAAGGGCCTCTACCCGCTCATGGCGAAGCTCGGCTTCGACCCGCACCCGCTCCGCCGCATGACCATCGGCATGTTCGTGACGGCGCTGTCCTTCGTCGCGGTGGCCCTCCTCCAGCACGCCATCGACGCCAGCGACACCAAGGTCCACGTCCTCTGGCAGCTCATCCCCTACCTCATCATCACCATCGCCGAGGTGATGGTCTCGATCACCGGCCTCGAGTTCGGCTACAGCCAGGCGCCCAAGCGCATGAAGTCGGTCATCATGGGCTTCTGGCTCCTGACCGTCGCGGTCGGCAACGTGCTGGTCGCGGCGCTGGCCGGCTTCGAGGGTCTCGACCCCGCGGCCTTCTTCTGGGTCTTCGCCGGCCTCATGGGCTTTGCGGCCTTCGGCTTCGGCGTGCGCGCCCACTTCTACAAGTACAAGGACGTCACCCAGTGAGGGCACCTCAGGTCACCCAGTAAGGGCACCTCGCCCATGCTGTGGCTGTGCGCGAGGCTTGCCTCTCCCGAACACGCACGACCGTCGGGGAGAGGCTTGCCTCCCCCGAGCGCGATCAGGTGAAGTCGATCGACAACGTCGAAGGGTCGAGGCCCATCACGATGGCGACGCGGTCGAGGAACTCGACCTCGCTCGGGTGCATGACCCG
The DNA here is from genome assembly GCA_016792665.1 of Deltaproteobacteria bacterium. Taxonomy (GTDB): domain Bacteria; phylum Myxococcota_A; class UBA9042; order PHBI01; family PHBI01; genus WYBB01. The sequence continues at coordinate 15,735 of JAEUKJ010000541.1, read as the reverse complement.
ATCGGCGCCGGTCACGCGCGCCAGCAGCGTCAGCACGCCGATCTTGTCGCCCTGGGTCTCACAATGCAGCTGAGCCACGGTGGCCGCGAGGTCGAAGCGCTCCGGGTCGAAGCGTTCCATGCGCTGGCTCACGTGGTCGGGCAGGGTCGGCGCGTCGACGAACTCTTTCAACTGCTCGGCGATGGCGACGATCTCGACGGCGTGCTTGTCGCCGTCGGACCAAGCCGCCGCCAGCATGAGCTCGGCCAGCGCGGCCAGCTCGGCCACGTGGTTCTCGACCGCCGTGTCGAGGGACTTCCGGCGCCGCGGTCGGTCGCCGGGGCGCTGGATCTTCTGGCTCGGGTCGCGTGCGTCCGTTGAACTGCCCATGCTCGGCTCGGTCCTGGTGAGGAGGTCAGGGGATCGTGCCGCGATCCTAACGCGACTGGCGCCGGGTGGGAAATCTGCTAACCTCCGGGCACATGCCTTATCGTGACCAGGGGTTCCTGACGGTGCTCGTCATCGACGACGACCCGCAGATCCGCGACCTCGTGAGCCGCGTCGTCCTGTCCGAGGGCCACCAGTCGGTCGCCGTCGGCTCCGCCGAGGCCGGCCTCGAGCTCCTGCCCTATCACGTCTTCGACGTCGCCATCCTCGACCACCGCCTCCCCGGGATGGAGGGGCTCGTCCTCGGCGAGTACCTGCACCGGAACAACCCCCACATGGAGGTCGCCCTCATGACGGGCGACCCCGACCCGCGCCTCCACCGCCTGGCCGACGCGGCCGGGCTCGAGCTCTTGCACAAGCCCTTCGAGCTCGACGAGATCGTGCGCATCCTCGACCGCAAGAAGCGCAAGGAGCTCGCGCGCGCCTACGCCGAGACCCCGGCCTCCGCCGACCCGACCCAGGGCGGCCCCATCGAGCTCACCACCCACTTCGACTCGCTGCCCGAGGCCTTCGCCGCACCGACCATCCCGCACCGCCTGGAAGAGCTCCTCGGCCGCCGCGTCCGCGAAGCCCTGGAGGCGATGCGCTACGGCCAGGGCTTCGACGAGCGCGCGCGCGCCATCGCCTACGCGGGCATCGTCGCGGCACAGGTGCTCGGCGTGCGCCTGCCCAGTACGCGCTCGGGGCAGTCGATGGCCGAGTGGTACGACGCGCTCATGCGTGAGGCAGGGCGGCCGGGCGCGTTCCACCCGCACGAGGCATGATCGCGCGACCGGCGCGCACACGACCCCGGCCTCTCGGACGAGGATTGCACTCGCCGCCAGCCTCGCTCCGCGAGGCACTGTGCGAAATCTTTCACCACGCCTTGACCTCGGCCCGCTCGCGCCCACCTGAGGTCTCCCGATGACGCACCTCACCCCTGAAGACGTCCTCCTCTGGGGCTCGTTGCTCCTCACGCTCTGCGTCATCGCGAGCAAGGCCAGCGCGCGCTTCGGCATCCCGACCCTCATCCTCTTCGTGGCTGTCGGGATGCTCGCAGGCTCGGAGTCATTCGGCGGCATCCCCTTCGATGACCCTGCCGCCGCGCAGTTCATCGGCGTCATCGCGCTCATCGCCATCCTCTTCTCGGGTGGGCTCGATACGCGCTTCGACGTCGTGCGCCCGGCCTTCGGCCCGGGCCTCACCCTGGCCACGGTCGGCGTCCTCGCCACCATGCTGCTCCTCGGCCTCGGGGCCTGGCTCGTCCTCCCCATCTCCCCCCTCGAAGGCATCCTCATCGGAGCCGTCGTCGCGTCCACCGACGCCGCCGCCGTCTTCGGCCAGCTCAAGGCGCAGCGCCTCGAGCTGAAGGGCCGCGTCGCTGCCACCCTCGAGGTCGAGAGCGGCACCAACGATCCCCTCGCCTACCTCATGACCGTGACCTTCACCGCCGCGGTCGCAGCCAAGCACCTCGACCTCGCCCCGGCCATCGGCAGGGTCGCCCTGCAGCTCGCGCTCGGCGGCGCGATGGGCTGGGCCTTCGGCAAGGTCTCGGCCTGGCTCCTGAACCGCCTCCGCCTCGAGGTCGAAGGCCTCTATCCGGTCTTGTGCATCGGCCTCGCCGGGCTCGCCTACACCTTGACGGACCACGCCGGCGGCAATGGCTTCCTCGCCGTCTACCTGGTCGGCCTCGTGCTCGGCAACTCGGACCTCATCCGCAAGCAGACCCTCGTTCACTTCTTCGATGGGCTCGCGTGGTTGATGCAGGCCGTCCTCTTCCTGGCCCTCGGCCTCCTCGTCTTCCCGAGCCAGCTCGGCGAGGTCCTCGTCCCCGGCCTCGCCCTGTCCGCAATGCTCGTCTTCGTCGTGCGCCCCATCGCCGTCGGCCTGTCCCTCCTGCCGTTCCGCTTCGCGCGCGTCGAGCGCGTCTTCATCGCCTGGGCCGGCCTCCGCGGCGCCGTCCCCATCGTGTTCGCGACCTACCCCCTCATGAGCGGCCTGCCGGTGGGGCGCCTGGTCTTCAACCTGGTCTTCTTCATCTCCCTGACCTCGGTGCTCGTCCAAGGGTGGTCGATGCCCTGGCTCGCCCACCGCCTCGGCCTCGTGCGGCCCCCGGACGAGGGCGTCCCGCCCGAGCACCCAGCCTTCCGCGCCCGGCGTCATCGCTGCGAGATCCAGGTCGACGCGCGCTCGCCGGCGCTCGGCACGACGCTCCTCTCGCAACACCTTCCCCACGGCCTCTGGGTCACCCTCATCGAGCGCGCCGACGGCCGCTTCATCGTCCCCGACGGACGGACCGTCATCGAGCCCGGCGACTGCCTGACCCTCACCGCCGAGAGCGAGGTCGACCTCGAGGTCGGACGCGTGCGCTTCGGCCTCCCCGCCCGCGGCTGAGGGCGACACGGACCGCACGGCTTCGACACACGCCCCAACCGCATCGACATGCTTGCCAGCCGCGCCGATTGGCCCGATCCTCTCGACGCCGATGGCGTTCCCCTCCCGTCCCCCCGCGCCCGAATCCGCTCGTGACCCGCTCATCGGCGCGGTGCTGGCCGACAAGTATCACCTCGACAAGCTGATCGGCGTGGGCGGCATGGGCGCCGTCTACCGCGCGACCCAGCTCGCCGTGTCGCGCCCCGTCGCGGTCAAGGTGCTGCGCCCCGTCGCTGGCGTCTCCGAGCACCAGCTCGTCGAGCGCTTCCGCCGCGAGGCCGTCGCGACCTCGCGTCTCCGCCACCCCAACACCGTCCAGGTCATCGACTTCGGCGAGACCCAGGGCGTCCTCTTCATGGTGCTGGAGCTGCTCGAAGGGGTCCCTCTCGCGCGCCTCATCGGTCGCGAGGCGCCGCTCGCACCCGAGCGCGTCGCCGCCATCGGCAAGCAGATCGCCAAGTCCCTGGCCGAGGCCCACCAGCTCGGCATCGTCCATCGCGACCTGAAGCCCGACAACGTCTTCATCTGCAACTACCACGGCGACCCTGACTTCACGAAGGTCATGGACTTCGGCATCGCGCGCCTCGTCACCGCCAGCGACTCGATGACCCGCACCGGCATGATGATCGGCACGCCGCGCTACATGCCCCCCGAGCAGGCGATGGCGAAGAAGGTCGGGCCGGCCGCCGACCTCTACGCCCTGGGCGTCATCTTGTACGAGATGTTGACCGGCGTGACCCCGTTCTCGGCCGACTCGAACATGGCGCTCGCCATCGCGCACATCAACGAGCCGCCGCCGCCGCTCGTCCTGCCCGGCTACCCCGAGCCCCTGGCCGAGGCCTGGCGCGGGCTCGTCACGGCCCTCCTCACGAAGAACCCCGAGAAGCGTCCGCAGGACGCGAGCCAGGTCGCGACGTGGCTCGGCCAGCTCGAAACCGATGCGCAGCGCTGGGCCGAGGCTCGCTTCCCGCCGCCGCAGAAAGGGGCCTCGCGCAGCGAGACGTCCCCGTCGTGGCCGACCCCACCGAAGACCCCGAGCCCGGGCGCATCGGGCCTCGCGACGCCGCAAGGGGGGCGCTCGCCGCTGGTCTCGTCGCTGCCCGGGCGCGAGCCGACCGCGACCTACGACGGCCCGCAGCCGCGCTCGACCGTGAACCTCGCCCAGGCGGTCGGGCCGCGCGGGACGAACCCGGCCTGGATCTGGTCGGCCGCAGCGGTCCTCATGGTGCTGGGCGGCCTCGTCGCCTTCCTGCTCATCAAGCCCTCGCGCCCCAAGGTCGAACGCGCACCCCCGGGCCTCGAGCGCCTGGACCCTGACGCGGGCGCAGAGACGACACCCTGATCAAGCCGTTGGGCCGGCCGTTGGGCAGCTCGGCTCAGCCAGGCCTTCGGCGGTCCTCAGCCTGGCTCCGCCAGGTCGCACGTGCTAGCCGATCCTCATGAACGTGCTGACACTGTTGGCCTCCGCGGTCCTCGCATCGCCGATCTACACTGGCCCTCTCGCCCTCGATAACGGCGACTTCGAGGAAGGTGACTTCACCGCCTGGGATGGACACTGGGGCCACACCTCCGAGGTCACGACCGTGGCCGGGCACGGCTCGAAGGTCGCGCACCTGGGCCTCGACCCCGCGAACGTCTCGAACGACGACGCCGGCCTCTATCAGGACGTCGCGTTGACCTCCCCGAACTCCCCTCCCGCGCGCCTTCGCGCCGAGCTCGCCTTCGCGATCCCAGGAGGCGAGGCCTTGACCGGGGCCGCCAAAGCCACGCTGCGCGTCGAGCTCTTCGACGGCGACGGCAACAACTTCCTCGACGCCGACTACGTCTTCGCGACCGCCGACCACCAGCCCACCAGCGACGCCTGGTCGACCGCTTTCGTCGTCGTCGACGCCCCCCTCGAGACCGCCAACGCGCGCTTCGTCGTCCTCTTGAACGACTCCGCGGGCACCGGCTCAGGCGGCCTGCTGCTCGACGACCTCTCCTTCGAGATCGTCACGCCGATCTGCGGGGACCGCGTCGTCGATGCCAGGTACGAGGTCTGCGACACGGCCGAGCTCAGCTCGGAGACGGTCATCGGTGCCTGCCGACCCGATTGCTCGGGCATCGTTGGCGATGCGGGTGACTCCGATGGGTGCACCGCGAGCCCGTTTTCGCTCCTCGGACTTGCGCTCGCGCTTGCCGCCCTCGCAGCGCGGATCGGCCTCCGCGGCGCTTGACCCGACGATTAATGGGGCGCCGTATCCACGCCGATCGAAGTGGGCTAACCTCGCAGGCAGATGCTGTTTTTGCGAGCCCGCATCGCCGTCACCGTCTCGTTCGCGCTCCTCTCGGGGGCCTGCGCCTACGAAGAGCGGTACGTCTGTGACGATGCCCCGGCCCTCGCGCTCGGCGCCCTTGCTCTCGATGCCCGCGACGCACGCGACGCTCTCGACGCCCGCGAGCTCGACCCCCGCACACTCGACGCGCCTGCCCCGAAGCGCCCTCGCACCGTGCGCAGCGCGGCCTTCGCGTCGGTCCCGCGCCCGCCCGTCGCCTTCGAGAGCCACGACGCCGCGACCGCGGACGACCCCGAGCCCGAGACGCCCGAGACGCCCGACGACCCCGGCAGGCCCCGACCGATCCCCGTCGACCCCACCGACCCCGACGCCCCTCACGACCCCGGCGCGCCCGACGACCCCGACGACCCGAGCGAGCCCCTCCCGGACGACCCCGCCGCGACGGCCGGCAACCCGGACGACGACGCCTTCGTCCCGACCCACCTCGCCAACTTCTCGCTGGTCGAGGACGGCCTGGCCGGCATGGCCCACCCGGGCGAGGGCCCCGTCCTCGAGTCCGCCCTCGACGACCTCCAGCACCTGGGCTTCGACATCTTCGTGTCGCTCACCGAGGCCGCGCCCGATGCCGCGCGCGTCGCGGCCCACGGCATGATCCCCTACCACCTGCCGATCCGCGACCTGACCCCGCCGACCGCTTCCCAGGCCAGGACCTTCACCGCCCTCGTCCGGTCTGCGCAGGCCGAAGGACGAAAGGTCGTCGTTCACTGTTTTGCGGGGCTCGGCCGAACGGGTACCATGCTCGCCGCGCGCCTGGTCATGGACGGCGTACCGGCAGCGCAGGCCATCGCTCGAATCCGAGCGCTGCGGCCAGGGTCCATCGAGACCCCGAGCCAGGAGGCCTTTCTCTTCTCTCTCGCCGCCACGCTCGCGACGCCTTGAAACACCTCACGACTTCACCTTCGGTCCGCCTGGCCACGCGTCTCGGCGCGAGCGTCGCCGCCCTCGCTCTGACCTCGCTCGCCTGCTCCGAGGAGAGCGCGCCCGCGGACACCAGCGACGACACCCTCGACGTGAGCGACATCGACACGCGCGATGCACGCGACACGCGCGACACGGTCGACACCTCCGAGACGCCGGGCGCCCTCTGCATCCCGAACCGCCGCTACTGCATCTCGCCACGCACCGCCGCCCTCTGCGACGCCACGGGCGACGCCAACGCCGAGACCACCGCGTGCGTCGGCGCGACCGCGTGCGAGCCGTCGACCGGCCTCTGCCGCGCGACCATCTGCGCCCCCGACACCCTCAACTGTCTGAACCTCTCCGAGTACCAGGTGTGCGCCTTCGACGGCAGCGGCTACGGCGAGGTCCAGACCTGCGCCGACCCGCTCTTCTGTGCCGAGGGTCGTTGCCGCGCGTGCACCGAGAACGAGGTCGAGTGCCTGTCCACCTCGTCCTATCGGCGTTGCTCCGAGGACGCGACGGCCTGGTCCGAGACCTATCAGTGCCCGCCCGATCATCGCTGCGACGCCAGTGGCGACGAGACGCGCTGCAAGCGCTGCGACCTCGAGAAGTCCTGCGTCAACGCGTCCAAGGCCCGCCAGCGCTGCACCTCGGGCGAGGTCACCTGGCAAGAGGACACCTTGTGCAAGGCCAACGAGACCTGCACCGACGGCGAGTGCCGCGCGTGTGAGCCGGACCTCGTGCAGTGCCTCTCGGAGACGACCTTCCGGCGCTGCAGCTCGGACGGCAAGGCGTGGAGCGGCACCCTCACCTGCCCCGAGGCCGAGGCCTGCCTCCTGGAAGACCCGCAGCCCGCCGGCCAGACCGCGGCCGGCCGCTGCTTCCCGTATGCGTGCTCGCCGCGCGTCCTCCTACTGGTCGACTACTCGGGCTCGATGGGGTCGCACTGGGCATCGGTGCGCGCCTCGGTGAAGAAGCTCGTCGAGTCGAACCCCGACCTGCGCTTCGGCTTGAAGTCCTTCCCCGACGTCCAGGACGGCAACTGCAACGTGTCCTCGACCTTGGAGATCCCCTTCGGCGCCGACAACGCCGACGCCTTCGACCAGTGGTTCGCCGATCACCCGCCGATCGGCGCGACCCCGCTCGCGGCCGGCATCGAGGCCATGCGCCAGTCCGCCGACGCCATCTTCGGCACGCTCGGCGGCAGCATGATCGTCCTCTCCGACGGCGAGGACAGCTGCTACTGGAACCAAGGGATCGGCATCCAGGCATTCCTGGCGCTGGCGACCAGCGGCCTCTTCGTCGACCACCGCGTGACCACCTATGCCATCGGCTACTCCTACGGCAGCACCGCGGGCGAGCTCGACGTCGTCGCGCGCAACGGCGGCTCCGGCCTCCGCAACTTCATCCCGGCCGGCTCCGAGACGGAGCTGACCTCGGCCCTGAACGGCGTCATCGACAAGGTCAAATTCTGCGCCCCTCCCACCCCGTGAGCCTCGCCATCATGCCCCAGCCCCTCTCCGCCCTGACCCTCGCCCTCGCCTTCCTCGCGCTGACCTCGTGCGCCTCGCACTGTCGCAAGTCCGAGGCCGCCGCGGGCCAGGCCGACACCATCACCGCGCCGACCGATCCCTCGCCCGCGCCGACCGATCCCCGGCCCGTGCCGACCGATGACATCGTCGAGCCCGAGCCCACCGCCGAGACCGGCACCGTGCCGCTGGGCCAGGCCTGCGGACCCGGCGTCGGCGCCTGCGACGCGGCCGGCTACTGCGTCTTCCCCGCCGCCAACGTCTGCGGCGATGGCGGCGTCGTGGGCGTATGCGAGGCCCGCACGCGCGGCTGCCAGAAAGACTGCAAGGGCGTCTGCGGGTGCGACGGCAAGCGCTACTGCAACGCCTGCTCGGCCCAGAATCGCGGCGTCTCCGTCCGACATGCCGGCCGCTGCGAGAGCAACGACTGACCGCCGCCGACCGCCGCGACACGCCTGCACGGTCGCCCAGCTCCATCGAACCGACCTCGACCTCTCGCCTCCTTCGTCCCAGGAACCCGACCCATGCGTAGCCCTCCTCGCCTCGCGATGTGCTTCGTCGTCCCCCTCGTGTCGCTCGTCCCGACGCTCGCGGCCTGCGACGGCGGTGGACCTGGTGTCGACCTCCGCACCTCCCCGATCGTCGATGGGCGCCGCGCCGCGCAAAGCGAGGTCTACGCGACCGTCTCGCTCATCGACGAGGCCGGCGAGAGCAACTGCACCGGCACCCTCATCGCGCCGCGCGTGGTCGTCACGGCCGCCCACTGCCTCGCCATCGAGGACGAGCAGACCGGCGCGGTGACCGGCACCGCGAGCCCGGACTCGGTGCGCGTCGTGTGGGGCGTGCTCGATGTCGCGGACGCGGGCGGCAGTGACACCTACGGCGTGTCGAACGTCATCGTGCACGAGGGCTACCCGAACGACTCCCCGCCCACCGACGAGGCCAGCGGCGCCGGTCGCTACGACGACATCGGCCTCCTCCTCCTCGACCGCGCCGTCAGCGGCGCCACCCCGGCCATCGTGCCGACCCTGGCCGACGCCATCGCCGCGCTGGACGGCGGCGCGACCGTGACCGTGACCGGCTATGGCGCGACCTCGCCCGACACCGACGCGACCGGCGTCCTCTACATCGCCGACATCAGCTACCAGCTCCGCACCAGCTTCGAGCTCGTGCTCGGCTCCAACGGCGAGCCCGACACCTGCCCCGGCGACTCGGGGGGCCCGGCCTATCTGCTCGGCGGCACCCCGAAGCTCATCGGCGCGACCTCGCGCGCGGGCCAGAACTCGACCAAGAACTGCGGCGAGGGCGGCGTCTACTCGTTCGTGCCGGCCTACCTCGGCTGGATCGTGCAGCACGCCAACGGCCTCTACACGGGGGACGGCACGGTCGACCCGACCGACCCGACCGACCCGACCGACCCGACCGATCCCGAAGACCCCCTCGACCCGGAGGACGAGCTCGACGACGAGGACTACACCGAGGACTGCAGCGGCGGCTCGGCCTCCCTGGCCGGCCTCGTCGCCCTCATCGCCCTCGATGCGCGCCGCCGCCTGGCGAAGCGGAACGCTGCTTGAGCGCCTCGTAGAGCAACATCGCCCCGGCCGCCGCCACGTTCAGCGAGTCCGCGATCCCGCGCATCGGGATCAAGACCCGCCCGGTCGCCGACGCAAGCCACACGTCGGGCAGGCCCGTCGCCTCGGCCCCCAGCAACACGATGGCTCCCTCGGCCAGGCGATGCTCCCACGGGGGACGCGCCGCCTCGCCCAGCGCCGCCGCGATGACCGGCAGCCCCCGCGCTTGGGCAGCTTCTCTCAGCGCCTCGCTGGTCGCGGTGGCGACCGGCACCGAGAAGACCGTGCCCAGGCTCGCGCGGATCGCCTGCGGCGCCATCGGGTCCGAACACCCCTCGAGGAGCACCATCCCGGTCGCGCCGCAGCCATCGGCACTGCGCGCCAACGCCCCGATATTGCCAGGCTTTTCGACCCCGTGCAGGGCCAGGACCAGCGGCCTCTCGCCGCCGAGGGCCTGAGCCAGCGTGACCTCGCGGCGCTCGAAGATCACCACCAACCCGTCAGAGCCCTCGCGCAGCGCGAGCTTCTCGAACACGGCCGCGCTCACCCCGACCACCGACGCATGGGGCAGCCGGCGCTCGAGCTCGCCCACGAGGGCCCGCGCCTCACGCGACAAGAGCTCCTCGGCAGCAAACACCTCGAGCGGTGCCCAGCCCGATCGCAGGGCCCTGTCGATCTCGCGCGCCCCCTCGACCAGCACGCGCCCCGCGCGCTCGCGCGCCCGCCTCTCGCGCAGCCCCGCGGCCTCTTTCACGCGCGGGTTCTGCGCGCTCGTGAGCAGCAGCCGCGCGCGCGGACCTCGATCGTCGCTCACGGCGTGCGCACCCAGATCGCTCCGTCGAGCCACCCGACGACCCCGTTGGTACGACGCACCGCGCCCACCGCCCGGATCTCTCCTGTGCCACGCCCGTGCACGTCGTACACCCCGTCGGCATCGACGTTGGGCGTGCGCCCGAGCTCATGGATGACCCAGTTCGCGCCCTGCTCGACGTCGCTGGCCGAGGGAGCGACCCAGAGCTCGGCGATCGTCTGGTTGTTGCCACCCGTGCGGTAGGCCGACATGACGACCACGCCCGCCCCTTCCCAGACCCCGGTGAAGTCGCGATTGGACTGCCCATCCTTCATCGCGAGGGTCGTCTTCCAGGTCCCATCCGCGCGTCGGTGCGCGACATAGCCGCGCGTTCCGACCACGATGAACTGGGCCGTCGTGCCGCTGCCCCACGCGGTCGCGGCGCGCGTGCGGCGGCTCGCGGCCTGCTCGGGAATGACGCCCTGCGCCCACGTCCCCGCCGTCCCGGTGAGGTTCGTGTAGATGTCGGTGTAGTAGCTCCCGCCGCCACCGTCGGCGTCGGCCCCGATGACGAGGGATGCGCTCGTGCAGATGCCGTTGGCGTTGCAGATCGGCGCCGCCGCCAGCGCCATCGGGATCGACGCATCGTCGAAGTCGTCGAGCTCCTGGGCGCTGCACGTGATGGCGCCGTTGGCCTCCTCGCGGCAGTAGCGCACCCACTCGCTGCCGAAGTCGTTGCCGCCGAGCCACATGCGCCGCCGCCCGACGCCGCCGCCCTGGACGGTGTCGCGCATGGTCACCAGCGCGTTCACCTCGGACGCCCCCGAGACCTCGAGCGCGTCGTTCCACACGTTGTTGGACTGCCAGGCCGCGCCCGAGAAGCGCCACAGGACGCCCTCGTCGTCCCCGACGAAGCCATCGTGCAGACCCGCGAAGTACTGGTCCCCCGTGGTCGCCGTGTAGACGAAGGGCATCGTCGGGTCGGTCACGCGCGCGAGCGTGAACTTCTGATCGAAGAGCAGGTTCTCGGTCCAGAAGATGGCCGACCACCCATCGGGTCCGAAGTCGATCTCGGTCACCACCAGGCCCTGCTGATCCTGCACCGTCGACCCGGGCAGCCGCGTCAGCACATAGCCGCGGCAGTTGCCGAGGATGCACATGTCGGCGCTGGTCGCGGCGTTGCCGTCGTCACAGGTCGCGCCCGCCAGGCGGCCGATGCACGCCGGGTCGTTGGCGCACCCGGGGATCGGCGTGGACACGCACCCGACCCCGGCGACACACGCGTCCGCGGTGCACGCGTTGCCGTCGTCGCAGCCCAGGGGCTCCGCCTTGCACTGCCCGCCCGAGCACGCTTCGACCGTGCACGGATCGCCATCGTTGCAGGTCGCGCCGTCCTCGCGCGCGACCTCGACGCACCCTTGGGCCGGGTCGCACTCGGCGACCTTGCAAGCGTTGGTCGACGCCGGGCACCCGCGCGGCGCGCTGACGCACCCCACGCCCGGCTCGCACGCGTCGGTGGTGCACGCGTTGTTGTCGTCGCAGACCACGGGCGGGTGCTCGCAGCCGACCCCGTCGGTGCAGCGATCCTCGGTGCACGGTTCGGTGTCGCGGCAGTCGAGCGCCCCACTACCGACGCACGCGCCCTCAGCGCAGCGATCGGTCAGCGTGCACGGGTTGCCGTCATCGCAGGTCGTGTTGTTCGCCGCGTCGCGGTGCTCGCAGATCCCGCGGTTGCACTTGGTGGTCTTGCAGCTCACCGGCGCGCAGTCGTCGTCCTCGGTGCAGGCGACGGGACCCGTGTCCGTCGTGTCGACGGTGTCCGTCGTGTCGACGGTATCGGTCGTGTCGACGGTATCGGTCGAGTCCTGCGTGTCGGTGCCGGTGTCGTCCACGGTGTCACTCGTGTCGGACGCGATGGCCGTGTCGTCACCGAGCTGGAGCTGCGGCGAAGGTGCGCGCTGCTTCAGGCCTTCGCTCGTGTCCTCTTGGCAGGCCACGAAGACCACCGCGCACATCATCAATGACCAGGACGAATTCATCTCGTCACGCTCCGAACTGGGGGCCCCGAACCCCGAACTTCCGCGAGGGGAAATCCATAGTAGCAGGCTGTTGGGAAGTCCCGGAGAGGCGGGCCGGGTGCTCGAGGTGGGCCCCCCTACACCTGATCGACGCCCCTGTACAAGGGTGTTAGCATGTCCGCACCTCTGGCCGGAGTCCGTCATGCCCGCGCCTGCCAACTGCCGCCGCCCCCCAGGCCCGTCGCCGCTCGGCACGCGCCTCGCCCCCGCGATCGCGCTCGTCGCAATGGTCCTTACGACTGCGACCAGCCTCCCGGCCCGGGCCACCGGCCTCCTCGTCGCGCGCTTCGGCGGCGAATGGGGCCACCCCATGTCGGACGACCTCTGGTCCATCTATTACAACCCCGCCGGCCTCTCGCTGCTCGACGCCACGAAGCTCGCCCTCTCCGGCAGTTTCGCCTGGCGCGCGATGAGCTACACGCGCGGCGAAGCAGCCCTCGACGACGTGCTCGAGGACCCGGACGTCGGCGCCGGTACCCCGCAGGGCGCCGGCATCTCCGCCAACACGGGGGAGGCCACCCTCTCGAACTTCCTCGTGACCCCGTTCTTCGCGGTCGGCAGCGACTTCGGCATCGACGGCTTCGGCGCCGCCCTGGGCTTCTACGTCCCCATCGGCGGCCAGTCGATCTGGGACCGCAAGGCCTCCTCGCCCGAGTTCCCCGGCGCCGAGGACGGGGCCCAGCGCTGGTGGACCATCGAGGGCACCATCCGCTCGATGTACGCCACCGCCGCCGCCGGCTACCGCATCGCCCCGCTGCGCCTCTCGGTCGGCGCCGGGCTGAACGTGGTCATCTCCGAGATCGACAACATCCAGGCCCGCAACGTCGACGGCACCGACAACCTCGTCGCCAACGGGCGCCTCCAAGAAGGCCGCGCCCGCATCGACGTGTCATCGGTCGACCTCGCCGTCTCGCTGGGCCTCCTCTGGGAACCGATCGACCACCTCTTCATCGGCCTCTCCTATCAGTCGCAGCCCGGCTTCGGCGAGCAGCGCCTGACCGGCGACGTCGACCTCGTCCTCGGCTCGGGCCCCGTCCCCGAGAGCACGCGCACCGCCGCCGAGGTCCGCCAGTCGATGCCCGACGTGCTCCGCTTCGGCGTCCGCTACGGCGCCCCGAAGTCGTGGGAGGTCCGCCTCTTCGGCGACTGGGCCCGCTGGTCGGTGCTCACCGAGCAGTGCATCCTGAACGCGACCGTCGCCGATCGCAGCTGTGTCGGCGACGCCCCGCCCGGCAAGATCATCATCATCCCGCGCCACTGGAAGGACGCCTGGGGCGTGCGCGGCGGCGGCAGTTGGTGGGCCACTCCCGACCTCGAACTCGTCCTGGGCGGCGGCTGGGATGGCAACGCGGTCCCCGACGCGATGGTCGAGCCCGCGCTCTACGACGGCGACAAGTTCCACCTGACCCTCGGCGCCAAGCTCACCGTCGGTGACGCGCTCGAGGTCATGCTGTCCTACTCGCAGATCATCTACCCCGACCGCGACATCGCCGCCCGCGGCCGCGTCCCCAAGGACCCGAACGACCCGACCGGCGCCACCTGGACCGACATCGCCACCATCGGCCTCCGCGACGCCGTGCGCGTGCCCGATGCCGCGGGCCAGTACACGCATGCCGTCGGCGTCGTCGAGCTCGGCATGAGCTACCGCTTCTGAGGAGGAGACCCCCGATGCGCCCATCGTCCCAGACCTCGCGCCGCGCCGCCTCCACCCTCGCGTTCGCCGCGCTGTCGCTTGCCGCCTGCCCCGACACGAGCGGCGTCTTCGACGACTTCGTCGAGCGCAGCGAACCCTTCCGCAAGGGCCCCTCGGCCGGCGAGTGCGGCGGCGCAGTCGACCTCTCCGGCACCTACCTCCAGGGTGTCGAGGTCGCCATCGACCGCACCAAGCCGCTGCGCTTCAGGGTCGACGTGGACATCGATCTGACGACCAACACCATCGATTTCGCCATGCAGGCCCTGGCCGCTCCGCCCAACAACGGCGACATCCCGGCGGGCACCCCGGTCGGCGAGATCTACACCGCGACCTCGCCCATCACGCCCGCCGACGGCAAGTTCGTGCTGGCGTTCCCCTCGATCGTCGTCCCGACCGCCGCCAACCCCATCCTGCCCGCACCGGTCACCGCCACGCTGACCTTCAGCGGCTGCACCTCGACCGCGACCTTCTCGTGCGGCACCATCGCGGGCTCCATCACCGACCCGGTCACCCTCGCCCTCGACGGCTCGTCGTGGGCTCTCACTCCGCTCGCCGACGGCGTCGACCCGATGTCCATCACTTTGGTCGCATCCTGCCCCGAATAGACTCGATTCGGAGCAATCGATTGACGGCGCCTGCCAAGCCGCCGACGATGGCCTCACGCTTGCACCATGCCCATTCCGAAGGGCCTGTCTGCACACGCCCCCCCGTGTCAGAGAGCGCTACAAGATGCCGCCTGATGGTCCCCAAGAGATCGACGCCACGCGGCTGACCCTGGTCGGGATCGGCACCTCCGCCGGCGGCCTCGCAGCCCTCGAGGCCTTCTTCCGTGGTCTGCCCGTCGACGCCTGCCCCGCCCTCGGCTTCGTCGTCGTCCAGCACCTCTCGCCCGACTACAAGAGCATCCTCTCCGAGCTCATCCAGCGCTGGACGACCTGCCCGGTCCACGAGGTCGTGGCCGACGTCACGCTCGAGGGGGGCCACGTCTACGTGACGCCCCCGAACCGCGACCTCCGGATCGAAGGCGACCTCCTCCGCCAGGTCGAGGCCTCCGCCGCCCGCGGCCAACACCTCCCCATCGACTCCTTCCTCACCTCGCTGGCAACCGCCCGCCGCGAGCACGCGGTCGCCGTCATCCTGTCCGGCACCGGCAGCGACGGCACTGCCGGCATCCGCGCCATCCACCAGGCCGGCGGCCTCGTCTTCGTGCAGGCCCCGGACTCGGCCGACTTCCCGGGCATGCCGCAGAGCGCCATCGCCACCGACCTCGCCGATCAGGTCCTTGCCTCCGCCGAGCTCGCCAAGGCGCTGATCGCCGCCGTGCACCACCGGGGCGACCCCGATGCCGCGCCTGCCGCCCCCGCACCGGCACCCATCGCCAACGGTGACGACGATACGGTCCGCAGCATCCTCGCCACCATCCGGCAGCGGACCCACCACGACTTCGCGAGCTACAAGCGCAACACCATCGTGCGGCGCATCGAGCGGCGCATCGCGACCCTGCGTCTGCCGAACCTCGACGCGTATCGCGGCGTCATCGACACCGATCCACACGAGGCCGAGGTCCTCTTCGGCGACCTGCTCATCGGCGTGACCAGCTTCTTTCGCGACCGCGACGCCTTCGATGCGCTCGGCATCGCGGCCATCCACGTCCTCACCCACAAGCCCCCGGGCTCCACCGTGCGCGTGTGGGTGCCGGGCTGCTCGAACGGGGCCGAGGCGTACTCGCTCGCCATGCTGCTGACCGAGGTCATCTCGCAGCGACAGCTCGACCTGAAGATCCAGCTCTTCGCGACCGACGTCGACCCGAGCGCCATCGCCATCGCCCGCCGCGGTCTCTACCCCGCTTCGATCTCGGCCGACCTCTCCCCGGCCCGTCTCGCGCGCTTCTTCTCCCCCGCGCGTGAGGGCGAGGAGGTCCGCATCAACAGCGCCATCCGCGAGCTCATCGTCTTCTCCGAGCACGACGTCGTCCGCGACCCACCGTTCTCGAAGCTCGA
>JAEUKJ010000687.1 GCA_016792665.1 Deltaproteobacteria bacterium | reverse complement strand
GAGCTCGGCCGTGGCGGCGCGGAGCCCGATGGGCGCGCTCAAGCGGGCCGCGAGGGTGGCGAGCCGCGCGCTATCGGCGAGGTCCTCGGCGAGGACGACCTCGTGCAGGCCACCGCCGTCCTGGGCCAGACGATCGAGCAGCGCGTCGTCGGTGCCAGGGCCGAGACACTCGACGACCGAGAGCACGCCACCGCCCTCGCGCCAGCGGGCGACCTCGGCGAGCAGCGGGCCTTGCGCCTCGACCCCACCGAGCCCGGCCGCATCATCGATGAGCACGAGGCGCGCGCGTGAGGCCGGGTCGAGGAGGCGCCTGAGAGCCGGGATCCCGCCGACCTCGAGGCGCGCCCCCCGGGCCATCAGCGCGAGCGCGAGCGGGTCGTGAGGCGTCGACGAGACGACGACTGGGGGAGCCTCGGGCACGCGCGCTGCCGGCGTCACCGCGACGACGAGGGCGTGCCAGCCCTTTCGGAAGGGCGAGGGCACGAGCGCGACTTCGATGCCGATCGAAGGCCTGGCGGAGCCAGGCTGCCCATCGATGCCGATCGAAGGCCGGGCGGAGCCAGGCTGCCCATCGATGCCGATCGAAGGCCTTGCAGGCTGCCCAACGATCATTGGGGCGAGGCTCGCCGCGACGATGTCCTCGACGCGCACCGCCTCGGGCGGAGGCATGACACCCTGGCCGAGGTAGTGGCGCACGATGGCCATCGACGCGTGATCGGCCCCGAGCCCGACCCGTGAGAGAGCCTCTTCGGCGGTGTCGACGGTCGGGTTCGTGCCGTAGTGCGCGAAGGCCGCGTGCGCGCCGCCGGGCAGGGCGACGATGCCGGGCTGGTCGCGGGGCGGGGCCGATCCACAAGCCGCGAGCGAGGGCGCGAGGGCGAGCGCGAAAGGGACGAGCAGCGTCGGCGCCAAGGGCTTCACGCCCGAGATGTAGCACGGAGGCGGCCACAACAGCATGGCCGTGGCGCCATGGCCGTGTCATGATCGCGTCATGGAGGGAGCTGACACGACCGTCTGGGTCTCCGAATCGTTCGTCTCGGTGCAGGGCGAAGGCAAGCTCACGGGCACCCCGTCGCTCTTCATCCGCCTCTCGGGGTGCAACCTCCGCTGCCACTTCTGCGACACGCCCTATGCCTCGTGGGAGCCGGTCGGTGAGCAGGTCTCGATCGCGCGGCTCCTGGCGACGCTGGACGATCACCCGCGCGTGCGCCACGCGGTGCTGACCGGCGGCGAGCCCATGCTCGCGAAGAACTTCGACGCGCTGGTCCGGGCCTGTCATGCCCGCGGGCTGCACGTCACCATCGAGACCGCGGGGACGGTTTGGCCCGCCTCGCTCGCAGTCGCGGCCGAGCTCTGGTCGATCTCGCCCAAGCTCGCATCGTCGGCGCCGCCTGCTGCGAGTGGCTGGCGCGAGCGTCACGAGGCCGCGCGTGTGGCCGATACCGTCTTGAAGAAGATGCTCGCGGCCCCGGGGGATCACCAACTGAAGTTCGTCGCGGGCAGCGAGGCCGACCTGCGCGAGATCGACGCCTGGGTCGAACGCCTCGAGGCGCGCCCCGAGGACGTGCTGGTCATGCCCGAGGGCATCAGCGTCGAGGCACTGAACGCCGTCTCGCGCTGGCTCGTGCCGGCCGTCATCGAGCGCGGCTGGCGCTACGCGGATCGCCTGCACATCCGCCTCTTCGGGCATACCCCCGGCACCTGAGCGCGACCCAAATGTCGCGTGTGTAGACCCGATTTCGCACCTGGGCGTCGGAGGGTCATGCCTCGCGCAAGGCCTGGCGAAGCCAGCTGCCGGCGAGCACCCGCGACCTCGCGCGGGCCCCAACCGACTCAGGAGTCACTCGATGATCCGCCGCTTCCTCGTGCGCACTTCGTTCCTCGCCCTCGGCGCGACCTCGATCCTGCCGGCACTCGCGCCGCAGGCCCTCGCGCGGAGCCCCATCCCGACCTATACGAATGTGCTGACGGCCACCGAGAACATGGTCTCGGACGCCGAGGCGCAGCGACTCGCGCAGGCGCGCGGCCTCAATATCGTCAATGTCACCTGGGAGGACGCGGGCCGCTACAAGGGCAGCTCGGTCGGGCCGAACATCAGCGACATGACGATCCAGGTGCAGGAGAAGGACCCGCGCACGGGCGCCTTGCGCCTGCATCTCATGCCGGTCATCCGCAGCCCGAACTTCGAGGACGTGACCGGCGACGTGCCGCTCGATCGCTTTCAATTGTTGGTCGGAAATCAAAATGGACGCGGCCTGCGACGGGTCACGCTGAAAGAATATCTCGGCAATATCCGCGAATATCTGACCGACTCGCGCTCGTGGAAGGGCAGCCGCAACTCGCTGCTGGCGCCGCGCGACACGCACGCGCTGGTGTCGGCCCAGGCGGCCTTCCTGCCGATCCCGCGCTCGGGCGAGGCGACCTTCAACCCGGTCCTCTTCAACTATCAGAGCGTCAGAGAAGACCCGGCGGTCCTCACCATCCTCGCCACGCGCGAGGGCACGAGTGCCACCATCATCGACAATGTGCGCGACGGCTTCGAGGCCGGCGGCGTGTGGGGACAGCGCCTCTTCTTCAACCAGAACGGGCAGCGCGCGAGCCTGACCGGCAAGCGCCTCTCGGACTTCAAGGTCGAAGGCGACCCGAGCCGGACGCCGTCCGCGAGCGCGGCGGACGAGGAAGGCCTCAACATGGTGATGCTCATCCAGGTGCCGCTCAAGCAGAAGCGCCCGTACCGGAACTCCCCGGCCGAGGGCGACATGATGAAGGAGGCCGCGCCCGCGATGGCCGGCGGCGAGCGGGGTCAAGGTAGCGACGTCGAGAACGCGGTCATCGGGCACGGCGAGCTCGAGGGGCCCTTCACCGAGATCGACAACCTCGGCATCGAGCGCGACGAGCGCTTCCCGGTGCGCGTCACAGTGCAGTTCTACAAGGCGACTTCGAACGGGGTCGTGAGCGAGACCGACCTCACGCAGGTGAAGTCGCAGATCGACCGCGTCCTGAAAGACGCCGAGTATGTCGGGAGCCTCGTCACCCAGGGCGAGACCGGCCGTCCCACCGAGTACGACTGCAAGGGCTGCGACAAGCGCCAGCCGGTCGGGTGGTGGGACGACTTCTGGAGCCGCCACGAGAAGAACGTCGGCATGTCGCAGGCCCAGATCCGCTGGACGCTGGCCAACATGTTCATGCCCGGCTGGGTCGCGGTGCCCGACCCGAACGACCCCTTCTGGAAGAAGAACGACCCGCGCGACCCGTGGCTCGAGTGAGATCCCGGCCCCGCGGACGCCGATCGCGGCCCCGCGAGCGCGCTATGGGGCCTTGCCGACGCGCAGCTGCTCGGTCGCGAGCGCTTTGACGGCAAGGTCGAGCCGCTCGCTGGTCTTCACGAGGTACTCCTTCAGGCGGGTCACCTTCAAGGCGACGACGCTCCGGACGTTCTCGATCTCGTAGCGGACCTCGAAGGCTTCCTGCGACATCTCCTTGATGCGTGGTTGGGCCTCTTTGAGGTCTTCGGCCGAGGGTTCCTCGGGGAGCAGCTCGCCCGCTTCGGCCACGAGCGCGGCGAGCTCGCCCGAGCTCTTCATGAGGGAGTCGTTGAAGAGCCGGGCGATCTCCTCGAGGCGCTTCTCCACCTCGCGCTGAGAGGCGTAGACCTCGCCGAGAATCAAGCCCAGCTGCTTGGCCTCGCTGTCCTTGAAGAGCTTGATGCCGTTCTGCAGGTACACCTGCCACACCACGTATTCGTAGAACGGCGAGAGATCGACACCAGGAAAGCGCTTGGGCTTTTCCTTCTCGGCCGCATCCATGAGGGCGTTGCACGCGGCGAGCTGCGCGGCCTGGTCCTCGCCGAGGTCGGCCGCGGCCTCGGCACTCTTCCGGTCTGGGAGGGCTTCTTCGGGTGCGGCTTCAGCGGCCGGGGCTTCAGCGGCAGGCGCGGGCTGCGCGGGCGTGGGCGCGGGGGCTGCGGGCGCGGGGGCTGCGGGCGCGGGCAGAGCCGGGGTGGCCGCGAGGCTCGGGGCCTTCAGGGACAGCTCGAAGAAGAGGTCGATGCAGTCGAACTGCGACGAGAGGCGCTCGGTGTCCGCCTTGAACTCGTCGAACTTCGCCTGCAACGGGCCGAGCACCTTGTCGGGCTCGAGCTCCGAGATGGGGCCGAGGTCACTCTCGAGCACCCCGAGCTTGCCCTTGTTGGTGCTGACCTCGCGATGGAAGTCGCCGATCAGCGCGGCGTAGTCCTCCTTCTCTTTCTTGCCGTCGACCCAGCCCTGGAACCAGAGGGCCAGGAAGAGCCCCACCGGGATGAGGACCGCGTCGATCGCCTTGTCGACCGAGAGTGCCTTCCAATCGATTCCGCCACCACCTTCCGCCACCTCAGACCTCCGTCGAAGTCGATGCACACAGCGACGCGGCTCGAGCCGCGCAAATGGAACTGAGGAGCCAAATATAGATCGCGTCGGGTACCTCGTCACCGCGACGCGGCGACCACCGGGCCGATGCGTGCGCGGCTCAACCCCTTGGCAAAAATGAAGAAGTGGGTCACCGACCGATACCGGCCGCGTGACCGGCCATCGCAGGCGCGACGGGGCTTCGTTTGTAGTTTACGAGACCCTCGGACCGGGTCCATGGTCCGCAGCCCACTCTCTGCAACCCCACGCAATAGGCCCCAACATGTCGAAGACCTCAGGTTTTGTTCTCACCCTCGCGCTCGTGTTCGTGTCCGGCAGCGCGCTGGCCGCCCCTCCCAAGCTCGACGAGGCCGCGTGGACCGCGGTCTTCGGGACCGCCGCCGACGGTCCCTCGCCGACCTACATCAAGGAACTGCGCGAGGACATGAGCCCGGCCGAGGCCGGCGCCGTCTTCAAGGGCGCCGAGAAGCCGAGCAAGTTCGGCTTCGCCAAGCTCAATGTGAAGGGCGTGCCGGGCGTGAAGAAGATGGAGATCTACTTCGCGAAGGACAAGGAGACCAAGAAGGTCCCGACCTTCCTGAAGAGCGTGACGCTCACCCTCGATGCCTCGGTCCTCAAGGACGCGGCTGCCTACGACGCGCTCATCAAGGTGCTCACCGCGAAGTACGGCCCGATCAAGAAGGCCGAGGACGTCCCGAACTACAAGGTCACCTGGGCCCTCAAGTCGATGCGGGTGGCGCAGGTCTGGAAGATCGGCCGCGATCTGACCTTCAAGTTCTCGCTCTGAGCACCGCTCTCGTGGCCTGACGTCGGGCCATGAATCTCACTTCGCCGCGGGCATGCACCGGGGCGCCTTGCCGCGGGCCGCGGGTCCTCCAGTCCAGGGCTCGCGGCCCGA
The DNA here is from genome assembly GCA_016792665.1 of Deltaproteobacteria bacterium. Lineage (GTDB taxonomy): Bacteria > Myxococcota_A > UBA9042 > PHBI01 > PHBI01 > WYBB01. Next base: position 994 of record JAEUKJ010000687.1, on the reverse strand, counting down.
GCTTTTTTCGGAGAACGTCGATGACTGCACTATCGCGAGCCTTGAAGTCGCTCGGCATGGGCCTGGCGGTGTTGAGTGTCGGTGGCTGTGGCCTGCTCAATGGCCTGAGCCCCGGTGGCAAGACCCCGGCAGCCAGCAAAGCTGCCGTGGCCCCCACGCCCAGCCGCGAAGAAGCCTACGAGGCCAAGATGGCCGAGCTGTTCGCGAGCTCGTGCGAGGCCTACCCCGCGGCCTTCGACAAGGACTTCTACTGCTGCAGCTACGGGCAGTCGGAGCGTGCCCGCCAGGTCGAGCTCAACACGGCCGCGGCCGCGAAGTTCGCGAGCTGCGGCCAGTGGTCCGAGCTGTTCGACCGGATGAGTTCGCTCGAGGGCTACACCGGCGACGTCCTCAGCAAGATCGACCCGGAGTACGACGTGGCCGCCCGCTTCGTCGAGGTGCTCGCACGCGGCGGGCCGATCTACACCCGACCCGACGCCAGGAAGTCCGCCGGCCGCCTTGCCGCCTGGCTCGGGGCGAAGAAGGGCGAGGCCGAGTGCAAAGCCATCGCACAACATCAGAGCGCCATCCCCGAGGCCGTGTTGCCGGAGATAGCATTCTTCCACTTCACCGCCGGCTGTGGGGAGTCGGTCCTGCCGATGGCGCGCAAGAACCTCGTGCACGACGACCCCGCGCTGCGCATCCAGGCCTGTGACATCCTCGGCAAGTACGGCAAGCAGACCGACATCGCCAAGGTCGACCTGCTCGCCACGCGTGACCCGTATCGCGTCGACGGGTACTTCGACAGCAACCACCGCTGGGTCGACGCGCGCTATACCGTTCGCGATCGCTGCGCCACGGCAGGCACGAAGCTGCGCCTGAAGTGACCTGAGATCAGAACCAACAAGCACCTCTAACCCCAGTGCTCGTCTCTGTCGATCCTGCTTGCTCTGCGGATCCTGTTGTGATCGAAGATCTGCATGGCAGAACCTTATCCGGTTGAGCTGAGAGCAAG
>JAEUKJ010000524.1 GCA_016792665.1 Deltaproteobacteria bacterium | reverse complement strand
CGCGATGAGCCCGCCGTCGGGGAGGGGCTCGAGGTCGCGGAACACCGGGCGCGAGCCACCGCGATAGCCCTGCAGCCAGACCGGGGCGCCCCCGAGCGTCGTCACGCCGATGAGCGCTCCGCCGTCGCTGAGCTCGCCCGCAAACGCGAGGTCGCCGCCGGCCCGCTGCTCGATGGCCCAGGTGTTGGCCCCGGCGTCGTCGGCGAGGTCGAGGCGCGACAGCGTGCGCGCCCCGCAGGCACCCTGCGCGGGGCAGGCGCAGCCCTCGTCGGTGGTGCCGTCGCAGTCGTTGTCGAAGCCGTCGCAGAGGTGCTCGTCGTCTTCGTGGGCGGCCCCGTAATCGCACGCCGACCAACCCGTCTGGGAGTCGCAGCGCGACACGCCGAAGGCGCAGAGTCCGAGCCCGCTGGTGCAGTCCGGCGCGGGCGCGGCGCACGGGTCGGGCGGGGTCGTGTCGACCAGCGTCGTGTCCGCGGTGTCGGCGGGTGTGGTGTCGGCCGTGTCCTCGGTGGTGTCGTCGGGCGTGGTGTCGGCCGTGTCGGGCGCGAAGGTGTCGGCGTCGTCGCTGGTGTCGGGCGCGATGGTGTCGGCGGTGTCGACGTCGTTGGTGTCGATCGTGTCGGCGTCGTCGGGCTCGTGCGTGTCGCGCGCGTCGGCGGTGTCGGGCGCGGCGGTGTCGATGGTGTCGGCGTCGTCGGCGGTGTCGGACTCGTACGTGTCCGTCGTGTCGGGCGCGAGGGTGTCGATCGCGTCGGCGGTGTCGGGCGCGAGGGTGTCGATCGCGTCGTCGCTGTCGGGCGTGGTGCCGTCGGCGATGTCGCCGGCCTGGCCCGTGTCGTCACCGCATGCGGCGACGAGCGGCATCACGAGGAGGAGCGAGAGCGAGACCCAACGCGCAGCGAAGTCCACCATGCGGGGTGCATACGGCTTCGCGCGCGTGGGCTCAAGGGCGGGATTCGGGCGACGTGCCCGTGTTCGGGGGCGCGCGCCGCGGCATCACTCGCAGAGCTGGTTCGTGAGGTACTCGCGGCAGCAGGTGCGCGCCGAACCGCAGTCGAGCGAGGGGCCGACGGCCGCGACGCACTTCATGACGCCGGCGTCCTGCTCCTCGAAGTAGCCGTCGCCACAGCGCGACTGACACTTCGCGATGCACTCGTCGGGGCCGACGCTGCCGTCCATGCAGCGCATGTTCATGCAGAAGTCGCTGCACCCCTTGGGGTCGCACTTGGCCTCGGCCTCGGCCTGCGGGGCACCCGGCACGTTGCCGCCCCAGCCGCCACCGGGAGGCGGGGCGCCCCACATCGGCGAGCCACCACCGCAGCCGAGCGCGAAGAGGGTCGAAGCGAGCGCGAAGATCTTCTTGAGAGAAAGCATGGCAGGTTCCTCGGGCCGTAGCCGCGTGTGGGAGAGTCGTCGGGGGATGTGACGGAGGGCGCGAGCGCGCGGACTCGAAGGTCGCCGAAAAGGCCGATCGCGTCCACCCGAGGGCCGGCAAGAAACCTAAAGAAGTCGGAAACGTCAGCGTGATCTGGGTCGTGTTGGGGCGATCGCTCGCCCGGCCCTGCCGACGGGCTGCTTCCGGTCGAGGTCGTGGCGTCGACACCCGCGCCGACGTTTCGGATCGAAACGTCTGCCGCGACCCGCTAGCGTCGTCTCCGGGTCGCGCTCGCAGGTCGCGAGGCGGGCCTGATTGCTTCGTTGAGGAGGAGATATGTGGTCATCCATCGTCTTGGTCTTGTTGCTCGGGGAGACGACGTCGCCAGGTGATTATACGGTGCCGAAGTGCGGGTGGTGGCAGCGTGATGAAGCGGGGAGTTGGCTCGTGCCGCGCGTGACCCCGAGCTCGGGCGTGCTACTGCCGTTGCGATTGGATCGGCGGAGCCTCCTCCCCTATCCGTACGACGAGCCTCGCCTCGAGCCCTCCGACATCCAGGTCGTCGTGAAGGACAGCTCGGGGCAGGCTCACGCTGGCCAGATCCGCTGGGAGGACGCCTTCCCCGACGTGTTCGCCGAGGGCTTTCCGCACGAGCGTGATCTCTGGTGGGAGCCGCTTGCGCCGCTCGCCCCAGGGGCCTATGCGGCCGAGATCGCGGTCGGCGCGCCACCGATGCGGGAGGTCTGCGCCGCCCAGGGATACGAGTCGTGGGCCATCGCATTCGAGGACACCTTGGCCTTTACGGTCGAGGCGGAGCCGCCCCCGATTCCCAGGATCTCGATCGACGCCAGCTTCCAGAGCCCGTCCTTGCAACCGTGGTCGTTCTCCACCGCGCGCTCGTGCCCCGACGGCAACCCGTGTGCGCCTTGTGAGGGCTGGCCAGGGGCCTTCTGCTTCGGGCCCGAGTCCTCGCAGATCACTCGGGCCCTGTACGGACAGATCACCCTCGAAGGGTTCGAGCGCGGGCCGCTTCGGTCCTACATCTTCAACGTCCGCGTGCCGGGCAGCCAGGGTGGCAACGGCTTCTCGTACTGGGGCACCCTCCCGGGCGAGACCCACGTGCCCTTGCGCGCAGAAATGACCGTGACGGACCCGACCCTGGAGTTCGAGCTCTACGCATTCGTCACACGTGGGCGCATCGCGTTTGCATCGGCCAAGCTCGACCTGGGGAACCCTGCCGACCCGCCGCTGGCGTGCCCGGATGATTCGTGCGCGGCGTGCCAGGCGAGCGAGGCCGCGTGCGGTCCGGTGCTGCCCCCGTGGGAACAGCCCGACCCCGATCCGCACATGGAAGGCGACAGCACGCGTGGGTGCCAGGGCGGCGACCCGATGAGCCTGCGGCTCGTAGGCCTCAGCGTGTGGCTCGTCGCCGGCCTCGCCCGATGGCGATCAGCGCGAGCGCGAGCAGCGACCAGAGCGTCTCGCGCGTGAGGGTGCAGCCTCCGCCCTCGGTCTCGACAGACGGGGGCGCGGCGAGGGGATCGGTGAAGCGCTCGGGCGCCTCGAGCGCCATCGCCGACAGATAGACCAGCGTGCCGGCCCACACGTGCGGGTTCGCGACGCGCGGCGAGAACGCGTCGGCTGTGCCGTCGGCGTTGGTGTCGATCCCGGCGAAGACCTCGCCGAAGACGCGCGTGTCGGGGCTCGACGTGGTGGTCGCGAGGCGCTCCAGCAGCGCCTCGGCGCGGGCCTTGCGCGCCGGGTCGGTGGTCGATAGCGCGACGGCCACCAGCAGCTTGGCGACGTAGGCCGAGCCTCCGTTGGCGGGATCGAGGCGCGCTTCGGCCAGGTCGAGGAGCCAGGCCTCGGTTGCGTTTCGCAACTCAGCCTCGGCCGGGACGTCGGCGCGCAGGAAGCGGGCCGGCCAGAGCGCCCAGGCCGACGGTCCGCCGGCGGCGTTGCCGGGGTTCTGGGCCTCGTCGAGGCCTTCGCGGAAGCGGTGCGTGCTGTCGTCGACGAGGTGGGTCAAGATCGCCTGGCGCAGCCCATCAGCCCGCGCGGACCAGACCGCGCCGCGCTGGGTCGTGTCGAGGTCGGGGCGCGCGGCGGCGAGCTTCGCAGCCGCATCCAGGGCGGCCCAGGTCGTGATCGCCCCGTGCAGGGTCTGGGTGTAGGCGGCGTTGTCGTCCTCGCTGGCCGGGGCCTGGAGGCCGGTCGCCGGGTCGCGCCAGCGCGCGAGCAGATCGGTCGCGGCGCGCACGTGCGGGAAGATCGCAGCCTCGTGCGCGGCGCGTGGGCTCTCGCTCGCGCCATCCTCGGGTGTTGGGCTCAGGTAGCGCGCGTGGTCGCACAGGGACCAGACGACCAACGCCGTGTTGTCGATCTCCCAACGGATGTTCCCGCCGACCAGGCCATCGGCGTAGTAGTTCATCTCCCACGCGCCCGCCGGATAGGTCGTCGCCGTCGGGTCATCCGGGTCGGGCGGCGGCGCTCCATTGATGAGCGGCTCGGCCGCGACCGGCA
>JAEUKJ010000509.1 GCA_016792665.1 Deltaproteobacteria bacterium | reverse complement strand
CCAGGCTGCCCTGGGCGATCCCCGCCGAGGGCCTGGCGGAGCCAGGCTGCCCTAGGGTCATCCACGCCCCACGCCTTCGACTTGTGCCCGACGTGGTACGCTCTCGCGCATGCAGTCCCGACCAACCAGGCCCACGCACGCGCATCTCCGCTCTTTGTCTGCGCGCGCCGCGCTCATCGGCGCGAGCGCGATCTACTTGTTCGGTGCCAGCGCCCCGGCACACGCCGCCCCTGGCGACTCGGACCAGGGGCTCTTCTATCGGCTCGGCGTCGGGATCGGGTACGGCTCGCTCGGGGCAGATGCAGCGCTCGTGGACGATCAGGCCCCCACCCTCACGGGCTCGCTCGCGCTGGGCGCCAAGGTCTCGCGCACGGCGGCGCTGCACGCCACGTTCGCGGGGTCCTTCTTCATCGATGACCACCCCTTCGGCCACAACGAGACCTCATTCGCGACCCTGGGTCTCGGCGTGACGCTGTGGCCTGGCCCGTTCGAGGCAGCAGGGGTCTACCTCTCGTTGTCGCTCGGTTTTGCATTCAGTCTGTGGGACTCCGACCCGGACGGCGCGCCGTCCCACACGATCGGCTTTGGCGGAGAGATCGTGATCGGCAAGGACTGGGTGGTCGCCGATGCACTGCGGGTTGGCCTCGGCCTCGAGGGCGTCGCGGGCAGTGGCCCCGGCGAGTACGTGGACACTCAGACCCACTACGGGCTGGCGGTTGTCTTCGTCCTCTCCGGCCGCTGAGTCTTCGGGATCGGAGCCGCGCTGTCCTTGTGTGCGTCACGACCTCAGCGAAGAAGGTCCATGCCCGACGCCCGCCCTTCCCCCGTGCGGCCCCAGGCTGCTAGGATGAAGGCATGGTCGCGATTCGCAAGGCACGGGACAAGAGGTACGATATCGAAGGTGACCAGGCGGGTCGTCTGCCGCCGTTCGACGAGGTCGATCTCGACCTTGGCGTGCGCTGGGCAGAGGGTTGATGCCGCGCCTCGGCACGCGCGTCCGCCGGGCAATGACCGCGCTCTGGACGACGCAGCCCCCGCGGTCTCCCGCATGAGCCGCGCGTTCACGAAAGAGGTCGACGACGGCCCACCACCGCCGCCCCCGACCACGCTCGGCGCCCTCCCCGCCGGCACCCCGAACCTCGTCACGCCCGACGGCCTGGCCCGCCTGCACGCGAAGGTCAAAGCCCTCGTCGAGGCCGGCGACACCGCCGCCGCAAACGCACTCGCCACGCGTCTCGAGCGCGCCCAGGTCGTCACCCCGGATCCCGATCCCAGCGACCTGCGCGTCCGCTTCGGAGACCGCGTCGAGGTCCTCGTCACTGCCCTGCGCGACGGCGCCGAGCAGACCCGCCGCTTCCGGATCGTCGGCGTCGACGAGGTCGACCTCCGCGATGCGAGCCACGACCCCGGGGCCCACGAGCCGCTGAGCTGGCTCGCGCCACTCGCCAAGGGCCTCCTCGGCGCCGAGCTCGGCGACGTCTTCACGACCACCCTCGGCCGGGACGCGGTCGAGGTCGAGCTGGTCGCCCTCCTGCCGCCGCTCAGCGCGTAGCGAGCCCCGTATAGAGGCCGCCGTAGCCCTCGAGCATGGCCTCCAGCGAGAAGCGCTCGGACACCCGCTCGCGACTCCCCGCGGCCAACGCCGCCTGACGCTCGGGCTCGGCCAACACGCGCGCGGCAAGCGCGGCCAGGGCCTGCGGCGTCTCGACCAGCCCCTCGCCGTGGCCGATGAGCTCTTCCAGGGCCCCGACCCGATAGCCGCACACCGGGATCGCCTTGGCCATCGCATACGGCACGACGAGCCCGTACGACTCGGTGTGGACCGGCGCCAGGAACAGCGTGAAGCGATCGTAGTGGGCCGGCAGGTCTTCGTACGAGACGAGCCCCGCGAAGTGGAAGCGGTCGCGCACACCGTGCACCCGCGTCTGCCGCACGAAGTGCTCGAAGTGGGTCCCCTCGCCGATGATGACGATGCGGGCCCGAGGTCGCAGCCGCGCGAGCGCGATCAACACGTCGATCGTATCCGCCGCGAGCTTGTCGTTCTCCAGCCGATAGACGAGCCCCACCGTCTCGTCGCGCTCGTCCCGACGGACCTCGGCGCGCGGTCGATACGTCGCGACATCGACCCCGGGATAGACGATGGACGACGGTCGCCGCGTCGGCGCATACGCCCGCAGATACTCGCTGACATAGGCCACGTGCGACACGGCGGGGTGCTCCCACATCGGTGCCGGGCTGTTCATGTTCATCAACACCGGCGCCCCGGGGTGCCCCGCCAGGATCGCCTCCAACGCGGCCCCGAGCCAGCGCGCGTTGCCCCAGTAGTGGACGTGCACGACGTCGGGTCGCCGCCCTCGCCCAAGCGCCTCCAACGCCGCCGCGCTCGCCGCGACCCGCAACGGGGCGTCGCCGAAGTGGAGGCGCGTGTCGACGTCGCGCGCGACGACCTCCATGTCCCAGCGGTCCCCGAGCCCGCGCAACAGATCGAAGATGATCTTCTGCGACCCGCCCATCCCGACCGAGTCGATGAGGTGCAACACGAAGGGCCGATCGCCACGCGGCAGGCACGCAGCCGGGAGGGTCGCGAGCACCGGCGTGCGCTGCCCCAGCCGCTCTCGCACCTCGCGCACCACATGCCCCGCGAACCTGCCTACGTCGAAGCGCGACGGCCCCTCCGGGCGCGGCTCCAGCGCGCGCTCGAACGCGCCCGCGACGATGCGCCGCGACCAGCGTAGCCCCCTCGAAACGTACGACACCGCGCTCTCGTGCACGCTCTCGAGCCCTCGCGCCATGACCATCCTGCCACGACTACGCGAATTCAATCGCCGGGTCGAGGGGCCACGCATCGCGGCACCCGACCCACCCCGAGCGTTGCGAAGCCTGACGCTCCGACCCGCGCCCCACCGCTTGCCGTGGCGCCCACAGTGGGCTAGCCCTGGGGTGCTCCTTCAGAGTCGAGGGCGCCGCATGCGGGTGTGGCGCTCTCGCGAGTGAGGCCGCCGCCAGGGCGCCCGCGAGGATTTGGATGCCATCGATCTATCACGACCAGGCCCTCCAGCACGGGCTCGGGGACTCGCACCGTCTGCTGCTCGCCCGCCTCCCTCAGGCCGCGCGCGTCCTCGACGTCGGCTGCGCCTCCGGCTACCTCGCCCAGGCCGCCCTCCACGCCGGCGCACGCTGGGTCGATGGCCTCGAGCTCGCGCCCGCCGACGCCGCCCTCGCCCGCGCCCACTGCCGCACCGTGCACGAGGGCTCGGCCGAAGACCCGGCCGCCTGGTCGCACCTCGACGGCCCCTACGACGCAGTCGTCTTCGGCGACGTCCTCGAGCACCTCGTCCACCCCGAGCGCGCGCTGACCCACGCCCTCACGGTCCTCGCCAGCGACGGCGTGGTCGTCGCCTCCATCCCGAACGTCGCCCACTACACCATCCGCTCGATGCTGCTCCGCGGCCGCTTCGACTACGAGGACTACGGCATCCTCGACCGCACCCACCTCCGCTTCTTCACGCGCCGCGACATCGTCGCCCTCTTCGAGGACCACGGCCTCGTCGTGCAGAGCATCGACCCCGTCCTCGCCCTGCCCCAGCGCTCTCTCCGCCCAGTCGCGCGCGTCCTCGGCTATCGTCGCACCCAGCGCTGGGCCACGGCCGTCGCCCGCCGCGTCGACACCCTCTTCGCCGTGCAGTTCGTCGTCGTCGCACGACCGCGCGAGGCACAACCATGACCCGCACCTGGCTCGTGACCGGAGGCGCCGGCTTCATCGGGTCGGCCCTGGTGCGTCGCCTCCTCGGCGACCCCACGCACGACGTCCGCGTCGTCAACGTCGACAAGCTCACCTACGCGGGGCATCTCGCCTCCCTCGGTCCCGTCGCGGACGACCCGCGCCACCACTTCCATCGCGTCGACATCTGCGACGCCCCCGCGCTCGCCGAGCTCTTCGCGCGCTACCGCCCCGACGGCGTCTTCCACCTCGCAGCCGAGTCGCACGTCGACCGCTCGATCGACGCACCCGCGGCCTTCATCCAGACGAACCTCGTCGGCACCTTCACGGTGCTGCAGGAGGTACGCCGTTATTTCGACGCCCTTGGCGACGCGCTCGGCGACACGTTCGACGCGGCCGGGGCCGCCGCGCGCCGCGACGCCTTCCGCGTGGTGCACGTCTCGACCGACGAGGTCTTCGGCGCGCTCACCCTCGACACCGACGCGCGCTTCGACGAGGCGAGCCCCTATCGCCCGAGCTCGCCGTACTCGGCCAGCAAGGCCGGCGCCGACCACCTCGCCCGCGCCTGGCACCACACCTTCGGCCTGCCGGTCATCGTCACCTCCTCCACGAACAACTACGGCCCCTACCACCTCCCCGACAAGCTCATCCCGCTGACGCTCCAGCGCGCGCTCGCCGCCCAACCGATCCCCGTCTACGGCGACGGACTGCACGTGCGTGACTGGCTCCACGTCGACGACCACGCCCGGGCGCTCACCCGCGTCATGACCCATGGCCGCCCCGGCGAGACCTACGCCATCGGCGCCGGCCAGGAGCACGCGAACCTCACCCTGGTCCACCAGATCTGCGCGATCCTGGACGACCTGCGCCCCGACCCGGCCGGCCCCTACGCGCGCCTCGTGACCCACGTCGCGGACCGCCCCGGCCACGACCGCCGCTATGCGCTGGACCCCAGCAAGCTCCAGCGCGACCTCGGCTGGGCTCCCGAGGTCGACTTCGCGGCCGGCCTCGAGGCGACGGTGCGCTGGTTCCTCGCCAACGCGGACTGGGTCCGCACCGTGACGAAGGATCGACCATGACCGCGAGCCCGCGCGTCCCCCGAGTGAAGGGCATCCTCCTGGCTGGCGGCACCGGCACGCGCCTCTGGCCGCTCACGCGCGCCGTGTCGAAGCAGCTCTTGCCGGTCTACGACAAGCCGATGATCTACCACCCGCTGAGCACGCTCATGCTCGCCGGGATCCGCGACATCCTCATCATCACCACGCCCGCCGACCGCCCCGCCTTCGAGGCCGTCCTGGGCGACGGCACGCCCTGGGGCCTGACCCTCGACTACGCCGTCCAGCCGCGCCCGGACGGCATCGCCCAGGCCCTCATCATCGCCGAGCCCTTCCTCGCCGGGCACCCCGCGGCCCTCGTCCTGGGCGACAACCTCTTCTATGGGCACGGCCTGGTCGAGGTCCTGCGCGCCGCCGTCACGCGCGCCGCCACCACGCCCGGCGCGACGATCTTCGGCACCCGCGTGAGCGACCCCGAGCGCTACGGCGTCGCCGAGGTCGACGGCCACGGACGCATCACGAGCCTCGTCGAGAAGCCCAACCACGTCGCCAACCCGGCCGCGTGCTGGGCGGTGACGGGCCTCTATTTCTACGACCGGCATGCCCCCGCCCTCGCGCGCACGCTCACGCCATCCGCGCGCGGCGAGCTCGAGATCACCGACCTCAACGCGCGCTACCTCGAACGCGACGAGCTCGAGCTCGTGCGCCTCGGCCGCGGCTTCGCGTGGCTCGACACCGGGACCCACGACGCCCTCCTCGAGGCCGGCCACTTCGTCGCGACGCTACAGCGACGCCAGGGGCTCATCATCGCCTCGCCCGAAGAGGTCGCCTTCCGCCAGGGGTGGATCGACGCCGCGCAGCTGGCGCGCCTCGCTGCCGCGCTCGGGGCCTCGCCCTACGGCCGCTACCTGGCGCTCCTGGCTGCCGAGGGCCACCCGTGAGCACGCCCACGCTGGGCGTCACGCGGCTCGCACTGCCGGAGGTCCTGGCCATCCAGCCGCGCCGCTTCGTCGACGCGCGCGGGTCCTTCGTCGAGACCTGGCGTGAGAGTCACTCTCACAACCTCGCACCCGCCGTCCCCACGCTCGGCCCCTTCGTGCAGGACAACGCCTCGGTCTCGCACCGCGGCGTCCTGCGCGGCCTGCACTTCCAGTGGCCGCACCCGCAGGGCAAGCTCCTCACGGTGCTCAGCGGCGCCATCCTGGACGCGGTTGTCGACGTGCGCCGCGGCTCGCCGACCTTTGGCGTGGGCCTCACCGTGAAAGTCGACGCGGCAGGCCCGCAGCTCTGGATCCCGCCCGGCTTCGCGCATGGCTTCCTCGCCGTCCATGACCAGACCGTCGTCATCTACAAGTGCACGACGCCGCGCGTCGAGGCCGCCGAGCGCCGCATCCTCTGGAGCGACCCGGCCCTCGCCCTCGCGTGGCCGATCTTGCCCACCGAGCCCCCGCGCCTCTCCGACCTCGACGCCCGCGCCCCGCGCCTCGCCGACCTCCCGGACGACGCGCTGCCGGTCTGGGACGGAGCATGAACGGACCGCCCCTCCACCCGGGCGCGCCGGCATGAGCCGGTCCGTCCTGCTGCTTGGCGCCACGGGCCAGCTCGGGCGCGAGCTGCTCGCACGCGCGGCCCCGCTCGGCCCCGTCCTGACGCCGACACGACGCGAGCTCGACCTCACCGACCCGGCCTCCATCGAGGCGCTGCTCGACGCGACGCGCCCCGCGCTGGTGCTGAACGCCGC
>JAEUKJ010000504.1 GCA_016792665.1 Deltaproteobacteria bacterium | reverse complement strand
CTCGATGCCCGAGCCGCAAGACCGCCTCCCGCCCGCGCTGCTCGCGGCTCTCGACGCCGCCGCGGGCTCTGCCGCGCTCGCCTGGTTCGAGCCCGAGCGCGTCCTCATCGCTCGCCCTCCGGCTTCGGGCACGTTCGAAGGGCTTGCCGTCGGGCCGAAGGCGATCGCTCGCCTCTTTCGTCGTGACCCTCCGGCGCCGGTCGAGCTCGAGCGCGCGATCGACGTCAGCGAGGACGAGATCATGCGTATGGCCCCGGCGGTCGGGCCGGCCGGCTCGCTCGCCCTCGCGGGACCCGCGCTCGGGGCCTGGGCCGATCGCCTCGCGCCGAGCTGCTCGCGCGCGGTGCTGGAAGACCACTTCACGCACCTCGCCGCCGCCGCCGAGGGTCGCCCCGGCGCGGCCGCAGCGTTGCCTCCTGGCTCCGAGGCCGCGGCGGTGTTGCTCGTCGTGCGTGAGCTCGTGCACCACCTCGGCATGGACGGCGTGACCGTCCTCTGAGCGCGGGCTGACCTCGCGCGATCAATGCCCCACGACCTCGACCATCGCCTCGGCCACACCGGCCGTGTGGAGCCGTGCCTGTAGCGTCGCGTCCGCGAGGAAGGCCTTCACGCTGGCGTCGTCGGTCTCGACTCCGTCGAGCGGCACGACTCCGCCGCGGATCGATGCGAAGTCGACCGTGTAGCCGTGCCGCACGAAGACGTCGACCGGGTGGGCGACCTCCGCCGCGAAGGCCCCCGTCTTCTTACCCGTCGTCCCGAGCGCGTCATGGCTCGTCATCACCACCAGCACCCGCTTGTCTCCCTTCATGACCGTCTCCTCGCTCGCATCCCGCGTCCCCGCTGTCGCCTGGCACCCTGCCAGCGCACCTGCCATCGCCCACAACACCACGCCGACTCCCGCTCGCCTCGTCTCGCTTCGCATCGCGACCTCCGTGCTGCCCACCATGGGCCCGGCCGTCGCGTCGCGCCAGCAGCGGGACGGTGCAGCACCTGTGCACGCGTCTACCCCGCCGGGCGGTGCCCGACCCAGGCCGCGCGCGCGTTCATCCAGCACCTCCAGGGGGCGCTCCGCCGCATCTGACGGCGCAGGCGTACGTGCAAGCGCGCCGGACATCCTCGGGGAGCCGACGCGTAGAGCCGCTCGGACGCGGAGGCGACCGCCGGTGAGCGAGGCTCAGTCCGGGTGGGTTTGACGTCGGAAGTGACTTGGAGGGAAAACCGGCGCGAGGCGATCGGACCCGCCGGTCGACCCCTCCATGCCCCCAAGATGCAATCGATGCAATCGATGCAATCGATGCAATCGATGCAATCGATGCCCCAGATTCCATCGATGCCGCGAGGCCCCCGATGACCGAATCACCGCGTAGCAGGCTGCATATCCGCCGCGCCGAACCTCGTGACGACGAGGTCCTGGGGCCGCTGCTCATCGACTCGTTCCTCACGGCCTACGCGCGCGAGCTCCCGTGGGTGACATACGGAGAGGACCGGCGCAAGGAGCTCTCCGACTGCCGCACCAAGCGCGAGGAAGGCGTCGTGCTGGTGGCCGAGCTCGATGGCGAGGTCGTCGGGACGGTCCTCGTGTATCCGCCCGGCACCCCGCACAACGAGACCTGGCTTCCCGACACGGCGGACCTGCGCCAGCTCGCGGTGGCCCCGAAGTGGTTCGGCCACGGCCTCAGCCAGCCACTGCTCGACGCGGCCGAGGCCGAGGCCTGGGCCATGGGAGTCGAGCGCGTGAGCCTGCACGTGCGCCAGCAGGCGACGGGCGTCCGCACGATGTACGAGCGCCGCGGCTACGTCCGGGCCCCCGAGGGCGACCTTACCTTCCCCGGGGTCGAGCTCGCCGCGTACGTGCTGAATCGCCGCGGGTGACTCGCCATCGCCGGGTGGTGATTATCCGCCCGGGCCGTCCGCGAGGGTCAGGAACGTCCAAAGAGTCGCCTGGCCAGGTCCAGAGGCAGGCGAACGACCACCTCTTCTCCGGCAATGGCCGTGCGGGCCCGTGGGATCCCGAGGGGAGCCAACCGATCCTGTGCGGTCTTCAAGAGGGCCTTCAGCTCGCGCGCGGCCTGCCGCTTGGCGAGCGTGCTGACCACCTTGGGCCGGGCCGCCCGTACCGCGCTCTGCAGGTCGCGCAGCGATGCCTCGGCCAGCGGCACCCCGGCGATGATGTCCTCGCGCCCCAGCAGCTCCGTGGGGCTCTCGACCTCCGGGATGATCCGCGCAAGGGCCACCACGGCGTAAGCGCGCTCCTGGCCGAGCCGCGCGGCGTCCGTCCTGGGCAGCCCCTCGGCAACGCTGATGAGCTTCCAGGCCAATGTGCGCGGCAGGCCGAGGCGGGCATCCACCATGGCGTCGAAGCGATCGTAGCCCAGCGGCACGTGCATCTTCTCGTCACGCAGCAAGACCAGCACCCGGCCCAGATCCCAGAAGTCCCGCGAGATGCGCTCGCGCAAGGCCAGGGCCTTTGCCAGGAGCTCCTCGGCGCGCGCGTGCGCGGCGGACATCGCATCTCGACCCGCGACGACGACTCTCCCTGCGTTGCTCTGCTCGATGACTGACTTCCCCATCGCTTCCCCCTGCATCCTGGGTCTCCATGCGCCCGTGTCGCGAGCGCTGGGACTCGACAAAAAAACCGCTGGGACTCCGGAGTCCCAGCGCTGGGACTCGGACGCGCACCCGCAGAAAATCTGGCCCATCCTGGGGCATCCGACAAGTCGCCGGTCGGAAATCGAGGTGACCGGCCGGTGAGCGAGGGTAGCCGAGCGGTCGAGGCCTTGGCGTGGGCCAGGGGCGTCGGCTGACGATTTCTCGACTGCGTCGACCTCGACCCGGTGCTACCCTCATGCGCATGCGCATCCTGGTGGTCGAAGACGAGCCCAAGATTGCCGGCTTCCTCGACCGTGGCCTGACGGGCGAGGGCCATCGCGTCGACGTCGTCACCGACCTCGCGGCCGCGCGCCTCGCGGTCGCCGTCGAAGCCTATGACCTCCTCCTCGTCGACCGCATGCTACCCGATGGCGACGGGCTGGCGGTGGTGCGCGAGCTGAGGCGTCAGGGGGCGCGCACGCCCGCCATCTGCCTCACCGCCCGGGACCGCATCGAGGAGCGGGTCGAAGGCCTCTACGGGGGTGCCGACGACTACCTGGTCAAGCCCTTCGAGTTCGAGGAACTGCTGGCGCGCATCGCCGCCGTCACGCGCCGCACCCCGCTCGCCGACCGCATCGAGATCGCTGACCTCTCGATCGACATCGCCGCCCATCGCGCCTTCCGCGCGGGACGCGAGATCCCGCTGACCGCCCAGGAGTTCGCGTTGCTCCGCTACTTCGCCGAGCACCGCGGACACGTGCTCTCGCGCACCCGCATCCTCGACGCCGTCTGGGGCACCACCCACGACCCGCGCACCAACGTCGTCGACGTCTACGTCAGCTACCTCCGCGCCAAGATCGACAAGGGCTTCGACACGCCGCTCATCCACACCGTGCGAGGCGCGGGCTACGTCCTCGAAGCGCAGGCGCGATGATGGCCCAGCTCGAAGCCCGCCGTGAGTAGCTCCGTCGCCCGTCAGGTCGCCGTCAGTGGCGCGGCGATCCTCATCGGCGCGCTGGTCGTGGTCGGCGTCGGCACCGGCGTCGTCTTGCACACGCGCGCGGTCGGGGCCCTCGACCAGGCTCTCCTGGCCGCGGCGTTGGGCCACGCCCACCCCGAGGTCGAGGTCGCCGTCCAGGTCGAGCACACCCGCTCGCCCATCGAAGCTTGGCTCGCGCGCCCGGAGGACCCGCGTGTCCCGGGCGAGGCGATGCGTCGAGCGCTCTCCGGCGAGAGGCCCCTCTTCTTCGACCACCGCGGCCCCGACGACCGCGACCAGCGCATCGTGCTCCTCCCCTTCGAGGTCGAGAGACCCGATGGAGAGTCCCACGGCCTGGCGGTCGCCGCCGCCCCGCGGGTGACGCTGGGCGACAGCGTCGGCCCCTTCGCGCTGGTCTACAGTGCCATCGCGGCGCTCGCCGCGGTCGTCGCCATGCTCTTGCAGGGGCGCTCGGTGCGCCGCGCGTTCCGGCCCCTGGACCGCGCCCGCGACGAGGCCGCCGCCGTCCTCGGTCACGGCCAGGGAGCACGCCTCACCGAGGCCGGCCCGGTCGAGGTCCGCGCGCTGGTCGCCGCGATGAACGCGCTCCTCGACCGCCTCCAGGCTTCGCACGAGACCCAGGCCCGCTTCACCGCCGAGGCCGCGCACGAGCTGCGTACGCCGGTCACCACCATGCTGGGCGAGCTCGACGTGGCGCTGCGGGTGCCGCGCGAGGCCGCCGAGTATCGGTCGACGCTGGAGTCCACCCGTGAGGAGGTCACGCGGCTCCGCCACCTCGTCGAGGGTCTGACCGCGTTGGCGCGCATCGACGCCGGGCAGATCGACCACGGTCGCGAGCGACTCCGCGCCACCGAGCTCGCCGTCGGAGCTCTCCGTCAAGAGGAGCGGGGGCTCGCGCTCGCGGGCTGCCGGGCGCGCCTCGAGGTGGACGATGACTCCGAGATAGACGGTCACCGCGCCCTGCTCGAGGTCGCGCTCTCGAACCTCCTCCGCAACGCGGCGCGCCACGCCCCGGGCGGCGAGGTCGTCATGCGGGTCGTGCGCCAGGAGGGCCAGGTCTCGTTCATCGTCGACGACGCCGGGCCTGGCGTCCCGGAGGCCGAGCGCGCGGTGCTGTTCGACCGCTTCACCCGTGGTCACGACGCGCGCCGTCGGGACCGCTCGGGCCTCGGCCTGGGACTCCCGCTGGCACGCGAGGTCGCGCGGCGCCACGGCGGCGACTGCGCGCTCGGCGCCTCACCGCTCGGTGGCCTCCGCGTTACGCTGTCCATCCGCGCCCTGCCGCGCGCCGAGGTCGAGATCGACGACACCTTGGGAGAGGTCTAAGTCGGCTCCCATGAGCCTCTAATGTTCGCGCACTACAGTCACTGCGCAACCTGGAGGTTCCCTTGAATCGATCCATCGCCCTCGCCTACGCCATCACCGGGCTCGCCGTCGCGGCGGCCCTCGTCGCCATCGTCGGCACCACTGCCGGCCTCTTCGGGAGCCGCGACCAGGCGGCCTCCGACCCGGCGGCCCAGTCGCTCGCGGCCCCCGCCGACGGTCGCTTGGTGACTGCCACGGACCTGCCCACCTCCCCCGGGGCCGCAACGCCCCAGGCGACCTCTCCCGCGCTGGCCGCCCAGCCCGAGGTCGTCTACGTCGATGCTCCCGCTCCGCGCGGCGATCGCGACGACCGCGGCCGCGACGACCGAGACCGCCACGAGGATCACGAAGACCGCGAGCACGAGGGCGACGATGACTGAGTCGTCCGCCAGCCTGCGCGCCCGCCTCGTCGACCTCTCGGTGGTTGCGACCTCGGCGCTGGTTCTCTCCGGCGCGATGCTCGTCGTCGTCCAGGTCGACACCTCTCTCCCGCGACTCTCCTCCGCGGGGCCGCACACGGACGTGGCGCCCGGTCCGATCCGGCTCGCGCCCGCCGCGGTCCCGACCGTCGCGACCGCACCCTCGGCCGCGCTCGTCCCTGCGCCTCGTGGCAGGCAGCGGGTGGTGGTCGTGCGCCGCTCGAGGGCGTCATGATCGCGACCTCCTTCAGGGCCATGGGCACCGCGTGGTGGATCCACTGTGATCGCCCCGACCTCCTCGCGTCGGCCGAGACCCTGGTCAGTGACCTCGAAGACCGCCTGTCCCGCTTCAAGCCAAGCTCGACGCTCTCGCGTCTGAACCGTGAGCGCCAGGTGACCTGTCCAGTGCTCGGGGCCGTGACCCGACGCGCGTTGGAGATCCAAGCCGCCACCGACGGCGCCTTCGACCCCGCGCTCGGCGCCGAGCTCGCGGCGCTGGGCTACGATCGGTCCTTCGAACACCTCGGCCGTCGCTCGCGCCTCGCC
>JAEUKJ010000498.1 GCA_016792665.1 Deltaproteobacteria bacterium | reverse complement strand
GAGGGTCACGCGGAAGAGGATCTTCCGCAGGCGGGCGCGCGAGGTCACAGCGCGGGCTTCACGCTCAGGTCGAGCGCCTCGGACTGCCCGTAGACCTCGGGGTGGTACATCTCGTACGCGCGGGCGGCGGGCGCGGTGAAGGCACCGACCGAGGTCGCGCGGGCGAGGTAGACGTGGGTGTGTCGACCCGCGTCCATCACGTCCGAGAAGAGGGCGACGCGGTCGTCGCGCTGTTCGACCCGGTTGTAGGCGGAGGCGTCCCAGCCGTCGCGCGAGGCGCCCTGGGCGAGCGCGCCGAGGGCCGCCGAGGTCGTCGCGAAGTCGAGCGTCACGGGCTCGAGGGTGGCCGGGAGCGGGTCCTCGACGGCGACGTAGCGGCGCGGCTCGTTGGCTTCGACCGTGACCTCGACGCGCACGAGGTCACCGGCCTTGACCTCGGTGAGCGGCTGGCCGGCGCGCTCGCCGTTGGCGAAGAGGTAGCGGCGCTCGACGCGCAGGCCGTGGCCGATCGGGCGACGCTGGACCTCGGCAGGGGCGTAGTCGAAGCGCATCGTCCAGTAGACGGGCGCCTCGTCGCCGGTGCGGCGGAGCGTCATGGTCTTGCCCGCGAACTGTCGCACGACCTGCATGGGCAGGTGCACGGTGACCGGGGCAGGGTCGTCGGCGCGCATGGCTTGCTCGAGCCAGGTCTGGCCGTCGACGTCGACCTTGGCGGTGAAGGTCGCCCCGGGCTTCTCGGTGCGGAGGAAGGTGTGGGCGAGGGCGAGGATCGCGAAGGCGTTGTCCTGGGTGGTGCCCCAGTGGCCGCCCTGACGCGCGTCGAGGAGGCCCTTCTGGAGCTTCGGCAGGAGGGCGTCGCCAGGGCGCAGGGTCTCGAGGGCGATCGCCGCGAGCGCCATCGAGCGCACGTCGGAGTCCATGGTCGAGGACCAGTAGCGGTTGTTGTCACGGATGAGGCGCGCGCTCTCGCCGTCGACCTTGACGGTCTTCAGCACGTCGTCGAGCAGGGTCAGCGCCATCTGGCGGTCGCCCTTGGCGGCGTCGATGGCGAGGGCGAGCAGCAGCTTGCCGAAGTCGGGGAGCTTGTCGCGACCCTGGAAGAGGCTCGCGTGGTAGCTCGGCTCGGGGGTGCCGGCCAGCGCCAGGACGTAGGCCGCGAAGGGCTTGACGACCTCGATCTCGGAGTGCCACTCGTCGCGCGCGGCGGCGGCCTGGTCGCGCAGGATGTCGCGAAGGTAGGCGAGCAGGCGCTCGAGCGCCGCGGGGGAGACCTCGAGGCCTTCCATCTTCGAGGCGCGCACCAGGGCCAGGCCGGCATAGGCCGAGCCCCAGGGGTGCGGCGCGGTCTCGCCCGGCCAGTAGCCGATGCCACCCGTCCAGGTCTGCATCATGCGCAGGCGATCGATGCCGGCCTGGGCGCGCTTGAGGACGGCGTCCTTGTCGATGCCGGGGAGGGCGAAGCCGCCCTGGAGCTCGCGCAGCGCCAGCAGTGGCAGGGTGCCGCCGGTGGTCTGCTCGACGCAGCCGTGTGGGTACTCGACGAGGTACTCGAGCCCGGGAAGGAGGTCGCCGAGCCGCGAGGCCGTGAGCGTGATGTCGATGCCGCCGACGTCTTCGCGCACCCACTCAGGGATGCGCAGCTCGCTCTGGGTCGTGCTGGTGGCGGCCGGGAGGACACCGGTGGCGAAGGCCGAGCGGGTGGCGGCGGGCCAGTGCACGGGGATCTGGACCTCGACCGCGTCGCTCGCCTTCGTGTTCGCGGCGGCACCCTTGGGCTTCACGCGGAAGGCGAAGGTCGCGGTGCCAGGGCCGGTGGCGTTCACCTTGAACGAGACCGGGGTGGCCTTGGCGGTGGCCTGCAGCGGCTGGGTGGTCGGCCCGGTGAGGGTGACGGGGCCCGAGACCTGGAGGTCGACCTCGACATCGGCGGGCAGCTCGGGGTCCAGGCGCTGCACGATGGCGCGGGCGTCGAAGGAGTCGCCGACCGAGAGGAAGCGCGGCAGACCCGGGCGCACCAGGAGGGGCTTTCGGACCTCGAGGCGCGACTCGCCCGAGCCGAAGCGACCGTCGACCGTCGCGGCGACTGCCATCAAGCGGAAGCTCGTGAGGTTGTCGGGCAGGTCGAAGGCGAGCTCGGCTTCGCCGCTGGGACCGACCTCGACCTTCGGGAGGAAGGCCGCCGTGGTGGCAAAGGCGCTGCGATAGTTCGAGGCTTCACCTCCTTCGCCGCCGCCACCCCAGTCGCTCTTCATGCCGGCTTCGGCGACGAGCCGCGACCAGAGCTGGCGGCGCGACTCGGTGGTGGTGATGGACAGGGGGCGCTCGGCATAGAACGCCGCGATGGGGTCGGGGGTCTTGTAGCCGGTCAGCGAGAGGACGCCCTCGTCGACCGCCATGAAGGTCGCAAAGCCTGGAGCGGGGCGGCCCTCGGCGTCGGTGACCTTGAGCTTGATGGTCGCCTTGTCGCGGGGCAGGTAGCTCGGGTGATCGGCGAGGACGGTGACCGTCAGCGCGCGGTCCGAGGTGTCGACGGCCAGGCGCTGGTAGCCGAGGCGCGCGTCGCCGAGCAGGTCCGAAGGGGCGCTGCGCGTGTCACTGCCGATGAGCACGACCGAGACGTAGGCGTTGGGCTGCATGTCGGCCGTCACGGGGATCTCGATGAGCGGCGCCGAGCCCGAGACGTGCATCGTGGTCTTCCAGAGGACGCCCGTGCGCTCGACGGTGACGAGGGCCTCGGCCCCCGCCGCGAAGGGCGACTGCACGACGAAGCGGGCCGTGTCGCCGACCTTCCAGGTGGGCTTCTCGGCGACGATCTCGACGTGGCCTTCGTCGCTCGCGGACCAGCTCGCGCCGTCGCCCCAGACCCAGACCTCTTTGCGCGCCTTGACCACGCGTCCCGCGCTGTCCTTGCCCTCGACCTCGACCCAGTAGAGGCCCGAGCTCGCCGCGCTGAAGCGGCCCTTGAACGTGTTCTTGCCCTCGACCTTGCCCGGCGTCATGGTCTCGAGGTCCTCGCGCACCTTGCTCTCCCAGGTCTCGCCACCGCCGGCCGCGGCCACGCGCGAGGTCTCCCAGGTGCGGCGGATCCAGCGCACGTCGAAGGTTGCGCGGTCGACCGGGGTGCCGTCGGGGCGGATGGCAACCACGTCGACATCGACCGGGTCACCGACGCCGGCGAAGCTCGTGCTGGTCTTGATGCCGAAGTAGAAGTCCGACGACTCGACGCGCACCGAGCGGCGACTTGACACGACCTGCTGATCGACGTCGGCGACCTCGGCCTCGAGGGTGAGGGTCTGCGGGCCGTTCACGGTCTGGCCCAGCAGCGGGGCGAGCGCGATGGACAGGGCGGCCTGGCCCTGGGCGTCGAGCTGGGTCTCGTCGGACGAAGTCGGAGCGACCGACTCGCCTTCGGGTTCCCAGTTGCTGGAGCTCCAGGAGGGAACCTCGAAGGAGTAGTCCTCGTAGCCCGCCGGGCGGAAGTTGGCATCGGCGCGCACGACGTTCCAGCGCAGCGTCGCCCCCGGCATGGGGGCGCCATAGTAGTAGCGGCCCGACACCGAGGCCGTGAGGTTGGCACTGGCCTGCTCGAGGGTGTCGATCTTCACCTCGAAGGTGTTGGGACGATAGGCCTCGACTCGGAAGGCGCCGCTCAGCGTGGTCTGCCCTTCGCTCAAGGAGGCCTCGATGCGCCAGGAGCCGAGCGGCGCGGTGTCGGGCAGCGCGACGTCGAGCTCGAAGTCGCCGACCTCGCCGAGTGCGATGGTCTGTGCCGACGCGCGGTCGCCCATCGGGTTCACCACGCGCACGTCGACGGTCTTCTGGGTGGCGAGCTCGAGGCGCTTGTCGCGATCGATGCGGAGGTAGCCCTTCACGTGCACGGTCTCGCCAGCGCGGTAGACGCCGCGCTCGGTGAAGACCAGGCCGCGGAGCTCCTCGGCCTTGCTGTCCCAGCCATGCGGGAGGCCGAACTGGTAGGCCTCCGAGCGGGTGCGCCAGTCGGCGAGGTCGAGGAAGGCGAGGTCCTCGCCACGCGACACGACGATGACGCGGGCTGCTCCCTCCGCGGTCGGCTCGGCCGAGCCGGCGCCGGTGGCCATGCCGCGCTCGTCGGTCTCGGCCGTCCAGCGGACCTGGCCTTTGGCGTCCAGTGCCTCGACCTTCACGCCCGAGAGCGGCTTCCTGTCGATGAGCGAGGTCACCCACACGAGCGTGTCGCGCGGGCCGCTCTTGACGGTGAGGCCGAGCTCGGTGACCTGGATGAGGGCTTGCGCGGTCGGAGGCTCGTCGGAGTCGCCGTTCTTCTGGGCCTCGACACGCAGGAAGACGAGACCGCGCCCGCTGGCGCCCAGCGTGTCATTCAG